>DASZSK010000146.1:0-3157 GCA_035548735.1 Caulobacterales bacterium | reverse complement strand
GCCAACTGCCTGCGCTCGAGCTTCCGCCGTTCGCGCCGCCGCCGCCCGCGCCGCCGACATTTGCGGCGGCGTTTGCTGTTGCACCCGACTGGCCTGCGCCAGATGGACCAGCCGCGCCGCCTCCTCCGCCACCGGGCCGAGACGAACCGCCGCCTGTTCCGCCTGCGAATTTGGTCGAGCCGACGGAATTCGCGGTGTCGCCGCCCGCGCCGCCACCGCTACCACCGCCCGCGCCTGTGTTCGCGCCGTTCGTTCCCGCGCGTGCGCGCAAGACGATGGTCGAGGTGTTGTCCTTGAGCCAGCTATCGCCGGTCGATCCGGGACCGCCGCCAGCAGCGCCGACCTGAATCGAAAGCACATCGCCCGGATTGATGTTCGACGGAGCCGAGATAGCCGCATACGCGCCGCCGCCACCGCCGCCGCCGCCCGCGGTCGTCGATCCGGCCGCGCCATTCCCGCCCGCGCCGATCGCTTCGATGGTTGCGCTGCTGGCGTTCCAATCCGAAGGGACAGTCCAGGTCGAACCGGAGGTGAGAAAGATCGTCTTCATGCGCGCACGACTTTCAGCAGCAGCGTCACGCGCGTGACCGTCGTTGCGGAATCGACGTTGAAGCGCAGCGTCTGGCCGGCGGAGATCGAAGTGGTCCAGCCTGTAAGTGTCGTATCCTGCGATTTCGCGGCGCTCGATAGCGTGGGTTTCGCGGACGCGACGATGGAATCCGCCGAGGTGGGCGGATAATTCGCATAGTCGTCCTTCCATATGTCGATCACGATGGAGCCGGACTGATCGGCGAGAAGTGTGGCGCTGGCGATCGTGCAATCGAATGGGATCATCAGATTGCCCTTCACGCCTGTCGCGATGGCCGAACCGCCGCCGTCGATGACGAAGGCGATGGCGACCGTCTTCGCGGCCGTATCGAGATCGGAGACAGCGACCGAATTCTTGCCTGCGAGCGCACCAGCGCCGGAAAGCGATGAGATCGCAATGTTGGAAGGCGACACGTCGATGTCGATCTTGCTGTTCGTCGTGTCGTCGGCGATGGCGAGCTTGGACGATGCGGCGTTCAATTTTTTGAATTGCAGATCGACACCGGATTTCTGTTTGAAGACGCCGATGCCGGTGCTGCCGACATTGCTGGCGGTGTTGGCTTCGCCGCCACCGCCTCCTCCGCCGCTATTGGCATCGACATATTGCTTGGTGGCCGCCTGCAAGGCGGATGTGGGATCGCCCGCGAGCGTGAGAAGGCCGGAGGCGTTGTCGATCACAATCGCATCCGTCCAGGCGCTGCCGTCGGGCGAGACTTTGAAATGGAAATCGTCGTCGCCTGCGAGGCCGATTTCGGCGCGACCGGAGAAGCCGTTCTGAAACAGCAGCGATGCGGTGTCCGAAGATGTTTCCTTGTTCACCGTGAAACGGACGTCGCCCGTGCCGCCGGCAGAAGCTTCGAGAGCGGCGAACAGCACCGCGTTGGATTTCACGGCAAATTTGTTGGTGCTGTCGGCGGCGGTGTTGACGCCGAGCTGGCCCACATTGTCGAGCGGAATATAGGCTGCGTAATCGTTCCACGAGCTGCCGTCGAAAGCGATGAACTTGTTTTCGTCGGCAACGAAGGCGGCGAGACCCGCAAAGGGCGCGTAGAAACGCCAATCGCCATCGAGGCAGAAGGCGATCTTTCCTTCCTGCCCGGCCCAATCGCCGGTGGCTGTGGCGTGAACGAGATAGGCGTCGCCATCGCTGGGTGACGATGGAGGAGTTGCAAGATCGCGGTCGAGGAACCGCGCGCCGATCAGCGCATCCAGTTCGGCAAGCGCTTCGTTGTGCGTGACATGTTTCTGCGCCTGGGCCGCCGCGATGAACGGCAGCCCCACGCGTGGGGTTTCGGTGGTCATGGTTGGTCTTTCAGATGAAGATCGCCGCCGTGGCACGAGAGCCGCGGCCGACGGTTGTGGACAGTTGATAGACGTTGAAACGGAATGGCGACGGCAGACCGCCGGGAAAATCGGTTGCGATGTCGGACGCCGTGTAGGTCAACGATGGCGTTGCGATGGCGCTTACGGTTCGCACCACGTCGCCTGCGGCATCGAGAATTTCGACGTCGTAACGCTCGCTGGATTCGCTCATGGGGATTTCGGTTTGTTCCCAACCGTCGCTGCCGGGCGAGCGGTCGCGGCGAATCCAGGAGAGCGCGATATCATCGCCCGAATATGCCGCGCGCAATTGGCACGGTGCATAGGGGCGAAGACCTGCGCCGGCGAATTGTTTCGTTGCGCCTTGAAAGGCGGGATCGGAAATCGGCTTGCCTTGCGGTCCCCAGAGATAGTTGAAAGGCAGATTGTATTGATCGAGCGTCAGCGCGAGCTGTTTCTGTGCGCCGTCGAGAACTACAACGCGCGCGCCGGCGGGCACGGGGTTGCGCATCGCGGATTCGGTTCCGGCCTGTCCGCGCAGGAGTTTGGTGAGCGACCATTGCTTGGGTGCGGTCAAATCGGCGTTGGCGAATTGGAGAATTTCCCATTCGCCGTCCTGATTTTCGAGCGCGAGCGCGTTGGCGCCGCCCAAAACCGTGAGATCGTCTTTGGATGATAGTGCTCCGTTGAAGAGACGAATCCGCAAAGTGTTGGTTTGGTCCCAGCGCGATGTGGGGCCGCTGTAGAAATCCGCAGTTGTGACGCCGATGATCGCGGCGCGCGTGAGCGCAGTGTCGAGCGTGTAGTTGGATTCCGTGGCGCTTTTCAGGATCACCACCTGACCGGGCCACGGGCTTGCGAACGCCGCAGCCGTTGGCGCCCAGGCGATTTCGTTGCCGGTGAGAAGCGGCAAATCCATGAAGGCGACGACCGCGCGGCCCGTATAGGCGACGGATTGGATTGCGCCGAGCGCGCGCGACGGGCCGGAGATGGATTCGTAGATCGACGGATCGGTGGCGACGGCCTCGAGATTGCGTGCCCCGGCGTCGTCAATGGACGCAATGCGGACGCGATGGTTGCGGCCGTTTGCCGAGAGGACGATTTCATCGGCGGGATCGAGCGCGAGTTGCGACGGCGGCAAGGCGAAACGCGCGGTTTCGCGCATCATCCATGCATCCTGCAACAAGCGCGCACCGATACCGATGGCTTCGCCTTGATCGAGAACCAGCGGCAGGTTTGATGTGGCAAC
>DASZSK010000145.1:0-12965 GCA_035548735.1 Caulobacterales bacterium | reverse complement strand
GTCGCCCTGGTGATGTCTGGCGCGCTGATGGGCAGCGTCGGCCTTTCGGCGGTGCGCCGCAGCATCGAACTCGCGGCGTCGCAGGAAGCGGCGCCGCCTCCCTCCGGTCGCTATATTGCGTCCACGGCGCCGGCCGCGCCGCCGGCGGCGGCTGGCGGGAATGAGGCGCGCACTCAAGATGTGCATAGCCGGCGCGACAGTGGCGAAGAAGCTGTCGCGCCGCCCTCGCCACCGCCGCCCGCTGGTGCGCCGGAACTCGGCATGCCGCCGACCTATGGCTCCGTGAATCTCGCGACGGGATTTACGCCCGATCCCCAGGTGACGCATGTGCAGGCTGGCGGCGACATTGATGTGGCGTCGCTGGCTGTGGACTGCGCTGGTTTTGTCGCCCGCGCGCCGGACTTCCGCTTCACCTACGTGGCCGGGCGATTTCCCCTGACCCTTCGTGTCGCGTCATCCGCCGACACGATTCTGCTGATCAATGGCCCTGACGGCGCCTGGCGTTGCGACGACAATGGCGGCGGCGGCGTCAATCCGCGCATTCAATTCGCTGCGCCTATGAGCGGCCAATATGACGTCTGGGTGGGGCTGAAGAGAGCCGGCGATCTTGCTGACGCCCAGCTCAGCCTGACCGAGACTGAGGGCGAATAGACGGCGTGCGTCGGCTAAGCCGACTTGTGGTTCCGGGAGCCGTCCCTGGTTATCAATTGCATGAGGGCGACCGAATCGAAGGTCGGGCTGTCGGGAACGGCGAGCAGCGCCGGCGTCGTTAGGGGGCACGATGTCTCTCGCTGTTCAGGGTGCGGATGCGGAGCGGATGTCTGCGGCGCCGGCGCTCAAGACGCAGATCGTCGTGGTCGGCGGCGGCGCGGGCGGCCTGGAACTGGTGGCGAAGCTCGGTCACGCCTTTGGACGCAGGGATTTCGACATCATCCTGGTCGAGCGCAACCGCACACACGTCTGGAAGCCGCTACTGCATGAAGTTGCGGCCGGCGCGCTCGACGCCAATCTCGACGAAGTCGGTTATCGCAGTCATGGCTATCGCTGGGGCTATCGCTTCTATTTCGGCGCGATGGAGGGCGTCGACCGCGAGAACCGCCAGGTGATCATCGCGCCGCTCCATGACGAAGACGGCGTCGAGATCATGGAACGGCACCGCATCCGCTACGATTATCTCGTTCTGGCGATTGGCTCGATCACCAACGATTTCGGCACGCCCGGCGTGCGTGAACACTACATGGTGTTGGACAGCGTCGCCGACGCGGATCGCTTTCGTCAGAAGCTGCTCGATCATTGCCTGCGCGTGTCGCGGACCATGAGCGTCAAGCCGCAGGCCGACGCCTATGTCCGTGTAGCGATCGTCGGCGGCGGCGCGACCGGCGTCGAACTGGCGGCCGAACTCTATAATGCGGCGGCGGGCCTACGGCATTACGGGCTCGAAGTGTTCGACGAAAGCAGGCTGCGGGTGACGCTGATCGAAGCGGGGCCGCGCATTTTACCGGCGCTGCCGGAAAAGCTCGCGGATGCGGCGCGCGAGGAGCTTGAAGCCCTGGGCGTACGCGTGCTCACGGGCGCGGCGATTGTGGAAGCCACGCCGAGCGGCATGCGCACCAAGGCGGGCGAGTTCATCGCGGCGGAGCTGCGCGTCTGGGCTGCCGGCGTGAAGGCGCCGGACTATCTCAAGGACATCGCCGGCCTCGAAACCAACCGCAACAACCAGCTCGTGGTGCGCGAGACGCTGCAAACGACCCGTGACGACCGCATCTTCGCCATCGGTGATTGCTGTTCATTCACGCCTGGGGGCGAGACGCGCCCCGTGCCGCCGCGCGCGCAGGCCGCGCACCAGATGGCCGCGACCGCATTCCATAATCTGCGCGCGCTTGTGCACGGCAGGCCGCTCCGCGCCTTCCACTATCACGATTACGGATCGCTGGTGTCGCTCAGCCGTTATTCGACGGTCGGGAGCCTGATGGGCAATCTGATCGGCGGCCGCCTGGCGATCGAAGGACGCTTGGCGCGCTTCGTCTATATGTCGCTCTACCAAATGCATTTGCTGGCGATCCAAGGCTGGCTGCGCGGCTTGGCGATGATCGCCATCGGCCACGTCAATCACATCATCCGGCCGAAGCTGAAGCTGCATTGACCGGCTTGCGGCCGGAGACGCCGGTGGCGCAGCCATAGAAGTAGCGTTGTTCGCGCGCATCGAGGCCGTGCGCGCGCAAGGCTTTGGCGAAGCCGCCGCAATCGCCGAAATTCGTGCAATAAGCGCCGATCATCGCGAAGTCCTGAGCGCCTCGCAGCAGCGTGCGTTCAATCAGCGGCAGCACGCCTTTGAGGTGGAAGAGGTAGAGGCTGCGCAGCGACCAGCCGCGCGGGTCCGACGCTTCGACGAAGGAAAAGACGCCGCCGGGTTTCAGAACGCGGGCGACAAGTTGGGCGAGCGCGGCTTGTTGCTCGGCGTTGAAGGTTTTGAGGCCAAAGGTCGAGACGACGAAGTCAGCGCTTTCACTGGCGAGATTGCTGTCGAATACGTTGTCTTCGATGAAGCTGATCCGGCCCGCGCGCTCCTTGTGCAGGCGCTCCATGGCCAGACGATGCATGCCGGTGGAGATGTCGACTGCGGTGATGGTTTCGATGTCGGGAAAGCGGCGGAGCAGATGCGGCCACGCTTCGCCGGTGCCGGCCATCAGATCGTAGCCGCGCGCGCGATCCGCGAGCGGCGGCAGCGCGCCCACGCATTGCACGCGCCAGCGCTCAGTGAAGCCGGCGGAGCAGACGTAGGAAAAGTTGATATAACGCCGCGAGCAGCGGTCGAAGACGCCTTTAACGAAAGCGGGATCGTAGATGTCGACTGAGCCCGCGACCGACTCTTGCGAACACCCCGCCGCGTTCGTCAAAACGGCATCTTGAAGCCCGGCAGCATGCCGAGCCCGCCGGAGATGCCCTTCATCTCTTCGTTCTGCGCGTCTTCGAGCTTGCGGCGCGCGTCGTCATGCGCGGCCTTGAGCAGGTCTTCGACGATCTCGGCTTCGTCCGGCTTCAGCAATGACGGATCAATCGTCACGCCCAGAAGCGCGGTCTTGCCCGAGAGGCGCACCTTCACCATGCCGCCGCCGGCCGAGCCTTCGACTTCCATCGCTTCGAGCTTTTTCTGCGCCTCGTTGATCTTGGCCTGCATGGCCTGCGCCTGGCGCATGATCTGAGAGATGTCTTTCATCGGTCAGCTTCCTTCTTGCGCTTCGCAGCCGGCGGCGTTTGCGGCGCGGGCATGGGGACGACGTCGGCGTTGGTCGCGGGCGCTTCGGGCTGACGCACCTCGACGATCTCAGCGCCGGGAAAATGCTTCAGCGCTTCGGCGATGAAGGGCTGCGCTTTCAGCTCTTCGAGCGCGCGCTGCTCTTCGCGCTTGCGGCGTTCGGCGAGGCTTTCGACGGGCGCCGCCGGCGTCTGGACTTCGCAACGCACGCGCCAGTCTTCATGTGCGAACTCGCTCAGGAAATTCATCAGCCGCCGCGCGAGATCGGGCGGCGCGTTGGAAGCGGGCTTCAAGACGATCTCACCCGGCGCGAACGAGAGAACGTGCGAGCGTTCGAGCACGATCTGCAATTCGATCTGCCGTTCGTGCGCCACCAGCGCGACGACGTCTTCGAACGAATTGAGCGTGGAGTGCGCCGGCGCTTCACTCTTGCCGGCGCTCACGGGCGGTGCAGACGCAACCGGTGCGCCATCGCGCAGCAAGCGCGCGGCGTCTTCCGGCGGCGGCAGCGATTGCGCCGCGCACAGGCGCACCACAGCCATTTCGACCGCGGCGATTGGATCGGGCGCCCGGCCGGTCTCTTCCAACGCCTTCAGAAGCATCTGCCAGAGGCGCGAAAGCTGCGCGGGGCTGAGTTTGTCGGCGAGACCGCGGATGCGCGCCACCCAATCGGCGCCGCCGATGATGCGCGCATCGGCCCCGAGCGCTTGCGCTCGCGCCGCGTCATGGCCGATCTCCAGCAGATCGCGGATGATGAGCGCTGGATCGGCGCCGCTGTCATACTGGCTGCGCACTTCGGTCAGCGCGGTCTTGCTGTCGCCTTTGGCGATGGCTTCGAAGAGATCGAGCACGCGGCCGCGATCGGCCAAGCCCAGCATGTCGCGCACATCGGCGGCGGCGACCGTCTTGCCCGGCTTTTGCACCAAAGCCTGATCGAGCAGCGAGAGCGCGTCGCGCACCGAGCCTTCGGCGGCGCGCGCGATCAGCGCGAGCCCATCGGAATCGACCTTCACCCCTTCCTTCGTACAGATGCCGGCGAGATGCTCGGCGAGCCGTTCGCTGTCGACACGCTTCAGATCGAAACGTTGGCAACGCGACAGCACCGTCACCGGCACTTTGCGGATTTCGGTCGTCGCGAAGATGAACTTCACGTGCGGCGGCGGCTCTTCGAGCGTCTTCAACAAGCCGTTGAAGGCTTGCGTCGAGAGCATGTGCACTTCGTCGATGATGTAGACTTTGGTGCGCGCCATGACGGGCGCGTAGCGCACACTGTCCAGTATTTCGCGGATGTCGTTGATGCCGGTGCGCGAGGCGGCGTCCATCTCGAACACGTCTGGATGGCGGCTCTCCATGATCGCCTGGCAATTCTCGCCCGGCGGATCGAGTTCGATCGAGGGCGCATCGATGTCGCCGTGCTTGTAGTTGAGCGCACGCGCCAGCAGGCGGGCGGTGGTGGTTTTCCCTACGCCGCGGACGCCGGTCAGCATGTAGGCGTGCGGGATGCGCCCGAGCTTGAAGGAATTGGCGATGGTGCGGACCATGGCCTCCTGGCCGATCAGGTCGGCGAAGGTCTTGGGGCGGTATTTCCGCGCCAGCACCAGATAGCCCGGGCCGGGGGCGCTATCGCCGAACAGGGAGGTCGAGTCGTCCACGGAACGTATGTAATACGGACGGGACCGGATTTCCTACCTTTACGACCCGTTCGGCGGTCGTGCGCGGACCGCGTGCGGAATAATGAAACTCTACGTCATCCCGGCCGACCGGAGGGAGAGCCGGGACCCAGAGCTACCAAGGCTTGGCGTGCAGGCCCTGGGTCCCGGATCGCGCTGCGCGCGTCCGGGATGACGGAGGCCGCGTTTCCGCGCCAATTTCTGAGAAGGTGCAGACAGGACGGCGACCCGTACGCAACCCGTTACGGCTGCTTCCTTCCGGACCTGACCGGGTTGGCGGGGCGGCCGTCCGCCGCCTGCCTGCGGGGCTCATATCGCCCGCCAGTCGCCGCCGCGCAAGGCGGCGATCGTTTTGCTGTCGGAACAGGCTGTCGCCGCGTTCGTTCTCCTGACCATCCAGGAGCTGACAGGGGCCGCGGGGATATCCGCGGAAGCGCAAATGTTGCGAACGATGCTGCTTGCCTGCGTGCTGGCGCTGCCAGGCCTGGCCGCCGCGCAGGATTTTCCGAACGCCGCCGTCGGCGCAGAGGTGAAGGCCGACGACGGGACCGTGCTTGGTCACGTGCGGCAAGTCACGCGTGATCGGCATGGCCACGTCGTTTCCGCGGCTTTGCCGAACGAGCCCGCCGATGCGCCGGCGGCTTCGTCTGATCTCGTGGCCGACCAGGGCGCGCTGCGCATTCCCGCGCGCTTCGCGCCGTCGCCGCAGCGGGCGCCGCGCGAAACGGAGGGTGGCGGCGCCGGCCGCGTCCTGCGTTAGCCGAAACCTTTGCTGCTCAGAAATTCAGCGATGTCGATGCGGCGTCCGCTGGCGCTGGATTGAAGAGTCGCCTCGAGCATGGCGATGACCAAGGCGGCGTCGCGCGCCGCAACCGGCGGCGGCCCGCCATGCTCAAGCGCGTCACCCACGCCGCGATAGAACGCGGCCCAATCGCCGCGCTCGGACGGGACCGCACGCGCGGTTTTCGTTTCCGCGTCGGTGAAGCGACCGAAAAGTTCGGGCGGATCGCGGCCGAAATCCGGCGCATGGATCGGCTGGCGCACGCGCAGCGCCGCTTCCTGCGTGTCGAGCCCATGCTTCACGAATGCGCCGCGCGTTCCCAACACCCGCAGCGAGCGCTCCTCGTCGGCGGCGAGGAAGTTCACCGCGAGCGAGATGCGCAGGCGGCCCTTGCCCATCAGGATTTCGAAGCCGTCATTGCCCGCGCCAAAGCCGCGTTGATCGTAGACGTCGGCTTGCAGCCAGTCCGGCGCCCCGAACAGAACCAGCGCCTGATCCATGAGATGCGGCCCCAGGCCGAACAGTTCGCCCTGCATGTGCGCATCGTGCCAATCGCCCCGCAGCGTGGGGCGGAAACGATCCCAGCGGGCGGCGTAGTGGACGATTTCACCGAGTGCGCCTTCGGTGCTGAGTTTGCGCAGCGTGAGGAAATCCGCGTCCCAGCGGCGGTTCTGGTAGACCGTAAGCATGCGTCCGCGCGATTGCGCCAGCGCGATCAGATCAAGGGCTTCGGCGCTTGTCGGCGCGAATGGCTTGTCGACGACGACATGTTTGGCTGCTTCGAGCGCCGCGCGCACGTGCGGGACGTGCAGATGGTCGGGCGTCGCCACGACGATGAGATCAATGTCGGCGCGCGCGCAACACGCCTCGATCGACGGCAGCACGTCGGCTCTGGGAAAGTCAGAGCGCGCCGTTTCCATGCGGCTGGTGACGATGGCGGCGATCTCAATGCCCGCTGACGCGATCAGCGGGGCGTGCAGGAGCCGCCCCGCCAGTCCGTAGCCAACAAGACCCGCCCTGATCATGGGCGGGTCTTATCGCTGTTTGCGCGTGCGACCTAGTAGGTGTTCGGCGACGGCGTGGTGGTCGTCGTGTCCGGATTGGTCGCGCCGCCCATGTCCGAGGAGGTCGAGGGCGTGTCGGTGGTGGTCGACGAGCTATCATACGGCGTCGAGGTTGCGGGCGCGGGGGCGCTGGCCGCATCCGGCGTTGTCGAAGGTGCGGGCGCCGGCGCGTTGTACGTCGAAGCGGGCGCGGTCGTGCTGGAGCTGTAGCCCGTCGCGTCGGAGCTGGTCGCGGCGTTGTAGCCCGCGTTGGCGGCATATTGCGGATTGAACAGCGCCGCATATTGATCGCTCGACGTGGCGAGCCCAGCGAACGTCATCTGCACTGTAGCATCCGATGATGACGCGGTCTCCGTGCTGATCATGTCAGCGGGCACGCCTTGCTGCTCGACGAGGCGCTCAAGCCGCGCCGCTTGAGCCCGCGGGGCGCGGATGACGACTTGCTGCGTTTTGCAGACCGATGCGTAGTCGACGGCGAAGCGGACTTTTTGCGCCGCGGTCATATCGCCGGAGCGCTGCAGCGAAACATTGCGCGGCGCGCAGACGTCTTGAGCCGTCATTGGCACGCCGGACAGGCCCATGTCCTGTACCAGGCTCACCATTTCGGGTGAAGGCGTGCTGTTGGCCGCGTAGGTCCCGGTCGAAGAATTTGCATTGGCGCCGTACTGATCCGTGGTCGTTCCCGGCGCGGCGGTGGTGTTGGTCCCGTACTGATCGGTCGTCGTCCCGGTGCTCGAGTTGGCCGTCGCGCCATACTGGTCCGCGGTCGCGCCCGTCGCGCTGTTTGCGGTGCTCGCGCCGGTCGCGGAGTAGGGTTGCGCGCCCGCGTACGAGCCGGAGCTTTGAGCCTGGGCGTCCGTTCCCGTGCCGGGCGAAGTCGAAGCGTCAGGCGAGGTGGTTGGGGCGGCGGCCTCGGCCGGCGGCATGGCGGCCGGCGCGTTCGGCGGCGCGGTCGTGCTCGGCGCGGCGCCTGTTGTGTCGGGGGTCGGGGAATAGCTGCTCTGGGCGGCGGCCAAGGACGGCGTCAGCGCCAGCGCTGAGGCCGCGACCGTGGCGAGCAAGAGGCGTCTCATCGCGAACTCCTTCATTTGAAATACGGAAAGGGCGCGGGGTGAGGCGCGCGCGGCAAGGCAACGCCCGCGGTTAACCAGGCGTTCCGGGAACCACTGTGATCAGCTTGACGCCGTTACCGGCGCTTCATACGTCAGGAGGCAATGGCCATTCGCGAGATCCTCACCGCGCCCGATCCGCGCCTGAAGCAGAAGTCCAAGCCGGTCGAAGGGGCGGTGACGGACGAACTTCGCGCGCTCATGGATGACATGCTGGAGACGATGTACGACGCCCCGGGCATCGGCCTCGCGGCGATCCAGATCGGCGTGCCGCTGCGCATCATCGTCATGGATCTGGCGCGCGAAGACGAAGAAAAGCAGCCGCGCTATTTCGTGAACCCGGAAATCCTTTGGACGTCCGACGAGATGAAACCGTACGAAGAAGGCTGCCTTTCGGTGCCGGAAATCTTCGACGAGATCGAGCGGCCGGCGAAGGTCAGGCTGCGCTACCTGAACTATCGCGGCGAGCAGATCGAAGAGGACGCGGAGGACCTTTACGCCGTGTGCATCCAGCACGAGATGGATCACTTGGACGGCGTGCTGTTTATCGATCACCTCTCGCGGCTGAAGCGCGAGAGCGCGTTGCGCAAGCTTAAGAAGGCCAAGCAGGAAGACGCGCCGAAGGTCTGACGCGCGCCGGCCCGGGCGAGATCGTTAAATCTGGTTTAGCGTCGCTGCTGAATTTAGCGCGCTCTTAACCGGTGCGCGCAATGGTTGCGTCAGATCTTACGCGGGGCGCGATCCGGCATCCATGCTCTTTCAGGATGGAACGTTCGCTGACGTCATCGCCCGCCTCAGGGCGGCGGGAGACGAGCGCGATTTCGACGCCGCGCAGATGCAGCTCATCAACCTGCCGGAGGTGATCGCCAGCGTCGGCTCGCAATGGCCGAAGGTGAAAGCGAAGCTCGGCGCGGCGTCGGTGTCATTCCTGAAGGGTTGCCTTGACGAAACGGATGTCGTCATTCCGGCTGGCGACGGCTTCCTGATCATCTTCGACAAACAGGCTGACCCGGCCCAGCTTAAGGCGCGCGCCGAAGAGCTGCGCGGCCTGTTGCTGGAATTCTACCGAAGCCAGGAGGAGCTGCGCGAACTCGGCCTCGCCGTCGAGATGCGGCGCATTTCGAGCAGCGATCTGCGCGGGCTCTTGAGCGCGCCGCAGGCGCCGTCGCGCACTCCGCCGCAGCACCGCATGCGTTTCGCGCCGATGTGGTCGCCGGGACCGCAGGCGGTGGCGAGCTATGCCTGCGTGCCAGTGTTCGAGGATCGCAGCGGCGAGCGCTTCGGCTATGATCGAGGCTACGCGGAAGAGGGCGAGAACAGCCATCGCGATTATTGCGAACTCGATCTTCGTGGGCTCGAACTCGTGCAGAAAGCGCTGCAAGGCTATGATCTCGATCGCGCCGTGCCGGCGGTCGGCGTCTCCGTGCATTCGACGACGATGCAAAACCGCCTCGCGCGCAGCGCGTTTCTCGAGCGGCTGGCGCGTCTGCCGCAGGCGCGCATGAAATACGCGTTCGTGCGCATCGCTGAAATCGAAAACGGCGCGCCGCTGATCACGCTGGCGGATTGGTGCGGCATGCTACGCGCGCGCGTGCGCAACATCCTTCTGGAATTCCATCATTCGACGCAAGCGCCGCCCAATCTCTCGCAGATCGGCGTCTGGGGCGCGGGCTATCGCCTGCCGCGTTCGGCGAGCCGAGAGGGAGCCGACAGCTCGGCCGTCAGCCTGCAGTTTCAGCGATGGGCGCTCGGGCTCGGACGGCAGCGTGCGGTGTTCTTCGTCGACGATCTGCGCCGCCCCGGACTCATCCAGCTTGCGGCGGGCGCCGGCGCGCGTTTCATCACCAGCGATAATTTCTGGCCGCTGCTGGATACGCCCGGCGGGGTTTACGGCTCGCCCGCGCCGCAGGGGCCCACGGTCAGCAAGCCAGCGTCGGTCGCCGGCTAAATTTCCAGCGGATCGATCTTGCGGGCGGCGTCTTGTGGCGCGGCCGCGCCTCCAGCCGGGGGCTTGTCGTCGTCGGTGAAGTATTCGAGCTCCGCATTGAGCGCGCCGCCCAACATGAAGATCATCGCGCTCACATAGAGCCAAAGCAAAAACGCGACGACGCTCGCGAGCGAGCCATAGGCCGCGCCGAATGAGGGAAAAGCGCGCAGCGCCAGCGTGAACACGCTGGACGCGACGACCCAGAGAATGGGCGCGCCGATCGCGCCCGGCCACAGCCACCGCAAAGCCGGCGGGTTTTTGCGACGCGGGCCCCAACGATAGAGCATGGTCGCTCCCGCGACCGCCGCGCCGCCGAGGATGGGCCAGCGCAAGGCGAGCATCCAAGTCTCGATGTCGGCGTGCAGCCGGAGCGCGCTCAGCGCCAACGGCAAGCCGCCAAGCACCAGCGCCGTGAAGGTGATCATGCCGATGCCGCCCAAGGTGAAGAGGCCCGCGACGACATATTGGCGAAACCAGTGCCGCCGCTCGGTGCGGCGATTGACGATGGTGAGCGAGAGCAACACCCAGCGCGCGCCCTGCAGCGCGCTCCACAGCGAGAGCGCGATATTGACGAGCCCGCCCGCAAGCAGCGCGCTGCGATCGACGCCGAGCAGACGCGCCGCCTGCGTGTTGAGGATGTCGAGCACCGCGTCCGGCGCGATCCCGCGCAGTGCGCGCGTCTGCTCGGCGATGAAGGAGGGATCGCCGAAATAGCCGAACAAGGCCAGCGTCGCGGCGAGCCCGGGAATGATCGCCATCAGCGCATAGAAGGCGATGCCGGCGGAGACGAGATTGAGGTTGGTGCGGTTGAACTGGTTGTTCACCTCCTTCAGCACGCACCACCATTGCGCAGGGGTGAGCGAGGCTGGGCTGTAGGGCTTGGCCATGGCCAAGGGCCAAAGCGCGCGTGGGCGCGGCGGTTCCATTGCCTCGCGGCGGGAAAATGGGCATGCAGCCCGCCATGCGCCTCGCCTTCATGGGTTCGCCGGATTTTTCTGTTCCGAGCCTCGCCGCCTTGCTCGATGCGGGGCACGAGATCGCTTGCGTTTATTCGCAGCCCCCGCGTCCCGCCGGTCGCGGCAAGCACGAACGCAAGACGCCGGTGCATGCGTTCGCCGAGGCGCGCGGCATCGAGGTGCGCACGCCGAAGAGTTTGAGGCGTGCGGAGGAGCAGCAAGCGTTCGCCGCGCTTGATCTCGATGCGGCGATCGTGGTCGCCTACGGCCTCATTCTGCCGAAGCCGATCCTCGATGCGCCGCGCCTCGGTTGCCTCAACGTACACGCCTCGTTGCTGCCGCGCTGGCGCGGGGCCGCGCCGATCCAGCGCGCGCTCATGGCCGGCGACGCTGTCACCGGCGTTGAAGTCATGCAGATGGAAGAGGGGCTCGACACCGGCCCTGTTTATGCGCGAGCAGAAACGTCGATCGAAGCGGATGATACGGCCGGCAGCCTGCACGACAGGCTGTCGCTGCTTGGCGCGCGCCTGCTTGCGGACACCTTGCCCAAAATCGCAAGCGGCGAACTGAAAGCCGCGCCGCAAGCGGAAGAGGGCGTCAGCTACGCACACAAGATCACCAATGCCGAGACACGCATTGATTGGAGTAAGCCGGCGCGCGAAGTGGATCGTCAGATCCGCGGGCTCTCGCCCTTTCCGGGCGCTTGGTTCATGTTCGGGGAGCTGCGCGTGAAAGCGCTCGATGCGCGTTTGGGGCTTGGGGAAGGCGCGCCGGGGGAGACGTTGGACGACGCGCTTCTGGTCGCATGCGGCGAAGGCGCCGTCCGCATCACCGAAGCGCAGCGCGAAGGCCGCGGGGCCATGACAGCGCAGGATTTCTTGCGCGGGACCCCGGTTCCGCCGGGCGTTCGGCTGGATTGAACCCAAGGCTTTCCGCCGATAGTTTGACGGCGGGGAAACATGAGGCCGTTTATGCGCGCACACACGCTCTTGATCATGGCCGCCTTGGTTGGCGTGGCCGCCTGCAACCGCGCCGCGCCGACGCAAAGCTCGGCTGGGCAAGGGCCGCAACTTGAAGCGCCGGCGCCGGAAGCGGAGCCCACCCGCGCATTCGCGCCGGCGAATCCCGCGGCCACCGCCGCATCCGGCGCGCTCAACGTCTCGATCACGACGCGCATGCCCGACGCCGCGCAAGCCGATCAGGGCGCCGCCGCGCACGATGTGCTCACGCTCACCGGCGCCAATCATCTCGTGCTCGAAGCGGAAAGCTTCAGCACGGTTTCGCCCGCGACGCAGGTCGAGCGGCAAACCATTCGCGCGTTGATGAGCTTGCCCGTCGATGCCGCGCAGGTCGTTGTCTACAAGGTGTCCAGCGAGACGAAGCCCGAAAGCGGACAAGGCGTGTGCGGCGCGGATTCGCCCGCCTACGTTCTGGTGTGGGAGCCGGACACGCCCGGCGATGCGAGCCTCAAGATCATGGGCGTCAAGAACGCGGCGCCGGGCGCCGCCGGCGCGCAGGCTTGCCCTTCGCTCGAATACGGCCGGCAATAAGCAGAAGACGTGCGCTTCAAGCTGACGCTCGAATATGACGGCGGCGCCTTCCACGGCTGGCAACGCCTAACCGAAGGGCCGAGCGTGCAGGGCGCGCTGGAAGAGGCCGTGTTCAAGCTCACTGGCGCGCGCGCGGATGTTGTGGGCGCCGGGCGCACCGACGCTGGCGTGCATGCGCGGGGGCAGGTGGCGCATGTCGACATCGCTAAGGATTTGAGCGCCCACCGCGTGCATGACGGACTCAACGCTTTGGTGCGCCCGCATCCGGTATCGGTGCTTTCGGTGGAAGAGGCGGCGCCGGGCTTTCACGCGCGCTTCGACGCGATGCGGCGCATCTATCTCTATCGCATCATCAATCGTCGCGCCCCGCTGGCGATCGAGCGCGGCAAGGCATGGCGCGTGGTGCGACCGCTCGATGTCGCGACGATGCAGGCCGCCGCACGGCGCCTTTTGGGTCAGCATGATTTCACGACGTTCCGCGACAGCCAGTGCCAGGCGCCAAGCCCGGTGAAGACGCTCGATCGCTGCGAGCTGGAGCAATCAGGCGAGGAAATCTCCATTTGGTGCGAAGCGCGCTCATTCCTGCATCGTC
>DASZSK010000144.1:0-7092 GCA_035548735.1 Caulobacterales bacterium | reverse complement strand
TAGGCCATGAATTTCGACGTCGGCGGCCTGGTAGCGAACGTCGACGCCGCGTGAGGCGGCCGCGTCGCCCAAATCCTTCATAACCTCGGATTGCCCATAGACCATGATGGTGGAGCCGCCGGTCAGCGCGGCGACATCGATGTGAAACATGGCGCCGTCGGCGACGAGATTGGTGCCCTGATGCACCAGACCTTCGCGCCGCATGCGCTCGGCCAGCCCTAGGCGCTCCATGAGGTCGACGGTGATTTGCTCGAGCACGCCGGCCCGCACGCGTCCCTCGACATAGTCGCGCGTCTGGCGCTCCAGCACGATCGTATCGACGCCGGCGGCGCGGAGCATCAAGGCCAGAAACAAGCCGGCCGGGCCTGCGCCAATGACGGCGACTTGTGTCCGCACGCCGCGATCCTCCCTCGCGCCCGGTCACGCGCCGGCTAATAGTATGTGGGACATACTAATTCCGCGGAGCCGCTTCATTCAAGCGGGAAGTGGGGCGCGGGCGCGCCTAAAGCGCGCCCCAGACCTCTTCGGCGACCTCGACGCAGAGCCGTAATTTGGCGCGCTGATCCGCCTCGGTGAGGTCGTTGCCGTGCTCGGTGGAGGAAAAGCCGCATTGGGGGCTCAGGCACAATTGCTCCAGCGGTAAGATTTTGGCGGCGGAGTCGATGCGGCGCTTAATGTCGTCCTTCGGTTCGAGCGCCGCGACTTTCGAGCTGACGACGCCCAGCACGACGAACTTGTCTTTCGGCACGAACCGCAATGGATCGAAGCCGCCGGAGCGCGTGTCGTCATATTCGAGAAAAAAGGCGTCGACATCGAGTTCGCCGAACAGCGCTTCCGCCACAGGGTCGTAGCCGCCTTCCGCCACGAAAGCGCTGCGGAAGTTGCCGCGGCACAAATGCACCGCAAACGTCATGTCGTCCGGCGCGCCCGCCATGCAGGAATTGATGAGCTTCGCGTAAGTGTGCGGCAGCATGTCGGGGTTTTCGCCCATCGCGCGCGCGCCCTCGCGGAATTTCTCGTCGCAGAGATAGGCGAGATTGGTGTCGTCGAATTGGATGTAACGGCAGCCGCGAGCAGCGAGATCGGCGATTTCTTCGCGATAGACGCGCGCGAGGTCCTCGAAAAAGCCTTCCATGGTGGGGTAAGCTGCTTCATCCACGCCGGCGCGGCCGGCGCGAAAATGCGCCATCGACGGCGAGGGGATGGTGACCTTTGGCGTTCGCTTGGTCACGCTTTTCAGGAAATCGAAGTCGGCTCCCTGAATGGCGTGCGTGTGTTCCAGCTTACCCGTGACCAGAAGTTTTGGCGGCGCCGTTTCCAGCTCTTCGCCGCTCGACTTGCGGAATTTGACTGCGACGCCCGTATAGCGGGCCTCGATGCCCTTGATCTGTTCGAGAAAATCGACGTGGAACCAGGTGCGGCGGAATTCGCCGTCAGTCACTGAGCGCAGCCCGACGTCTTCCTGCAGGGCGACACAGGCGCGGATCGCCTCGTCTTCCACTGCCCGCAATTCGGAGCGCTCGATCTCGCCGCGCGCCGCCTTCGCGCGCGCAAGCGCGAGGGCTGGAGGGCGCAGGAGGCTGCCGACGTGATCGGCGCGAAATGGCGGTGTTGCGCCCGGCATGCCTGCTCTCCCTGTTTGGCGTTATTGTCAGTAACACATACAAATCGCAGGAGGCAATGCGGCCGCGGGCGTAGGTCGCTTCAGGCGGCGGCGTGACTAGGCGATGGTTGGCGCGCGGCGATGCGGAGTGTGAAGGTGGAGCCCCGTCCCGGGGCGCTGATCACCGTCACATCTCCGCCCATGAGGCGCGCCATCTCGCGCGTCAGCGCAAGACCGATGCCGGCGCCGCCTTGCGCGCGAGTGGGATCGGAAAGGGCGAAGGGCTCGAACAGACGCGCAAGCTTCGCGGCATCGATACCCGGCCCGGTATCCATCACTGAAAATACGAACTGTTCGCCCGTTTCGTCACGCACGCGGCCCGCCTGGAGCGCAATCTCGCCTTGCTGAGTGAATTTGCATGCGTTCGAAAGCAGATGGACGAGGCATTGTTTCAGCCTGCGGCGGTCGCCAAAGGCAAGTCCGAGGTCGCCTGCGCTGACGGAAAAGGTGTTGCCGTTGCTTTCGACGAGGTCGTGCACCAGTTTTCCGGCTTCGTCGATGACGGCGCGTGGGTCGAATTCCTCCAGCACGAGAAGCCGGTCGCTGCCGTCGATCTCGGCGAGGTCGAGGATCGATTCAACCATGTGCAGGAGTTTGCGCGCCGCGACGAGCACGCGCTCCTGATCGGCTTCGGCGCCGGGGTCCCCCTTAGCGGCGGCGTCTTCCAACAGGATCTCGGAAAAGCCGATGATCGCGTTCAGCGGCGTCCTCAGTTCATGCGTCATCGCCGCCAGGAATCGCGTCTTCGCCGCGTTCGCCGAATGCGCCCGCTGCCTCGAAAGGCGCAATTGTTGCACCGCTTCGCCAAGCACCGCGTCCCGCGCTTCGAGATCGCTGGTGATGCTCAGGAACTGGCGCGTGAGCTCCGCGACGCCTGTTGCGTAGGCGGATGTTTCGTCGGAGGCAGGATCGGGTTCGGCCGTGGAGAGGCCGAGATCCTTGAGGATGTCGTTGAGCATGGCGCGCTTTGCGCTCAGCGTTCGTTGAGCGCGCCGCGTTGCGTCCATCAATTCGATTTCGGCGCGTTTGCGGGCGGTGACATTGCGGGCCATGCCGACGAAGGCGCGCTCGCCATTCTCTTCGACACGCTCGCAAATGGCGTGGATCCAAGTGTCCGGGGCGTCCGCCAAGCGGTGTTCGATGCTGCCGCGTCCCGAGGGGCCTGAAAGCTCACGCAGAAACGCCTGGTATTGCGGGACGTCCTCTGCATAGAGCCACCAAGGCGTTCGCGAGGTGAGGTCTTCAAAGCCTAGTCGCACGCCCATGATCTCTTCATATTCGGGAGAGATCCAAACCGAGTTGCTTTTCAGATCGAGCCGCCACGCGCCCGAGAGCGAGGTGCGCATAGCGACCCGAAGCGTCTCCTCGAACAAGGCCGCTTGCGCTTCCAGGGTCGAAAGGGCCGTTTCATCTTTGCAGAGGAGCGACGCACCGATGATCTCGCCCGCCGCACCGCAAAGGGGACGCACCGTAGCGGTGACGATCCTGCCTTGGATGGCCAGCCTCTCAACGAGCGTGGTGGTTCCAGCGAAAGCCGCGAGCAGCGCGGCGCGCCACGGCTGAGGCAAGGATGCAAAGAGTTCATCCGGTGCTGGGTCAGCCCCGATCGCCGCGACTCGACGCATCGCGGGGGTGCAGGCGACGGTGCGGCGGGCGGTGTCGAAAAAAGCAGCGAAGGAGTCGTCGTGCTCCGCCAAGAAGAGCCCGAGGCTCGCTTGCTGGTCGCCGGTGAATTCTGCGGCTCTTGGGGTTTCGCGTTCCGTCACGGACGCCACTCTCTTTTTGCCAAGCCGCCGACCTTAAGCGTGGGAGCCGCTCTGGCGCAACCGCCGATAAGCCCTGGACCCGGTTTAAATCGGATAGTACGTTACACATACAAAAGGGAGAGAACGCGCGTGGCGGCGTCATTCGAGTTTCGGGTCGCCTGGTTCGACTGCGACCCGGCGGGAATTATCTTCTATCCACGCGTCCTCGCCTACATGAACGAGGCGGCGCATGCTTTGCTTGAAAGCGTTGGCTTTCCGCTGGAAAAGCTAGCTGAACGCGACGTCATTGGCGTGCCGATGGTTTCCCTCAGCATCGACTATCTCAAGGTATTGAAGCTCGGCGATCGCGCCGTGATCGAGACGGTTGTCACGGAGATCGGCAAATCCTCGATACGATTTGCGCATCGCGTGTTCGTCGGCGCTGAAAAAACCGCGGAAGCCGCCGAGGTGCGCGTCTATGCGACGAGGGATGCGGCCGGCGTCGTCCGCGCAACGCCCGTCCATGACGATGTGCGTGCGGCTCTGCTGGGGCGGGCCTGATGCTGGATTTCGCGTTCGATCCAGTCGCCTATTTCTCGAAGACGCGCCCCGACAAGGTGGCATGCCGTGATCTCGATGTGGGCCGCTCGCTGACCTATGCGCAGCTCGACGCTCGCGCTTCTCAGTTCGCCGCCGCGTTACGGCGCATGCTTCCCAACGTGAAGGGCGCACGCGTCGCCAGCCTGGCGCGCAATTCAAGCGACTTGCTCTGCCTCTACCTCGCCTGCCTCCGCACGGGAGCGATTTACGCGCCGCTCAATTGGCGCCTGACCGCGGCCGAGCTTGCGACGATCGCGAGCGGCGTCGGGCCGTCCCTGTTGGTTTATGACGCCGAGTTCGAGGATGCCGCATCCGGCGTGAGCGCCGCCGCATTCGACGCTCTTTTCATTCGCACCGGCGCGGCGCTGGAGGCAGAGATCGCCGCGGCCCCAACGCAGATTGGGGCCGACCGCATCGCGCGAGGCGACGACGTCACGGTGCTGCTCAGCACGTCGGGCACCACGGGTCGTCCTAAGGCGGTGATGGTGACGGAGCGAAACGCGCAGGCGACGGCGCTGAATTATTCCACCTCCGCCGAGGTGGGGCCGCATTCAGTATTGTTGTGCAACATGCCGCTCTTCCACGTCGTCGGTTTGCTCGCTGTCGCTCGCACAACGTTGCAGATGGGCGCGACCTTGCTGGTCGCAGCGCGGTTCGATGCGGCCGAAACCGTGGCTCACATCACCAATCCCGGGCTCGGCGTGACGCACTATTTTTGCGCGCCGCAGATGGCGCAAATGATGCGGCGCGCGGCGAACTTCGATCCAGCGCCATTTCGCAGGCTCACGGCGTTGCAAACCGGCGGCGCGCCACACGCCGCCATCGTGGTGCGCGAATGGATCGATGATGGCGTGCGCATGGTTGATGGCTTCGGCATGAGCGAAGCAGGTACTGTGCTGGGCATGCCGCCGGGTAATTTGGATTTGCTGCGTCGCAAGGCGGGATCGGCCGGGCTGCCGGCCATCACTGTCGAATTGCGCCTCGTTGCGCGCGATGGCGGCGAAGCCGCGGATGGCGATACCGGCGAAGTATGGTTGCGCGGTCCGTCGGTGACGCCCGGCTATTGGAGTGACGAAGCAGCCACGCGCGCAGCGTTCGAGGACGGGTGGTTCAAGAGCGGCGATGCGGCGCGTCGTGATGAAGACGGCTTCTACACGATCGTGGATCGCTGGAAGGATATGTACGTTTCGGGCGGCGAGAACGTCTATCCCGCCGAAGTCGAGGCCGCGCTCGCGGCCTGTGCTGGCGTGCATGAGATGGCGATCGTCGGCGTACCAGATTCCCGTTGGGGAGAAACCGGCGTCGCTTTCATCGTGCCGGCCGCTGGCGCGAACGTCTCGGCAGATGAGATCATTCGCCACTGCCGTGCGCACCTCGCCGCTTACAAGGCGCCGCGCCACGTCGTCTTCGTCGAGGCGCTGCCGCGCACCGCATCGGGAAAGCTGCAAAAAGGCGCCTTGCGGGAGCAATGGGCGAAAGTTGGAGAACCGAACGCGTGACGATCTTCGAGAATGTAGAAATACCTTACGGTGCTTACTGGTCGACGCCCTTCGCGAAATGGCAGGGCAGCCTCCAGCATCTGCACGCCATGAAGTTCGCCGCCTGGGTCGCCAAACAGGAACTGGCGCGACGCAACATCGAGCCCACCAGCTTCGAGTCCGGCGTGTTCGGAATGACCAACGCGCAATATCAGTCGTTCTATGGCGCGCCGTGGCCGCTCTACGAACTAGGCGCGACGCGCACGCCAGGGCATATGCTGACGCAAGTCTGCGCGACCGGCGTCCGGGTGCTCTTCGCCGGCGCCTCTGAAGTGGTCTCCGGCCTCGCCAAGCGCGCTCTGCTGATCACCGCGGACCGCTGCTCAAACGGCGCGCACATCTATTATCCCGCGCCGGGCGGCGTCGGTGGTTACGGGCGCTCCGAGGACCAGGTCACGTACAACATGATGAACGACGCCATTGGCGGTCACTCCATGTTGGACACAGCCGAAAACGTTGCACGCAAGTACGGGATCACCACGGAAGAACAACATGCCGTCGTGCTGCGCCGCTACGAGCAATATCAGGACGCGCTCAAGGACGACCGCGCATTTCAGAAGCGTTTCATGACGCTGCCGTTCGCTGTGCCGAAGCCGAATTTCAAGGGAGAGGCTGGCGTCATGCAGGGCGATGAAGGCGTGTTCGAGACATCGCGAGAAGGGCTCGCCAAGCTGAAGCCCGTACGCGAGGGCGGCACGGTGACGTTCGGGGGGCAAACGCATCCCGCCGACGGCAATGTGGGCCTCGTCATCGCAACGGCCGAAGAAGCGCGCGCCATGGCGGTGGATCCGTCGATCCGCGTGCGCCTGCGCGGCTTTGGCCAATCACGCGCCGAGCTTGCTTACATGCCGGAGGCGCCCATCGAGGCGTCGCGCAAGGCGCTGCGGCAGGCTGGCGTCGAGATCATGGATGTGAAAGCGATCAAGTCCCACAATCCGTTCGCGGTAAACGATATCGCGTTCGCGCGTGAGACTGGCGTGCGCGTCGATGACATTAACAATTTCGGATGTTCATTGATTTGGGGCCACCCCCAGGGCCCGACGGGCATGCGCGCTATCGTCGAGTTGATCGAAGAACTGGCGCTGCGCGGCGGCGGAACGGGCCTCTTTCAAGGCTGCGCCGCGGGCGACTCGTCCATGGCGGTGGTGATTGAAGTCGACGACCGAAAAGGCTAGGCGGCGCCTCAGCGCTGCCGTTGCGCCTTGTCCCAGTCCGCGAACGTACGGCCTTCGCGCGCCAGCTTCTCTAGGAGTGGAGACGGACGCCAGTAATCGCCGCCGTCCGTCGCCTGAAACATCCGAACGCGATCAAGAACAAGCGCCAAACCCAGCGTGTCGGCGTAGAACATCGGGCCGCCGCGCCAGCGCGGGAAGCCATAGCCAGCTGTCCAAATCACGTCGATATCGCTGGCGCGGTAGGCGAGCCCCTCATTCAGAATGTCAGCGCCGACATTGACGAGCGAGAGCACGCAGCGCTCCTCGATTTCGGCGTCGCTGACGGCGCGTTGCGCCACGCCGTATTCTTTGGCGAGCTTCGCTATGAGCGC
>DASZSK010000143.1:0-8632 GCA_035548735.1 Caulobacterales bacterium | reverse complement strand
GCCGGCGGAATTGTAGACATAGGTGTCGCTGTCGAGCCCGCCGGCCAAAGTGTCTTCGCCGCCGGCGCCGTTCAGCAGATTCTTCTGCGCATCGCCGGTGAGCACATTGTTGAGCGCATTGCCGGTGGCGTTGAGCGCCGTCCCCTGCAGCGTCAGATTTTCGACATTGGCCGAAAGCGCGAACGACACTTGCGCGAACACCTGATCGGTTCCTTCGCTGGCGTTCTCGGTGACGACGTCGCCGGCATTGTCGACGAAATAGGTGTCGTTGCCGGCGCCCCCGATCAGCGTGTCGGCGCCGGCCGCGCCGTTCAGCGCATTGTTGGCGGCGTTGCCGGTGATCTTGTTGTCGAGCCCGTTGCCATTGCCGGTGGCCACCGCATTCAGCAGTTCGAGATTTTCCACATTGGCGGCGAGCGCGGCGATGCCGATGGTGGAGCGGATGGTGTCGGTTCCTTCGAACGCGTTTTCCGTCACCACGTCGCCCGCATTGTCGACGTAATAGATGTCGTTCCCGAGGCCGCCATCCATTGCATCGGCGCCGGTCCCACCATCCAGGACGTTGGCGAGTGCGTTGCCGCTCAGACCGTTCGCGAGGGCGTTGCCGGTGAGCGTCGTCGCTGTGCCATAAAGCGCGCCGTTTTCGACATTGTCGGCTAGCGTGTAATTGACCCACGCCGCCACCTGATCCGTACCTTCGCCCAGATTTTCGTGCACGACGTCGCCGGCTTCGAACACACCGTAGCGATCATCGCCGGTCCCGCCATACATGTCGTCGGCGGCGCCGTCCGCCGATCCGCCGGGTCCCGCGTAGAATTGATCGTTGCCGGCGCCGCCATAAAGCGTGTCCGCGCCAGCGCCGCCGTCGATGCGGTCATCCACGCTCGATCCGGTCAGCGTATCTCCGCCGGCGCCGCCATTGAGCGCTATCGCGTCCACGCCGGCGGTCCAGTTGCTGAAGGTCCAGTTCGCGAGCGACAGCGTGGTCGCGCCGTTGATGATGATGGTGTCGCTCTCGCTCGAGCCGCTGATCGCCATGTTGGAGGCGAAGCCCGCCGCTACGCCCGCGGCCGAGAAGGTGAGGATCACGCCGTTGGCGAAGGGCGAGTCGCTGCCCCAGATTTCGAGGCGTTCAAGGCTCGCCAAGGTGGCGCCGGACAAATCGATTGTTCCGTGCGTTTGGAGCGTGTCCGTGCCGGAGCCGCCGTCGAGACCGCCTGAACCGCTCCAGTCTTCGTCATAGACTTGCAGCGTGTCGTTGCCGGCGTCGCCGAACATTTGGTTCGTGCCCGACCATCCGTCGATGATGTCGTTGCCGTCGCCGCCATGTACCGTGTCGTTGCCGCCCGACGAGGATTGATCGGCGTCGATCACGTCGCCGCCGCTCGTACCGATGATGGAGTCGGCGCCATTCGTGCCGTCGATGACGACGGCGTCGAGGAAGCCGGGGAACAGGCCCTGAGGCCCATTGATTGCGCTCCAATCCGTCACGCTCTGCCAATTGTTGAGCGTGAACCCGGAGAGATCGAGCGTCGTCGTATTCATCACGACGTGCAGTACGTCGGATTCATTGCTCGATCCGGCGTAGATGTTGGCGTTTGCGCCGAAGCCGGCGAGTTGCGAGGAGGTGATCGTGACCCAGCTTGGGCCGCTGGCGCTAATCGCCAGGTTCTCGAGGTTCGCGAATGTCGAGCCGGCCAGATCGGTGACGTGGAACTGATACGTGTCGTTGTCTGGGTTAGTGTCGATCGCCCCCGGCGTAATCGCGTATGTGTCGATCCCACCGCCGCCGTCCACGGAATCGCCGCCGCCGCCGCCGTGCAGCAGATCGTTGCCGCCGCCGCCGGAAAGCGTGTCGTTGCCCGCGCCGCCGACCAGGTTCTCCGCGTTGCTTGAACCGGTGAGCGCGTAATTGCCGGGAGCGGTGGCATACGCCCCGGTTAGCGTGATCATGTCGACGCCGGCGGTCCAGTTCACGAAGTTGAAGGCGGTCCCCGCCAGGGAATAGGCGCCGGGCGCTGGGCCAATGAAGATCAGATTATTGGCGCCGGCGCCGCCCGTGATCGTGGCGTTGGAGGCCAAGCCCCCGCCGATCTGACCGAACAGGAACGCCGCGAAGGTCGCAATCGGCGAGAATTGCAAATTTTCGATGGACGAGATGGTGTGCCCGGCGAGGATCGTGCCGGTCGCGCTATCGACATAAAGCGTATCGTTGCCGTTGCCGCCGTCGATCGTCTCGACATTGCCGGGGCCGGAAGCCATCACATCGACGTTGATCCGGTCGTCGCCCTCGCCGCCATAGACGGCGTCTTTGCCTGCGCCGGGTTCGAGGATGTCGTTGCCGCCATTGCCGTTCAGCACGTTGGCGCCGGCATTGCCGGTGAAATCGTCGGCGTAGTTGCCGCCCCACAGGTTTTCGACGTTGATCAGCGTGTCGGTGCCGCTGCCGCCGGTGTTTTGCGGACCGGTGATGTTGAGATCGATGGTGACGCCCGTCTCGCTGTCGCCCTGGAAGGCCACGGTATCGACGCCCGCGCCGCCGTCGATGGAATCGTTGCCGTCTTCGCCGGACAGCCAGTCATTGCCTGTGCCGCCGACGATCGTATCGTCGCCGTTGTTTCCGAGCAGGATGTTGCCCGAATTGTTGCCGGTGATGGTGTCGTCGAATTGCGATCCGCCGGCTCCGAGGATGTTCGTGAGCGTATCGTTGCCGCCGCCGCCGGTGGAGGTCCCGGTGAGAAGATTGACGGTGACCGCGGACACGGCGTGGTCGCCGTAATCGACAAAATTATTTCCGGTCGAGCCGACGATGGTGTCGTCGCCGGGACCATCCGGCAGCGACGCCTCGAGCTGCACCGTGCCGCCATTGACCAGGATCGGGCCGCTTGGGATTCCGGTCAGCGTGTTCGAACCGGTCTGCAGCAGATTGTAGAGACTGGTTGACGCGTTCCAGACAAACAACGCTCCGGCGCCGACTTCGAGTGTGACGTTCGTGTTGACCGTCTCCAGCACAGTCGTGCCATTCGCGCCGATGTGCTGAATTGACGTGACTTGGCCGGTGAGCTGCTCGCCGCTCTGCAAGAAGGCCGTGCCATTATAATCCGTGAACGTGCCGTCGGTGTTCGCGAGCCGGATATGTGTCGATGTGAAATCGACGAGATCGCCATCGCCAACGACGCCGACCCAGCTGATCTGGTCGCGCAGCGACAGAAATGAGTTCATCAGCGTGCCGTAGTCGGCGAGACTGACGTGCAGATTCGAAAGTGTTGCGAGAACCTGACTGCCGTCGATCGCCACCATCGAAACGGAGGTGATCGTGCCGCCGGTCGGAACGCCATGGACGTCGTATGTGAAGCCCGTGCCGGTAAACACCGTCTGCGTGTAGCCGTTCGCGTCGGACAAAACATATTGCGTTGCGGTCGATGTCGTGGGCGCCGCAAAGACGTCCGTATCCCATTCCAGGTTCACGGTATTCGGCATGATGGTGGCCCCCCCGAGCAGACGCGCCGCCAGCGCCAGGCCGCGCGTCATTTATTGAGCAGCTCCATTAACCATGGAACCGGATAGACTCGAAGCGAAACATAGGCGACGCCGTCGTCCTTTTTTTGTACCAACTGGTACAGTTCAAGTCGTGCCCTCGGCTTGATCGCACCGGCGCGCGAGCGGACCCGGGCATGCGCGAGAATCCGAGCGCGCAAGGATCGCGATCGCGCAGAAGTTTTTGAGCCGATCCGGGTGGTGCGCAACCTGCATGGAAACAGCGATTGAGCTTTGACCCAGGATCGGGTCGAGGCCATTGTCGGCGCCGAAGGCGGATGGGACTTTCATGGTGAACGCGGCCGCGTCCGAACCGGTGCGCTACCGGCAGGCAATGGATGCCTGTCGCGACGTGCTGTTTTGGGCGTTTTTGTTCAGTGCGGCGGTCAATCTGCTCTATTTGTCGCCGTCGCTGTTCATGTTGCAGGTCTATGACCGCGTCCTGACGACGGGCGGTCTGGCGACGCTTGGCTTTGTCAGCATCATCCTGCTGTACGCTCTTGGCACACTCACCTTTCTCGACATGTTGCGCGGGCGGTTGATGACACGCCTAAGCCTCCGCTTGGAGCGGATGCTCGCGCCGGTGCTGCTCGAAGTGGCGATGCGGCGCGAAGCCAAAGACGGCGAAGCGGCGCGCCGGCAGGTGATGCGCGAATTCGATCTTGTCCGGCAGACGGTCACGGGCGGGCCGGCCAATGCGCTGATGGACGCGCCCTGGACGCCCATCTTCATCCTCGTGTGCTTCCTGATCCATCCGCTGATCGGCGTGGTGACGGCTGGCGGGGGAGCGCTCCTGCTGCTGCTCGCCTGGCGCAACGAACATGTGCTGCGCAAGGGGTTGGCCGAGCTCAGCGAACTCACGCCGCGCATCTACGCGGATCAGGAGGCCGACGGCGCCAGCGCCGACGCCGTGCGCGCCATGGGCATGCGCAGCGCGGTGATCGAACGGCGTTTGAAGCAACGCAGCGATCTCAACACGCTGCAGACGACGCTGGCGCATCGCGCGGCCGTCTACACCGCGCTGACCAAATGGCTGCGCCTGACGCTGCAATCGACCGCGCTGGGCGTTGGCGCTTATCTCGCCGTAGAGCGGCAGATTTCGCCGGGTTCGCTGATCGCCGGTTCGATCTTGGCCTCGCGCACGCTCGGGCCGCTGGAGCAGATTGTCGGCGCCTGGCGTCAGATCGGCCAAGCGCGCAACGCGCTGCGCTCGATCAAGGAAGCGATCGCTTCGGCGCCGGCCAACGAAGGCATGGCGCTGCCGAGCCCGCGCGGCGCGGTGCGCGTCGAGCGCATCAGCGTACGTCTCCGCGGCGCGGAGCGGCCGGCGTTGCAGGACGTGAGCTTCGCCATCGAACCATGCGAAGTTGTTGGCGTGATCGGCCCGAGCGGCGCCGGAAAATCAACGCTCGCGCGCGTCGTCGCCGGCGCGCTTGCGCCGCAAGTGGGCATTGTGCGCCTGGACGGCGCCAATCTGCAGGATTGGGAGCCCGATAGTCTCGGCCGTCACATCGGCTATATCCCGCAGGAAATCGGCCTGCTCGATGGCACCATCGCGGAGAACATCCGCCGCTTCGCGCCGGCGTTGAACGACGATCCAAACGCCGTCGATCCGGACGTGATCGAAGCCGCGAAGGCCGCTGGCGCGCATGATTTCATCCTGCGCTTCCCGAAGGGCTATCATTATCAGCTTGGCCGTGGCGGCGTCGGCGTTTCTCCCGGTCAGGCGCAGCGCATCGCGCTTGCGCGCGCGCTCTATCGCTCGCCGTCGCTGCTAGTGCTCGACGAGCCCAACGCGCATCTCGATCAGGAAGGGGAGAACGCGCTGATCGAGGCGCTCCGGGCCGCGCGTGCGCGCGGCGCGGCGACGCTTCTGGTGGCGCATCGCGCCGGCGTCATGGCCTTGGCGGACCGGCTGCTGGTGCTCCGCGACGGCCGACTCGAAATGCAAGGCGGTCGCGACGAAGTGGTGCGGAAGCTGGCCGGTCCGGCCAGCGAGGCGCGCGAGAAGGTCGGCACATGAGCGGCGTTCTTCCCGACGTGCTGAAGCGCTCCGCGGTGGTGCGTGCGCCCGATGCGCCGCGCGTGGATGATCGCGCTGACAAGGAAATCCGCCTGGGCGGCGCGGCGCTCTTCGCCTTCTTCGGCATCTTCCTTGGCTGGGCGGCGTTCGCGCCGCTGGACGCCGCCATCGAGGGCTCTGGCGTCGTGAGCGTCGCCGGCGATCGTCAAACCGTGCAGCATCGTGAGGGCGGCGTCGTCTCCGCGCTCGACGTGCAGGAAGGCCAGCATGTCACGCAGGGCCAGATCCTGGTCGAGCTGAGCGCGCCAGAACTGATCGCGCAGGATCGCGCGCTGTTCTCGCAGCTGGTCGATCTGCAGATGCAGGACGCGCGCTTGCTGGCTGAAGCGAACGGAACGCACACGCTGCGGCGGCCCGCCGAATGGTCCCAGTTTACCGGCGAAGACAAGGAAGCCGCGGACGCCGCGTATCAACGCTACAGCGGCGGCGCCCAAGGCGCGTGGAGCGAGTACGACGCGCGTATCAGCGGCTACAACGACGAAATTCGCTCCATCGATAGTCAGAAGGTGCTGCTGCAACAGGAACTGGACGGCATGCGTTCGCTGGCGGCGGACAATCTCGTTCCGCTGACGCGGGTCCGCGCGCTGGAGCGTTCGCTGGCCGAGCTTGACGGCCGCCGCGGCGAGCTTCGCGCACAGATCGCCGCCACCCAGCAGGATCGCTCGCAAGAGCTGCGTCGGGTCGAGGCGCGCATCCTCGAAGTGGCGCCGCAGCTCGCGAACGCGCGGGCGCAGCTCGAACGCACGCGCCTGCGCGCGCCGACGGAAGGAACAGTGGTCGGTCTCGCCTTGCACACGGTGGGCGGCGTCGTTCGGCCGGGCGAGCGCGTCATGGACATTGTGCCCGCCGGGCAGGAGTTGATCGTCGAAGCGCAAGTGCGTCCGGAGGATGCCGACGATGTCGATCCCGGCCAGCACGCGGAAGTGCGCATCACCGCCTTCACCGGCCGAATCGTGCCGATCCTGCATGGCACGGTGCGCGTCATCTCGGCGGACCGCATGGTCGATGAGCACACCGGTCGCGGCTATTTCGTCGTGCGTGTCGCGGTTCCGCCGGAGCAGCTGAACGGGCTGGTCGATCCGAACGGCAAGCGGCTGCGCTTGCGTCCGGGTCTGCCGGCGCAGGTCATCATTCCGACGCGCAAGCGCACGGCGCTGCAATATCTGTTGGAGCCGCTGAACCAGGCGCTCTGGCGCTCGTTCCGGGAGAATTGAGCGTGGCGGCGTTCGTGTCCTGGCGCGGGCTCTGCGCGACCCTGTCGCTTGCTTCGCTGGCTGTCGCCGCGCCCGCGCCGGCGTCGGCGCTGACGTTGGAAGACGCGCTGCAGCAGGCGTTCAGCGACAATCCCGATCTCGAACAGGCGCGCCTCGGCGTCACTGCGGCGAACGAGGATCGATCGCAGGCCTTCGCGGCCTATGCGCCGACCTTCGACATTGGCGGCAGTTACGGAACGCGCAACCTCGAGACGTTTCAGCCCAACGGGCTGTTCGGCCCGGTGCACACCGAGAACAAGCTGGCGCCTTCGACCGCGAGCGCACGCGTGCAGGAAGAGCTCTTCACCGGCGGGCGTCGGCGCGGTCACGTCGAGCTCGCCCGCGCCGGCGTTTCGGGCGCGCGCGCCACGTTGCGTTCGACCGAACAAGACGTGCTCCTGAGCGCGGTGCAAGCCTATCTGTCGGTATGGCGCGATCAGCAGATCGTCGATCTGAACGCCGGCTACGTGACGAGCCTCGAACGCGAGGTCGCGGGCACGCAGCGCCGCCTTGAGGTGGGCGAGGTGACGCGCACCGATCTCTCGCAAGCACAAGCGCGGCTCGCCGGCGCGCGTGCGTCGCTTGCATCTTCGCGCTCGGCGCTCGAGGGTTCGCGCGCGCAATTCATCCAGATCATCGGCGTTCAACCGGACGATTTGGCGCCGCCGCCTTCCGAACCGACGACGCCGGATTCATTGGACGCGGCGCTGCTTGAGGCCAGCAATCATCCGCGGCTGCAGGCCGCCCGCCAGAACGAGAACGCCGCCGCGGCGCGTATCCGCATCGAACGCTCGGCGCGCCTGCCGCAATTGTCGTTCGTGGCGCGCGCGGACCGCAATGAAGACATCAACGTCATGCGCGACTATCAGGACTCGTCGAGCGCGAGCCTGCAATTCTCCATGCCGCTTTATGATGGCGGCTATGCATGGTCGCGCACGCATCAAGCCGAAATCGGCCTCGACAGCGCCCGCGCCGCATCCGAGGCGCGTCGGCGCCAAACCGAAGCCGAGGTGGTGACGCGCTGGAACGCACAGCTAGCGGCACGCGAAGTGCTCACGGCGGCGCGCGAGCAGGTCGCCTCCGCGGAGGCGGCGTTCCAGGGCGCGCAGCGCGAGCAGGGACTTGGCTTGCGCACCACGATCGAAGTGCTGAACGCGGAACAGGAATGGCGCCAGGCGCAAATCGATCTCGCGCGCGCGGAAGCGAACGAGCAGATCTCCGCGTACCAATTGCTGTCGGCTTCCGGCACTCTATCGCTCGACTATCTCGAGTCGAACGCGCGCTGAGCGCCGCATCACAACTGGTCTGCGGGCAAGTGCAGTTCTTCGAGCTTGGCGCGCAAGTGCGCCAGCGCTTCCGGAGTTGGCCCTGGATACGGGCCTTGAATCGGCGAATTGCCGACATAGCCGATGTCGGCGACGCCTTCGGGCAAGGTGTAGAAGCCCGCGAGCACGAGACCGCGCAAGCGGCGGAAAAAGTCCGCCGGCTTTTCGTAGCCGGCCTTGACGCGATCCTTGTAGGCGATGTCGTCGAAGAGGGCGCGTCGTTGCGCGTCATTGAGCGCGACGAAGTCGGCATTGTTGCGCCGCTGACTCTCGTGGTCGAGCCAGGCGAGGCCCGAGAGGATGAGCGCCCGGTCGTATTGCTGACCTTCGTAAGGCGCGCTTACCCATTCGTCGATGAACGCATCGACATGCAGCGCGCTTGCGCTTGGCGACTTGTCGTCGGCGGGGAGGATGATGTCGGCGGCGACGCGCAG
>DASZSK010000142.1:0-23860 GCA_035548735.1 Caulobacterales bacterium | reverse complement strand
CTCCGCCATCGACGCCATCGCCGGCGGCGGCGACGATGCGTTCACCTTGATCGGCGCGGGCGCCTTCACCCACAGCGCCGGCGAACTGCGCTACGATTTCATCGACAATGCCGGCGCCGCCAACGACTTCACGCTCATCTCGATGGACGTCAACGGCGACGGCGCCGCCGACAGCCAGATCGTGCTGCGCGGCCTCATCAGCCTCACCAACAGCGATTTCGTGCTTTAGCGCTGCTTAGGGTGTCGTGTAGTCGGTCAGCATGCGCTTGACGTTGCGGCCGACGACCTCTTTCGTCACGTGAACGAGGTCGTCGTCCCACGCCAAAGCGCGGTCTGACAAGGTGACGCTTTCGTAGCTGGGAAAATAATCGACGAACTCGAACTCGTCGGCGATCTCTCCCGCGGCCGCGCGCAACACCGACTTCGAGTGGCAATTCGAAACGATCACATCCTCGCTTGTGAATGTGCGTTGGATTGGCACGGGCGACACCGTCAGCAGCAGGCGCAAATCCGCCCCGCGCATCGCCCGGACCCCCTCCACAACCTCCCGCACGCATTGCTTGGTCGATGCGAAGCTCAGCCGTTCAAAACTGAAACGCCCTGGATACTTCAGCACCAGCGGTCGAGACGGCGTTTCATTGAGATAGACGCCGCTCTCCTCGTCGTACCAAGCCTCGATCAGGCCGAGCGTGATAATGCAGATGCGGGAAGCGGCGATGCCGTCGCGAAACAGCGTCGATACCTGCTGGCGCCGCTCCAGGCCCCGCGCGCGCGACACCGGAACGCCGACATGCAGCTGCAGGTCGAGCACCTGATCGTTGGCTTCTTCCACCAGAAAGCGCGCCTGCTCCGCATCGCCCCACCTCTCAGCGGCGGCGCGCACTTCATTCAGCATGCTTGCGGGCGTGTACTTGTTGAGGAAGCCAGAAGCGGCCTGGCCGCTCCACGCCTCTTCCGGATGCGCTTCGAAATCAAGGCACGGGACGATGTAGCCGCGCGTACGCAGCCCCCACTCGATGTTGCGTGCAAAGCAGGAACCGATGGTGAAAATCGATTCGCCTTCGCGCAACGTGAAACTCGGCCGCGATTGCGGCTCGCACACCGGCTCAAGGCGCGAAGGCTCGACTTGCCGTGCGGGCCATTTGGCGCCGGGATTGCGCATCGTTTGCCGAAACGCTTCATCGGCGGAAATCCGGATGCTCATCCGACAACTCCTTGCTCGATCCAAGGTCCGCGGCGCTCAGCGCGGCGTCATGCAAAAAACCGCCTGCGGCAGCACTTTCGGATCATCGACAAACGCGCGCAATGTCACCGGAGCGTTCCGCTCCACCCATTGCTTTGGCATCAAGCTGATGCCGTAGAGATCGGGATCGAGCGAGCCGGAATTGCCATGCCTGCCGAAAATGTATTCACCCGCAGCGTAGCGCGGCCCGATCTCGTCGAAATTGACGAAAGCGCGGGCGATGTTGTGTTCCCATGGAACGCTCGTCTCGCCCGTGCGCTTGATGCGTTCGACGATATCGAACAGCGCCTTGCCCCAGCTGGTGACGATGATGGACCCGCCCGGCTTGGTGATGCGCGCCAGCTCGTTCAGCCAAAAGCGCGCGCTCGCTTCGCTGAGATGCGAGAACACCGAAAAAGAGATCGCCAGATCGACGCTGCCCGAGGCGATGCCAAGTGGCGCGCCTTCTTGGCACCGGAGGAAATTGACGTCAGGCAGCAGTTCGCGGCAGAGCGCGATATTGTCGGCGTCGATATCGACGCCGAACATGTTGTGCGGAGCAAAATCCTTCAGGAACACGCGCACGTGCCGGCCCCACCCGCAGCCAAAGTCGACCAGCCGGGCGTCCGCTCCAACGGCGCCGATAAAATCCAGCACGAAGCGCCGAAATTGCAACGCCCCGCGCATGGGCTGCTCGCCGCTGACCCCATGCAACAGACGCTGCCGCTCCGCCGAAGCGACGCGCGGCAAGTCCGCAACGTCGTTGTGTTCGGCTTGGCGGAGCCACATCTGCGACCACTCCGCTTCGCTCAATCCCCGATAGGGCATGCCGCTCCCTTCATATGTGCGTCAGCGCCTTGCCTCTAAGCGCGTATGTCTTGTCGAACTCGAAAACGCCTCCCACCGGCGCCGTGTTCGCCTTCTTCACCACCGCCGCACCCGGCAGGATGGTGAGTTCGGCGAAAATCCGCGGCGACGTCGCCACGGCCATGGTGAGTTCGAAGATGAAATTGCTCATCGCCGGGCGGTCGCGCCAACGCGCTTCCGGGGATTGCCAGTAGCCGGGCCAATGCGCCCAGCCCCAATCCTCGATGACATACAAGCCGCCCGGCCTTAGGTAGGGAAATGCGATCTCGAACGACGCCTTCGTGTGCTCGTAGAGATGCGATGCGTCGTCGATGATGAGGTCGAGATCGCCGGGACGAAACGATGCGCGGATGACGTCGTCTACCCGCGTGCGGTCGCTTTGCGAGACGCCATATGTCAGCCGAATACGATCCGTCAGACCGTGGCGCGCCAGGATGGCGTCCAACGCCTCCAGAGGTTGGCTGAAATCGAGCGCCGCCATGCGCTCAAGCTCCAGGCATTCGGTGAGAAAGACCACCGAGCCGCCCTGAAAAATTCCGAACTCGAAGGCCCGCTTGATGTCCTGCCCACGATACACGTCGAGCTGGCGGGTCAGAACCTCTCTGTTCTTGAGCATAACGAGCTGGTGCTCATCCGTCTTGACGGCGTGATAATCGCCCAAGAGACACTTGAACTTGAACGCGCCGAGCTTGAATTCACTGTCGGAGAGCCACTCAGGCAGGCGCATGATCGGCCTCTCCTTCATTCACGACGGCCGCCGACTCTGCGGCGGCTTGTGCAAAAGCCAGCAACGCGATCGCGACATTGGAAATCGTCGTCGGCGGCTCGCCTTCACGCACGAAGCCGGGATCGCCACGGCTCATCTGGGCAAACGCCGGAATGGCGCGCAACACGGCGAGCTCCTGGGCATAGCGTTCGTCGAGTTCCGCGCGCACCGCCGGCGAAAGGAAACTGAAATCGCGATTGGCCCGCGCGCCGAAACGCAAAGTGCGCACGTGGTTGAGCCAGGCCGCGACTTGTTCCTCCTCGCACCCCTTCATCCTCAGAAACTTCATGATCTCGCAGACAAATGCGGGCACGCTTTCGTTGAGCGTCATGCTGGCTTGTCCGTCAAGCTGATGGGGTTCAAACCCTATCAGACGAAAGAAGCTTTCGACCGCGCCGCGGCGGATCGAGGGATCGTCATAGAAGAAGACGATCACTTGGCCATGCGCGGCGATCTCAGCCCACTCCCGCACGAACTGGGCGTAATCGAGCCGGATGCGTTGATTGTGGATGTAGTCGGCGAACTCGCGCCGCAAGGCGCCGTAGGCGATAGAGGTGCGATAGCTCGATTCCAGCAAGTCGGCGAAATTGCGCAGGAAGATCACCGGCGTCACGTCGTAATCCGCGAGTTCGCGCCCCAGCGCCTGGACCTCGTCGCGCGCCAGCACATCGAATTCCTCGGAGGAGAGGATCACCGTGTGCGCCTCGGTGTCATCGATCTCGTCGCGGAGATCCTCCCACAGCTTCGCTCTCGCCTCATCGCCGAAACCGGCTTCGCCTGGATCGAAGACCGGCAGGTAATGCGGACGCCTAATCACCGACCAGGCCAGCAGATGCTGCGCGAACGGATTGGCGGCCGGCGCGCCGGTTTCCGGATAGAGGACGCCGCGTGCGGCCAACTTCCGGCGCATACGAGTCAACGCGACCTGAATGCTGGTCGTGCCGGTCTTGTGCGTTCCGACATGGAGAAACAGCCGCTTTCGGCCGCGCCATGCCGCCGGGTTGTCGATAGCGCTCATGCGTTGCCCTAAGGCGCAACCGCCAAGGCTGACGGCTCAATGGTCTTATGACGCGGCTTGTACGGGTGATAAAGCGCCTCGTGCGTGGCTTGGTGGCCGCAGGCGGCGATCAGTGCCTCGAACAGTCCGGGCCAGTTCTGCGGCGCGGGCGCCAGAGGATTGAAGGGCTTGGCGGCCATAACCCGCTTGAGATGGGCCGCGACGACCGACTGGGTTTCACGAACGGCGTGGTGGGTCAGCGCGCGGAACGAATTCTCGCCGTGCACGCGATAATAGTAGAGCGGTTCGGGCACATAAAGCGGTTCGTCATAAAAACAGGCGCGCAGCACATAATCCCAGTCATGGCAGTACCGCAAATTGCTGAATTGACCGATGCGCTCGGCCAACGCGCGGCGCAGCACCATGTTGCCGGTCGAAGCGGTTAATTGAAAAGCCAGCATCGCCCAGGAGAGCGACGGATAGCGGCGCCGCATCAATACCGGTCGCCAATAGACGTGATGGCACAGCGCCTCGGAGAAATCCGGTGCGCCGTTTTCATCGACCGTCTGCACGCGCGAGAAGGCGAAGCCGCGCTTTTCCGCCATAAGCGCGTCCACCAAAGTCGCGACGCGCGTCGGCGCGTATGCGTCGTCGGAGTTCATCAACGACAGAAAGTCGCCGGTCGCCAAACCGACGCCGCGATTGAGTCCCGCATGGGCGCCCCGGTTCACCTGATTGCGCCGCAGCACCACCCGCTCGAAGCGCCGGCCATGCTCGGCGAGAAACCTCTCGGCGATCTCGTAAGTGGCGTCCGGCGAACAATCGTCGACCAAGATCAATTCGAGCCGACGATGGGTCTGGTTCACGACGGATTCCAGACACGGCGCGATGAACCGCTCGTGCCGGAACGACGGGATGATGACGGAGACGAGAGGCTGCGTTTCCGTCATGCGTCACGTCAGCGTGAGCCGCGCACCGGGGTCGAGGTGCGAAGCGATCCGCCCACGCGTCTCCACGATGCGCATCGCGTACGTACCGGGTTCGACGGCGCTGCAATCGACGCGCAGTTCAAAGCCGGTGGCGCGCTCCACCGGGACGCCATGCGCCTCCGCCACGTCCGGGCGCTCGAAATGATGCAGAATGCTGGTGAAGTAGCTCTTCCGCGTCTGCGGGTTGGTGAGGATGAGGTAGGCGTAGCCGCCTTCATCTTCGCCGACCGTGCGGGAAAAGTGCCAACCGCGAATGTGCAGCGTTTTGGCGCGCGCGGCGCTGAACAGGCGGCGGCGCTCCTGAACATTGACGCCATCGATGCAGGCCACGCCATTGGCGTCATGATCGAGCGAAGCCAATGTTTCGGGAAAGCCCGGCGTAATGCATTCCGGCGCGGTGAGCACCTGCAGATCGGCAAGGCGTCGGCTCAACAATTGGTTTTCCGCGGTGAGAGCCGCCAGCATCGCCGCCTCGTCAGAGTCTGAAGGCTTAGCGAGCGCGGGCCGTGGATCAGCGGAAGCGACGCGCCGCACGGATTCGAGATAGCGCCGTCCCGTCAAGCGATCGGGTTCGAGATGGGCGCCCTCGCCCCACTCGTTCCACGAATTGATGAACACCAACGGCGTATCCGGCCATTGCTCCAACGCGCGCTTTCCCGCGGAGCGCAGCCAAGCCTCGAACAGCTCCGGCGTAGAATGGGCGAAGAGGTGCCCGGTCGCACCCTTGCGCGCAGTGTTGTCCCAGCGCGGCATCGCCCCGGGAAAATATGCGAACGGGCGGATTTCACTCGCGCTCAATTCGAGCAGGCTGGCGTAATCGTAGATTTGCCCTTTGAAGCTGGGGGGGACGCCCAACTCGCCCCAATCCACGCCGCGCGCCGGCGTGTTGTGCGGCGGAAACTCCACAGCGGCGTCGCATCCGAACGCGGTTGGATCGGTATCGCCGAAGCTCATCACGTTGCAGATGAACAACTCGCCCAGCCCACGTTCGAGCGCCGCTTGCCGGAGGCGCATGACGAACGCACGCGGTTCGGCCATGAGGCTCATACGGTAGATGACGAAAAGCGCTTTGCCATCGATGCGGATGTAGCGGTCATCCGCGAAGAAGGGCGCAAGATCGTCGAGGATCGCGAGGTCGCCTTCGATATCGTGATGTTGTGCGATCAGCACATCCTGCTCGGATCCATCCCATCGGCGCGACCACGGTTCATTGGCCCAGCACAGGCAGAACGGCATATCGGGTTCGCGCTCGCGCAGCATCAGCTCAAGCGGCCGCTCGAGAATGCGACGGCCCGAGAACCAATAAAAATAGTAGCAGAAGCCGTAGAGCCCGTATTGTTTGGCGAGCTCAGCCTGCTTGCGACGCGTTTCCTTGTTCAGCAGGTCATAGAAGCCGAGATCGGCGGGTAGATTTGGCGCCTGGTGCTTTTCAAACTGCTTTTGCAGCGTCGCAACGCTGGTCCATTCCGTGAACCCAGGCCCCCACCATTCGTCGTTTTCCGGAATGGCGTGGAATTGCGGCAGATAGAACGCGATGAAGCGCGCGCCGCCAGCGGCATTTTCCGACGGGGCCGGCGTCAGCCCCGCGCTTTGCAGCTCGTTTTCCGCCGCGCGGCGCAAGCGCTCCATATCGAGATCAAAGAACGCGGCCCATTGGGCGAGCGGCCGACGCGCCGGAAATTCGGCGGACAGCGGAAATACCGGCGTCAGCGCGAGCGGCGGCCGCGTGTCGCCCAATTCCGGCGCCGCGGTCACCCGCAATTCGAGCATCGCCGCGGCTTCGTCTTCACCGCTGCGCAAAATGCGCACGAGCGCACGGCGCAGAATGGAAGCGGCCATCTCCTGCACGCCGTCGGCGCGGAGATCGAGTTGGAAGCCGCTGCGCAACCGCGCGCCCGCAAGCCTGTCGACGTCCGGGCGATCTTGCCCGGTTTGCGTCGAAACAAGCCCGTGGCCATCAAGCGCCAGCTCGACAACATTGGTGCGGCCCGGGGCTTTGGCATCGAACACCCAACCGGCGACCTTGCCCGGCGTCAGCGTTTCGAGATTGCCGCGAAAACGCGGCGCGATGTCCGCCGGTTCGGACGAAACGCGAATGATTTCGACGCCTTCCGGCGCGGCCTCGGAAGTCCCGCCCTTCTTGCGTCTCGCGGGCGCCGGCGCGACCGTATCGGGCATGTTGAACCGTCCCCCACACTCCTGCTGCGCGCCGTCATAGCGCGCTTAACTTGCCTTTGGACAGCAAGAAGCTCAGATTCCACCCACGCCAAGCGTCGCGAAACAGGCCCATGAGTCAAGGATTTAAGCGCCAAGCGCCATATGCGGAGCGGGATTGGTGAACGCGCCTTCGCCATGGTCTCGCGCCAAGGCCGCGCTCGTGCTTCACGTCGCGAGGACGCACCGCCTGCTCTATGGGGCAGCGGCGCGCACCTGGGGCGGGCGTCCGCTCCGCGCATATCGCCATGCGCGCGATCTCTGCCGGCCGTTGCTGGCGCGAGCACGGGCCTGGGCGCGTCGCATGAGCGGTGCGGCAGCGCCGCCGCTCCACCAACCGCCGCCAACGCTCGCGCTGCTCCCGCGCATCGGTGAAGTGGTCGAGATCGAACATTTGCCCGAATGGATCCGCGCCGCGGCCGAAGCGCTTCCTGATCCCATGGACGCGGACGCGGCCGGCAAGTTCGCCGAAGCCCTCAAACAAGTCGCGGAGCCCGCAGCAAGCCTCCTGCGCGCCGAATGGCTGGCCCGCGCGGGCGAAGGCGAGCTGGCCCTGGCGGCGCTTTGGAGCATCGACGCTCCGGCGCCGCTTGAAGACCTCGGACTCACGGCGCTCGCGCCATACGTCGCCGAGCGCCTCACGAAACTGCGCACCGAGGGCGATCAAGCCCTCGCCAGCGGCCAAGCCGCGCGCGCGAGCGAACGCTTCAGGCTGGCGCTCGCGCTCAATCCCAGCGCAACAGACGCATACCTGCGGCTCGCAAAGGCGCTCGGCGCGCAGGGTCGCGCGGCGGAGGCGCGGCTCACGCTTCAACGCCTGCTCGCGCGAGCGCCGGATGACGCTGAAGCAAACGCACTGATGGTCGCAATGACTGAATAATCATCTCCTAAGGCGGGCGCCGTTGCAGTTCCGGCTTGCCAAGCGCGCTTCGCTGAAGAAAAACTCGACTGAATTTCTTCCGTGGGGGAAGCGTCGCATCTGGGGGCGCCCGTGAAAGGCATCATTCTCGCCGGCGGATCGGGCACGCGGCTCTATCCGGTGACGCGCGTGATCAGCAAGCAGCTCTTGCCGGTCTACGACAAGCCGATGATCTATTATCCGCTCACCACGCTGATGCTGGCGGGCATTCGCGATCTTCTCATCATCTCCACGCCGCGCGACACGCCCCTCTTCCGCGAGACGCTCGGCGATGGTTCGCAATGGGGCGTCTCACTGAGCTACGCCGTGCAGGATGAACCGCGCGGTCTGGCCGAAGCCTTCCTGATCGGCGCCGATTTCGTGAAGGGCGGCCCGAGCGCCCTCATTCTCGGCGACAACCTCTTCTATGGCCACAATATGAGCGAAACGCTGCGCAACGCGGCGCAATTGCGCGACGGCGCGACGGTCTTCGCCTATCGCGTACGCGATCCGGAACGCTATGGCGTCGTCGAATTCGATGCGAGCGGCAAGGCCATCAGCATCGAAGAAAAGCCAAAGGCGCCGAAGTCTGATTGGGCCGTCACCGGAATTTATTTCTACGACGAGCAAGTGGTCGATTTCGCGCGCTCACTGAAACCGTCCAAGCGCGGTGAACTTGAGATCACCGATCTCAACCGGCTCTATCTTGAACGCAGTCAATTGCGTGTCGAGCAGATGGGGCGCGGCTTCGCCTGGCTCGACACCGGCACGCACGACTCGCTGCATGAGGCGTCCGCCTTCATCAAGACGATCGAAAATCGCCAGGGGCTCAAGGTCGCCTGCCCTGAAGAAATCGCGCTCAATCTGGGCTATATAGACGTCGCGCAAGTCGAGAAGATCGCCTTCGGGCTGGGCAAGACGGAATACGCCACGTATCTGCGCGACATCGCCAGCGCTCATGCGCGACAAGACAAAACGGCGCGGCCCTAACCCTCGTGAAAGTCCTCGTCTTCGGCAAAAGCGGACAATTGGCGCAGGCGCTAGCCGAGTGCGCCGGCGATGACGTGAGCATCGTCGCACTCGGACGCGGTGCGTGCGATCTCACGCAAACCTCCGCGATCGCGATGGCAATCGCGGACGCGGCGCCGGACGCCGTAATCAACGCCGCGGCATACACCGCCGTCGACAAGGCCGAGAGCGAGCCCGAAGCCGCGGAGGCGCTCAACGCGCTCGCGCCTGCGGCGATGGCGGCGGCTTGCGCCGCGCGCGGCGTTCCGTTCGTGCACGTCTCGACGGATTACGTGTTCGACGGCGCAAAGAGTGCGCCCTACATCGAAAGCGATCCGATTGCACCGCAAAGCGCCTACGGGCGCAGCAAGGCCGGTGGCGAACGCGACGTGCTTGCGAGCGGCGCGCGCGCCGCGATCCTGCGCACGTCTTGGGTTTATTCAGCGCACGGCGCGAACTTTGTGAAGACGATGCTGCGGCTTGCCGCAACGCGCGATGAGATCGGCGTGGTGGCGGATCAGTTCGGCCGTCCAACCTGGGCGCGCGATCTGGCGGACGCATGCCTCGCCAGCGCCAAAGCACTCGTCGCGGGAAAAGATGAAGCGGCCGGCGTCTTTCACTATGCCGGCGGCGGCGATGCGACTTGGGCCGATTTCGCAGAAGCGATCTTCGCCGAAGCCGCAAGGCGCGGGCTGCCCAATGCGCGCGTCAAACGCATCACCACCGCGGATTATCCGACGCCGGCGAAGCGCCCCGCCAATTCGCGGCTCGACACGACGAAGATCGAAGCGGCGCTGGGCATTCGCGCGCGGCCCTGGCGCGAAGCGCTGGCGCTCTGCATGGATGAAATCGCGTCTCAGCCCAGGTAAGTGAACGGCGAGTCGAAATCCTTGAGCCGCGGCCAGCTCGCGTCGCGGGCATTGATGGTCGCTTCGCTTTGCTTGATCGGCCAGGCGATCCCGAGATCGGGATCGTTCCACAAGACGCCGCCTTCATTCGGTTGCGACCAATAGGACGTCACCTTGTAAAGCGCTTCGGTGTTCGGCGTCAGCGTCGCGAAACCATGCGCGAAGCCGATTGGTATGAAGAGCTGCGTCCAATTGTCGGCGCTGAGTTCGACGGCGACGTGCTGGCCGTACGTCGGCGAACCCTTGCGAATATCGACCGCCACATCCAAAAGCGCGCCGCGCGTGACGCGGATCAGCTTGGCCTGCGCGTACTTTCCGACTTGGAAGTGCAGACCGCGCACGACGCCAGGCGCGGCGGAGAAGGAGTGGTTGTCCTGCACCCAGGCATGCGTCACCCCGAACGGCTCGAGCGCCGCGGCCTTGAACACTTCAGAGAAGAAACCGCGCTCGTCGCCGAATTTTTTCGGGCGAACGATTAGCACGTCAGGAATGGCGGCGCGCTCAATGTCCATCAGCCGGCGCTCTTCAACAGACCGAGGCGTTCGCCGGCGAAGCGGCCGCTGCGGATCGGCTCCCACCAGTCGCGGCGATCGAGATACCATTGCACGGTGCGGCGAAGGCCGCTTTCAAAGCTTTCCTTCGGCGCCCAACCCAGCTCGCTCTCGAGTTTGCCGCAATCGATGGCGTAGCGGCGGTCGTGCCCGGGGCGATCGGTGACGAACTCAATGAGGCCGCGCCGCTCGCCGATGGCGCTGTTTGGCGCCAAATCATCGAGAATGTCGCACACGCCGTGCACCACATCGAGATTGGCGCGCTCGCTGCGCCCGCCGATCGCGTAGGTCTCGCCGACCGCGCCCTTCTCGACGATCGTGCGCAGCGCGTTGACGTGATCATCGACGAACAGCCAATCGCGCACATTCTTGCCGTCGCCATAGACCGGCAGTTTCTTACCCTCAAGCGCGTTCAAGATCATCAGCGGGATGAGTTTTTCCGGGAAGTGGTACGGCCCGTAATTGTTGGAGCAATTCGAGACGAGCACCGGCAAACCAAACGTATGCCGCCAAGCGCGCGCCAGGTGATCCGACGAGGCTTTGCTGGCCGAATAGGGCGAGCGCGGATCGTACGCGGTCGTCTCGACGAAATACCCGTAGTCGCCCAGCGAGCCGAACACTTCGTCGGTCGAGACGTGCAGAAAGCGAAAGCGATCCTGCTTCGCGGCGTCCTTCAAGCCGTTCCAATAAGCGAGCGCCGCTTCCAGCAAGGTGTGCGTGCCGACGATATTGGTCTTGATGAATTCGGCCGAACCCGTGATCGAGCGATCCACGTGACTTTCGGCGGCGAGATGCATAATCGCATCCGGCTGCGTCTCCGCCAGCAGGCCATCGACGAGCCCACGATCGCAAATGTCGCCTTTGACGAAGCGGTAGCGCGGATCCTGGTCGATCTCGGCGAGCGAACTCAGATTCGCGGCATAGGTCAGCTTATCCAGATTGACGACCTGCCAATCCGTGTCGCGGATGAGATGGCGGCAGAGCGCCGAGCCGATAAAGCCCGCTCCCCCGGTCACCAAGACGCGCATGCTCTCCCCTTCGCTCTCCGGTTGGTCCTAGCGGCTCCGGCAGGCGGGCTCAAGCGTGAGCGGCGGCGAACCGGTTGCGCAAAGCGCCGGGGCGTGTTCAGAGCCAGACATGACGGAGCAAACGCCCACGCCGGAGGCAACGCCCTTGGTGGGCGTGGTGGTGGTTGCGTACAATTCACGCCGGCACCTGGCGCGCCAGCGCGCAGCGCTCGAAGCGCAGACGGAAAAGCGCTGGCGGCTCGTCGTCATCGACAATGCGTCGCGACCGGAAGAGCGCCCAATGGTGGGCGACTTGCCCCGCGACGCGCGGCTCATTCAATCGGAAACCAATCTTGGATTCGCTGGCGCCAACAATCGCGCCGTCGCCGAACTCGACACGCCGTTCGTTGCGTTCCTCAATCCGGATGCGTTTCCCGAACCCATGTGGCTCGCCGAGTTGCTGGCCGCCGCCGAGCGCTGGCCGCACGCCGACGCGTTCGGCTCAACGCAGATCAGCGACGAAGACACCGCACAGCTCGATGGCGCGGGCGACGAAATGCATGGCTTCGGCCTGCCCTACCGCGCCCTTTATCACAAGCCGGCGTCGCTCAATCCGCCCGAAGGCGAGACCTTTTCCGCCTGTGCGGCCGCGGCGCTCTATCGGATGCCGGCGTTTCATCAGCTCGGCGGCTTTGACGAGCGGCTGTTCTGCTATTGTGAGGACGTCGACCTTGGCTATCGATTGCGCCTCCGCGGCGGGACGACGATCCAAGCCAGCCGCGCCGTCGTGCGCCATATCGGCGGTACGCGCTCGCCGTTCGCCGACTTTCACGGCGCGCGCAACCGGCTTTGGGTGTTCGTGAAGAGCACGCCGCCGCTGCTGTTTTGGACGACAGCGCCATTTCACGTGCTCGCGACGCTAACAATCCTGTGCGCGCATCTATTGCGGGGACGCATGGCGAGCGTGCGCGGCTTTGCGGCCGGGCTGGTCGGACTGCTGCAGATTGTCCGCGCGCGCGGCGAGGTGCAGCGCACGCGCAAGGTCGGCAGCGGCGCGATGGCGCGAGTGATGATCTGGTCGCCGCTCCGCGTGCTGGCGCGCGGCGCAAAGCGCTAAGGCTGCTGTTGCTGCTCGAGATGGCCGCGCAAGGCTTCATCGGTCGCCGGCGAGGCTGGCGTCGGCTGCGCGCTCACGCCCGGTGCGACCGGCGGCGCCACATGCGTCTCCGGTGGCGTGGCGACTGGCGCAGGCGACTGGGCGCTCGGCGGCTGCGCTGGCGCTGGCGCGGGCGCAGCCGGCTGCGCCGCTGGCTTCAATTGCGCGGCGTTCGCAGCCGGAGGCTGCGGCGCCACAGAGGCGGAAGGCTGCGGCGCGTGGGCGTGCAGATAGGCGAGCACGACAGTAACGGCCAACACCGCGCCGAGCACCACGCCGAAGAAATAGCCGAACTTCCGCGCGCGCCGCGCGGCGCTGGGATCAAATTCGCGCGGCGGCTTCTCCGCTTTTCTTTCTGCCCGCGCTTCCTTTGGCGGACGCACTTTCCGCGGCGCGGGCTTGGTTTCCGCGACGCGCGTCGACGACGGGCGCGGCGGCGCGGGCTTGCGCTTCTTTTTACCGCCCTCTTTCGCCGCAATGGCGTCGGCGATCGCCGCACGCACGAGCGCGGCGTCGCCTTCGGGGTTGGCGGCGGCCGAGAGAACGACGCAGTCCTTGGCCTTGCTCAGGAAGGGCGGCGGCGCTTGCGGCGCCGTCAGGATCAGGCGCAATCCGGGCGACGCCTGCACGAGATCAAGCAGGCGCTCTTCGTCGGTCTGCGGCGCATCCGGCACGACGCCGACGACGACAACCTGCGGGCCGAAGCCCACGCCGCGCTGCGTCGCATCCACGGGATAAGTGATCGCGTTGCGATCGGTGAGCGCCTGCGCGAGGCGCGTCGCGCGCTCTTCACTTCCGGCCGTATGCAGCAGCACGGTGTCAACCACGCGCTCGTCCCCTTAAACCCAATTCGCGCTCGTTATTCCGGCCGCAGGCGGCGTCCCTCCGCCTTACCATGCTTCCTGTAATGCTCCAGCGGATCGACGCCCGCGGCGGCCACGTCCGGATTGGCCAGAAGATAAAGCTTCGGATCGAAATTGGGCTCCCTGCCATCGCGCACGACGGCGGGCTTGGTTTCGCGGATGAACTTTTTCGGCACCGGCCGACCCAAATACGAGTTCTCCATATTGTCGCCGGTGAGGATGTTGAACGGTTCGCGATACATAATGCGCCCGAACATCGCATCCGACAGCATCGGCGTGTAGTAGCAGCAATTCTCGAAGTAATAATGCGTTACCTGCGACCAACGCGTGCGATTCAGGTTTTCGTGGCGCGAGCCGCCATGCAGCAGGTTGGCCGCCCAAATCAAAGCTTGGCCCTTGCGCGCCTTGAAGCGCTCTTCGCGGAAACCGTAAGTGCGCACGAGGTCGCGCCACATCGGTTCATAGACAGTTTGCATCGTCTGCATCGGATCTTCGGCGAAATAACCGATCTGATCGTTCGACGTGCACGGCAACTTGTGGCTGCCCGGATAGTAGAGCAGCGGTCCGTTATCCTCGTCGATGTCCTCAAGCGCGACCCAGACGCCGCACATGAAGCGCTCCGGCACGCTGCTGAAATGCACTGAGTCACTGTGGAAATGCTGTTGCGTGCCGACCGGAAAGTTCAGCGTCTGAAACGGAAACGCGGCGCGGCCATAAAGATATTGCAGCAGCGCCAGCACCTGCTTGTTCGAAGCGATGCGGCGCGCGGAGTCCGAATAACGCCACGCGTCCTGCTCACGCAGGCTGCCGCCGCCCGCATGCGCTTGCTTGCGCCAACCCGCGAAATCGTAGCGATGATTGAGATCGCGTTTGATTTGCTCGGCGAGCTTTTCGAATTCCGGATCGGGAAAGTCGAACACGACGTAGCCGTCGCGATTGAGGCGCCGCGCGATGTCCAGCCATTCCGGCGAACCGCCTTTGCGCGCGAACACTTGCTCGAAGAACGGCGATTCCACGTCGGGAACACCGGGGAGCGTGTTGGCCCAATTCTGTTCTAACGCCATGGTTTCACCCTGGGCGGAGAATGAAATCCGCACGCCGTGCGGTCAAGCACCCTATCTGAGGCGCCAATTGGCGCCGGAATTCTCCTGCTCGCGCTCGTCTCCCGGCGAACGCGGCGCGGCGGCGTCGATTACACCGCACTTCTGACGCAGCACGATCAGCGTAAACACACGCTCCAGCGCGTGGGCGAAAGTTCCGTCAAGCTGGCCCGATTCTGGTTCGAAATCGGTTCGGTCGAGTTCGCGATCGAGAATCGGCTGCAAATGCCGCGCCCGCACATAGAACATGGATCCCGCGGCGAACACGTCCGGGGGTTCGATCTCGCCAAGGCCGGCGCGGGCGAGAAAGGCGGCGATCGCGTCCTCGTTCGGGGCCAAATTGAGCGTGATCGGGGCGAGCACCCCCTCCGGCGCGATCATGCCGAGCTTGTGATCGAAGGCGAATGCGTCGAGCGCGCGCTGCGGCGCATCGCCGCTCAGGAGGCTCGCATACATGCGGTCGCGCCACTCGCCGCCGTCCGCGCGGTGCTTTGAGCGCTTGGTGTGCAATTTGAGGATCACGTCCTCCGGCGCTGGCTTGCGCGCCGCCATCGCCTGCAAGAACGGCCACACGTCGCGCCCGCGATTTTCGCACGCATGCACCTGGGCGCTGACGCCCCAGCGCTCCAGCGCCAAGCCGACATCTTCGGCCTTCTCTTGCGGACAGGTGATGATGAGTTCGTAGGGCTGCGTGAACCGGACGAGTTGCGCCAGGATCAGCTCGAAAATGTCGATGTAGAAGACGTGCACGACGACGATGAGCTTCGGCGCCGGCCCCTCTTGCGGCTTCGCCGCGTCGGCGAGACCTTCGCGCAGCGCATGCAGCCAGCCATAGCCGAAGCGCTGATCCGGCTCGATAGCCGATCCAGTCGACCACTGGTTCCATGACTCGATGAACACCAGGCGCTCTTGCGGCGCGACGATCTTGGCGACGGTCTCGCGCGCCGCGGTCGCGATCCAAGCGCCGAACAGCGAGGGGCGCCCGCCGTGCAGCGCCTCGCCTTCATGCGGATGGATCGGATCATCGTCCCAACCCGAACACACGCCGCGAAAAATTGGATAGCTCGGCCGCCGCCAGAGCACGCGGCGCTGGCGCATGTCGGCATAGTCGAGCACGCGCCCGACAAAGTCCGGATCGCTGACATTGGCGATGCTTGTAAGATCGCGTGGCGCACACAAATGCGGCGGCGCCTCGATCGCCGCGTCGCACCCGAACACGGACGGATCGTCGTCAGCGCCGATTTGAGTATAGGCGAAATAGGGCGCGGCGACGCCATTCGAGAGACAATACCCGCGCCAAGCCTTCACCATCGCGCCGCAATCATCGAGCCGCTCAGGCCGCGCGACAATGATCAAAGGTCGATCGCCGACGCGCAGGTAGCGCGACTCTTTCAGAAACGGCGCCGCATAAGCGATGAACGCTTCGGCGTCGGCCTTCTCCGCCTCTTCGCTCTCGGCCAGATCAAAGCTGAGGCAAAACGAAAGCGCCGGCGCCGCTTCGCGCCAGTGCGCGAGCACGGCTTCATGATCGCCGTCGCGCGCGCCCCACATAACGCGAAAGCAGAACGCTTCGACGCCGTGCAGGCGCGCCAGCTCGGCCTGCGTGCGCATGACGTCGCCGACGCGCGGATCATAGAAGGAAAGCTTCGGCAGACGCGGCTGCATGTGGTCGACAAAGCGCGGCGTCGCCGCGGCGACGTCGAGCCAATGCCGATGTGCGCTTGGATCGTAGAACGCAACCACCCGAACCGGCGCATTCTCCAGCGGCGTCTGCGCCGGCGCGTCCATCTTTTCGGTGTCGGTGGGCGGCGGCGGCAGCACGGCGATGGGCGGCGCTTCGTTGGTGAGCTCCAGCACCGGCGGCGCAAACGGCGAAGCGGCGCGCAGCTTCGCCCACGCCCGCTGCACGCGCGGCTTCACCCGCCACCACAATTCCATGGAGCCGCGTTGGATCGTGCGTGTGACCCGCAACGGCGCCGTGATGCGCCACGAAACCGTGCGGCGCATCGCGTCAAGCTCGGCGTGCGCCGCATCGACTTTGCGTTCGAGGGCGCGCGCGTGGGCTTCCATCGACGAAAGGCGCTGCGCGAGTTCGCGCGAGTTGCGCCGCTCTTCGGCCACCCAATCCAATCGCCGCGCGATCTTCTCAAGCCGGGCCGCCGCCGCCTGCAGGTCGCGTCGGCTGGGTTCGTCGCGCTCACGCGGGCTCGCCGCGCCCTTAGGTCCGTCCGGCGCCGCGCGCAGCGCCTCGATCAGCTGCGCCAATTCGTCATCAGGGGACGAAGACCCAGTTCCCGGTGACCCCGGAGCGAGCTCGGCCAGCACCTCCAGGATGCGCTGGCGCTTCGCCGGCGGCAGCGCCGCCAGAGCCCGGGCATCCAGGGTGAAGGTGGCCTTCATTGGTCCTTTTGTACCGCCGTCACCGCTCAAGGCGAAGACTCTCCCCCGGTGCGCGTCGCCGCCGAGCGCACGCGTCCAGTGCATAACATTGGACGCGAAGAAGCGCGATGACCGCGATCAGCGCCGGGGTTTGGTCGGACCGAAGCAGACCATGCCGTCCGGGCGCGCTTCGACATGGGCGAAGCCGGTGCCGTCGCGCAGCACGCACTCCAATTCTTCCACCGAATAGAAGTGGTGCCAGTGGCTCGGCACGTTGTTGATCTGGCGCGTAACCTCGTCACGCCAGGGAATGTGCTCGCTCTGCTTTTTCAGATCGGTGAACGGGAGATAGTGAATGGCCGCAAAACCATTCGGCTTCAGCAAGCGCTTGAACTCGAAGAACAGGTTGTAAACGTAGATCTTCGGAATGTGCTGGATCGCGGCGATGCTGTAGATGAAATCGAGCGACGCATCCGGACGCGGCACGGTCAATCCATCATAGTGAAGGAAATCGTAGTGCGGATCGCCGCCAATGCGTTCCCTCGCCTTCGCCAACATGTGCTCGGCGATATCGAGACCGATGATTTTGTAGCCCGTGAGCTTGCGCTTCTCGAGATCGCGCGCGAGCGCCTGCATGATGTAGCCGACGCCGGAGCCAACCTCCATGATCTGCCAATCGTTGTGCGGCTGCAGATACGGAAATTTGGCGAACATGCCGTGCACGTAGATATCGCCGCGCCGCTCAAGCTCGCTCAGCGGGAATCCGTCATGGATCCGCAGCTCGATTGATTCCATGCTTTCGTTGGGATTGTTCCACGCCAAAGCGGCGGCTTGTAGAGCGGTTTTGTCCGCCATCACGACACTCCCTTCGAGACCCCGCTTTGGCCTGTAAGCGACGCCACCCGCCCTGGCAAGCCCGCGCAACCGCTGCGGCAATCTTGTTCGTTAGTGCGTGATTGGACTTGGGCGCGTCAGCCGCGCGGATCGGCCGACGGCGCTGCGGCGACATCGCTCGTCTGATCCATCGTCCCGCGCAAATCGGCGTCGAGGATGGCCGGAGGCGCCGCGGCGTGCATGGGAGACGCTCCGAGCGTCGGCGAATCCGCCAATTCCTTCAGCCGCGCCAGGATGCGCGAGGTGCGCTCGCGCGCGTCGGCGAGATCGTGGTCGGCGATGGTCAGCATCTCGCCCACATGCGGACGCTCGGCGCGCGCGTAAGCACGCAAGCTCGTTGCTTCGGCGCGCATTTCATCATCCGACACGAGACCAGCGCTTGCGCGCACGGCGACCCGCAGCGACGTCGGCGCTTGCGGCTCGGCGGCCGATGCTTCGAGACCGCCGACCAAGCCGGCGCTTTCCTGAATGCCGATCGTGACGCCGCCGGCGACGCTCATCACTGCGAGGCTGCTTGCGAGCCCTCGGGTCAGACCGCTCAGGAACAAGCGCCCATAAGTCGGGCGCGGATTGGCTGCGTGAACCTGAGCCGCGGCGAGCGCGACTGTCGTCGGGCGCGGCGTGGAGGCGCTCCGATGCGCCGCGATCAGCCGCGCCGAGCGCATCGCCGCCGCAAGGTCTTCGGCGCCGGCGTGCGCCGGCGTCGCAATCAAGCGGAGCGCGGCCAGAGGCTCATTGGGAAGCGCGTCATCCGCATGGATCAGAAACGCGCCTCGAACGCCGGTGGCGACGTTCGCCAGCAAGGCGCCCGATGCCGAGCTTGCGGCCTGGTGCGTCCACACCAAGCCAAGCAGCACGCCCGGCCCCAGCGTCGGCGCACGCGTCTGGGGGCCGATGCAAAGGACGATGGTGGCGACGCCATGGGCGGCGCTGCGCAGACGCTCTGCGACCGCCTCGTCTCCAGGCGCATGCGCCAGAATGAGTCTCGACATGCCCTCGCCGCCCCCTGCGACCGCAGGAGTTCACAACAACGATCCGGAAGGGTGAAGGGCAATCCTTATAAAAGGTTTTCAAAGCCCTGCGGGCGCCCTTGGTTTAGGCAGCGAACGCCGCCTCGCCTCAGGGTCAGGTCGGCGACCAGAGCCCGAGCTTGGCGTCTTCCTGCCGCTGCGCCGGCTCGGCGATGCGGTCGACATAGCGGGTGAGCGCGTAGATATCGTCCACCGGGGCCAAATCGGCCTGCTGCTGCGCGCTGGCCGCCACGGGCTCGGCATGCGCCGGTGCTTGGGCCAACTGAGGCGCGGACGGCGCAGCCGCCGGCGCCGCGGTGAGCACGCTTGGCGCAGCCGCCGCGAAATTCGCGTGATCGACCCGCGTGGAGATGGCGTCGAGGCGCGCGATCACCGCGTCCGTGCGCGCACGCGCTTCATCCAATTGCTGCTCGGCGAAACTCAGCCGCGCGAAGATTTGCGCCCGTTGCGCCGCCGCCGCCTGGCGCAGCGCATTGGCCTGATGCGCCAGCTCAGCGTCAGAGATAAGCCCCGGCAGAGCCAGCGCCACCCGGTTTTCTTCCGCATCCTCGGTCACGCCGAGTTGCTCGACATGCGCGTTCGCAGGTTCGAACGGATGCGCGAAACTGTCGGAAATGCCTAGCAAACCGGCCTTTTCCTGCACGCCGACGGCGGCGCCCGCGCCCAAGCTGAGCACAGCGACACTCGAGGCGAAGCCGCGCGTCATGCCGCTCATGAACATGCGGCCGTAGCTGGCTTTCACTTCACTCGCCGCGCGCGCGACAAATTCAGGTGCGGCGGATTCACGGCGCGGGCGCGCCGGCGCCCGACGCGGCTGCGCGCGCTGCGCCAATCGCACCGCCGACGCCAATTCCTCGGCCGTCGCATGCGGCAGAACATTGATGAGACGCTGCGCCGCCAAATCCGCAGACGGCGCGGCGTCATCCGTGCGGAACAGAATCGCCGACGGCGCCATAGCCGCCAAATGCGCCAGCCGATCCGCAATTGGGGAGGCCGCCGCCTTCGCCGACCAGACGATTCCCAGCGCCGATCCGGGGCTCACCTGCACATTGCTGTTGGGGCTCCGCACGCAGACGCACAACGCTTCAACCACTGCGCTCAATTGCTGAGCCGCAGCTTCATCGCCCGGAACGTGCGCCAGGATCAGTCTGTGCATCAAAAGAGTCCCACCGGAGGTGCGCCCCAAACTAACCCAACGCGCGCAAAGATGAAGCGTTTTTTCGCCTGAGACTGGGCGGGAAACATTGCCATTTTGCAAGGTCGACAGAGGTGCGTGCACGCTTCTAGTGTCCGCGCCGCGGGAGCGCCGCAAGCGGGGCCGAACATGGAGTCGAGACGACCAGGGCTTGGCGCTTTCGGGCTCGGAATTTTCTTCGTGATCCTGCCCGCTGCGACGGCCGGCGGGGCCATGGCGCTGGCGGCGCTGCAGGGGCTGGCCGGCGTCCTGGGAACGCCGTTCCGCCACCTCGTTCCGCGTGGCGCCGGCGGCTGGTTCTTCCTTATCGCCTTGATTTTGTTCACGGCGTTCGCCGCTGTCTCTTCATATTGGTCGCTCAATCCCGATCACGGACAGGCCTTGCGTCTGGCCGGCGGCGTCCTCTGCGGCCTCCTGTTCGCGGCCGGGTCCGGGGCCACCGAAGGCAATCGCCGGCTTGTGCGGGCGCTGGGCGCGGCGGCGGTTTGCGTCACAGCTCTGCTGCTGGTTGGCGAAGCCTATGGCGACATGCCGCTGAACCGGCTCGCCCAGCCGCACACCGAAACCGGCCTTCTCATGCGCAATCCGGGGCGCGGTGCGAGCGTTCTGATGGCGCTGATCTGGCCAGCCATGGCCGCGCTGGCGGGTGGAACCCAAGCGCAGCGCATGGGCTGGCGCGCCGCGCTGATTGCGACCGCTCTTGTCGCCTTCCAATTCGACCAATCCGGCAACACGGTCGGCTTCGCCGCCGGCCTGGGGGCTTATGTGGTCGGCTATTTTGCGCCCCGCTTCACCATGCTGGCGACGACCCTCGGGCTCGCCGTTTGGCTGCTCGCCGCGCCTTGGGTGATGCTGCATGCGCCGATCCCACCCGCGCTGATGGCGAAACTCCCCGATTCATGGGCGGTGCGGACCGAAATCTGGCATTTCGCATCGACGCAGATCGCGACCCATCCGCTGGGCCTCGGGCTCGACGCTGCGCGCACGTTCACGCAGACAACAGAGCTGCGCGGTCTTCATTTCAGCCTGATCCCGCTGCATCCGCACAGCGCCAGCCTGCAGATTTGGCTTGAGCTTGGCGTCGCCGGCGCCGTGCTCGGCGCGATCGCTTTGTTGATTGGCGGGTGGAGCCTAAGCCGCACTCTTGCGCATGATCGCCTCGCCGCCGCCGGCGCCTGCGGCGCCATCGCCGCCATCGGCGTGATCGCCAATGTCAGCTATGGCGCGTGGCAGGAATGGTGGGTGGCGACCGCCTTCGCCGCCGCCGCCATGGTCGCCGCCACGCGCCATCCCTCCGATCAGGACGAGGCGTCGACGGACTGATAGGCGCGAAGATCAAGCTGTGCGGCGCCGACCGGCGTCGGCACGGTCAACCGCAGCGGCGGCGCGAAGCCGGGACGCGCCGGCAGCGCGAACCATGCTTCGGCCACTGGAATGCGCGCGCGCTGCGCGGGGTTCATGCTGAAGCCGGCGATCGGTTCGTAGCGAAACGCGCACACCAGCGCCGGCCCATTGTAGCCGCCGCCATTGAAGCGGCCCTGCGCGCGCGGGCTGACCGATAAGCGGAAATGCTGCCGTCCGTCGAACACCGGGACTGCACCGCGGCAGGCGCGCGCGGTTCCGATCTGGCGGCCCAGCACAAAGATCGCGGTGAGCGGGTCATATGACACCGCTTGTTGCGCCGCCGTCGCCGGCGGCGCGCCCATATCGCTGTAGGGCGGCGCGATGTCGGCACGCACAGCGCCGTTGGCGCGCGTCATGGCGATGCGGCGGAACTTGCGCGCGTAGGCGTGGGAAAGATCGTAGCGCGACCATGCAATCGCGCCGTTACTGATTGTACCCGTCGTCGTTGCGGTGACTTGCGTCTGGTCGAAGATGCGCGCCGCGCCGGAGGTGCGCAGCGAACCGCGCACGGCGTAGCGCTGCGGCGATGCGGCCACTTCGTAGCGTGCTTCGCCAAGGACGACGACGCCCAGAATCTCGGCCTGATATTGGAGACGGTACGTTTCCGCGCGCGCCGTTGCCGCGCCTGCGGCGATCCACGCAAGGAGAATGGCAATAACCCGCGCCATGCCTCGATTTACTAGAGCGTCTCGATGCGAAGGTCACGCCGTCAAAGTGCGCCGAGTTTCGGCTCCAGCCGCAGAATTTCGGTGAACGCCAGAAAAACGTGGTAAAGCGTCGATGCTGGCGCCGCCGTCGCGGCAGGCCGCCCTTCCGCGTCGAACGCGTCCATCCACGAGCCGCGCGGCTCGACCGCGAGATAGCGATCCAGCAGCAGCCGCGCCGAACCGGAAACCGCCATGCGCGGATCGCGTCCGGTCAGCTCGAACAGGCCGAGCCAGCCCTTGATCCGTTCCGTGTTCGGCCACGTGCGCGAGCCGCCATCAAGCTTCAGACCATCGTCGCGGATGCTGTTGAAGGTGAAATGCGTGCCCGTGTCGACGCCATAATTCTCGGCGAACTCCACCAGCGCCGTCGCTTCGCCCTTCGTGTCGTCGCCGGTGATCCTGGCGTATTGCGCGAGGATCCACGCCCACTCGAACTGGTGGCCCGGCTCGATCGTGCGACCCTGTTCGTCATCAAGTCGGCGCCAATATCGCGTGAAATATTCCCCGAGCGTGCGTCCGTCGAAGAGGCGCTCCCGGAACAACGCGACGATCTCGCGCGCCTGATCGAGGAAGCGTTGATCCTGCGTCGCCTCGAACGCCGCCAAGCTCGCTTCGAACAGATGCATGTGCGGGTTCTGCAGGCGCGGACCTTCTGGAGGGAGTTGATGCCAAAAACCCTCCGACGGCTCAGCGCCCGGCTCTGGGCGCATATGGTTCTGCACGAAATCCAGCGTCTCGTGCGCGCGCTTCAGCGCATCCTTGTCGCCGCTGGCGCGGTAGCGCCAGACGAGCGCAAACAGCACGAAGGCGATGTCGTAAAGGTCGGGCGTTGGATCGAGCACGTCGCCCGTCGCCGTGAGCCGTTTCGCCCAGCCCTTATCGGGCCCCATCCACGCTTTGGAGACGAGATACTCGTAGCCCATCTCCGCCAGCGCCGCGCCTTGGCGCCAGCCGAGCAGATCGGCGTGTGAGAACACATAGATCTGCCGGCACTGCGCGCGCACGCGCTTGAACGCTACGTCGGTCGGCCCGCCCGAGAGGCTCAGCTCCTCGCGGAAGCCGCCGCGTTCGTGATCGACGCCCGCCGAACCCCAGAGCGGCAGCGCGTCGTCGAACATCCAGCGGCGGATTTCTTCAAATGGAATGGACCACATCGGGCGCCCCTCGCCGCAAACGGCGAAAGCATGAGCTAGTTCCCTCCGCCGCGCGCCTCAAGCGGAAATCGCGAGCGTGATTGACAGCAGCCAAGTCAGCGCTAGCTTCCGCCGCAATCAGCGTGGTGTCGCCGCGCTCGCACGATTTGGACTCATGCTTCTCCTGACTGGCGCTGCGGGTTTCATCGGCTTCCACATGGCCCGGCGTCTGCTGGCGGCCGGCCATGAGATTGTCGGCGTCGACGATCTCAATCCCTATTACGATCCGGCGTTGAAGCGCGCGCGCCTGGCGCAATTGAAATCGGCGCGGTTTCATTTCGTCGAGTGTGACATCGCCGCGGCCGGCGCGCTCGAAGCGGCCGCGCCCGCGCGCGAGGTGACGCACATCCTTCATCTCGCGGCGCAAGCTGGCGTGCGCTACTCGCTCGAAGCGCCCTTCGCTTACGAGCACTCCAATCTCGCCGGCCACCTCGCCGTTCTGGAGCATGCGCGCGCTGCGCCAAGGCTGGCGCATCTGGTCTACGCGTCTTCGTCCTCAGTGTACGGCGAT
>DASZSK010000141.1:0-4883 GCA_035548735.1 Caulobacterales bacterium | reverse complement strand
AAACCCAACACGCCGCCGCCGACGCCAAAAATTTCCGCGCCGCGCGCGATGCGCAGGCGCGATCACGCCCGCACGTTCAAGCTCGACGCGACGTTTCGCATCGTCGTCGAGCCGAGGCTGAAACGCGCGCGCCGCACGCGGCGTGCGCTGCGTCAAACGCCGCAAAGCGAATACGTCTCCGTCGGCGGCGTTGCTGGGCGTTTCGAAGCTTTGGTGCGCGCGTTCAACGATCCGGCCGCGCACGCCAAGCGGCTCGCGCGGCGTCTCCACGCCGATCCAAAGCGCGTATTCGTCTTCCTGCGCTGGCTCAAGCCAATCGGCCACGCGCGCGGCGAAGACTGGGACGCCGCCGAGGACGGCGCGCAGGCGCTGAGCGTCGCGCATTTCGCCAATACGAGCTGAGGCGGGCGCCCGCCCTTGACGGCGGTCCGCGCGCCCCGCACCTCATAACCCATGGCTGTCGCTCAACCCGACACACGCGCCCGTCCGCATGCGCCGCCGGCGAAGGCGTGGCGCAACTATTACCGGCTCTATCAGGTCTTGGATTTGGGCTGGGGTCCGTGCTTTCCCGGCGTGCATGCCGGGCCTTCGACCTTTCCCTCGCAGGACATCGCCGAAACGCATGCGCGCGCGTTTCTGGCCGCGCTCAATCCACCGGGGCGCTTCTTCATGGATCATGTCGGCGCCTTTCCCGAGGGCGAGCGCGCGAACTAGCTCAGGAAGAAAAGCTCTTCGACTTTGACGTTAAGCGCTTCGGCTAATTTCAGCGCCAGCAGCGTCGAAGGGATGAAGACGCCGTTCTCCACCGTGTTGATGGTTTTGCGTGAAACGCCGACGCGCTGCGCCAGTTCGAGCTGGGTCAGCCCGGCGGCGGTGCGCACGTCCTTCAGTCGAACGCCGCGGCCGCGTTCGGGGCCGCTCTCACCCCCCACGCGATTCGAGCACCGCGAAGCGCAGGCCGGCGCCGGCCGCGCCCACCGCCAACAGCAGCGGCGCGATCTGCGGCAGCGGCAGCTCGATGAAGAGGCTGGCCACAAACGCGGCCATGATGGCGATCAGCAGCGCCCAGTAGCCGGCACGGGCGGCGCCGGCGCGGGTGGCGCGCGAAAGCTCGTCGTCGAGTTCGGCGTTGCGCTTCAAGAGCGTGAAGCTGGTGGTGGCCCGGAGCGCGATCACCAGGGCCAGCAGCAAGAGCCCGGAGTCGCGGACCAGATCGACCGGCCGCGGCGGGCCCGAATGTGTGGACGCCGCGGTCACGGCCGCGCCGGCCATCAGCATCAGCATGATGGCGGCCGCGGTGATCACGCGGCGGCGGCGTTCGCCGGGATCGCGCGGCTGGGCTTGGAGCGTCATTACGTCACCTCTAGGTGACACGATACCTAGAGGTTACACGGCCGTCAAGCGGGCTTAGCGCGAGAGCGCCGCCCGCATGTTTTCCAGCCGCGACACGGCGCGCTGGGCCACCGCCCGGTTGGCGTCGTTGGCGTCGCGGAGATCTTCGGCGGCGTCCTTCAGCTGCTGATCGACGTCCGACAGCGTGACGCCGGCGAGATCAACCGCATCGTCGGCCAGAACCGTCAGTCCCTCCGGGGTCACGTCGGCGAAGCCGCCATTGACGAAAATGCGCCGCTCCGCCCCATCATTGAACACGCGCAGCGCGCCCGGCTTGATGACGCTCATCACCGGGGCGTGTTGCGGCGAAACGCCGAACTCGCCTTCGGCGCCGGGGACCACCACATGGTCCACTTCGCCTTGAAACACCTCTCGCTCCGGCGAAACCAGAGCGAACGTCAATTTATCGGCCATGGATCAGAACCAGCCCTTTTTCTTCTTCGGCGGCTCCGGCTCGGGCGGCTTGGGCGCCGGCGGAGGCGTGGTCGCGCGCTGTGGCGGCGGCGCGGCCGCCTTCGCTTGCGGTTGCGGAGCGGATTTCGGCGCTGGCGCCGATTGCGGCGCAGCGCTCCGGCCAACGGCCATATTGGTCGCGTCGCCCGGCGTCACGCCGACATTTTCAGGGGGTTTGGGCGCCGGTCCGAGTTTGTCGACAAACCAAGTGCTCATGCTGCCTCCGCCGCAAGTCGTTGCGCCTTGGCAATAGCCTGCTCGATATTTCCGACCATGTAAAATGCCGGTTCAGGCAGGTGGTCGTATTCGCCCTCGACCAGCCCCTTGAAGCCGCGCACCGTGTCCTTGATGTCGCAAAGCACGCCGGGCGTGTTGGTGAAGGCTTCGGCGACGTGGAAGGGCTGGCTCAAGAAGCGCTCGATCTTGCGGGCGCGGGCCACCGTGAGCTTGTCGTCTTCGGAGAGTTCGTCCATGCCCAGAATGGCGATGATATCCTGCAGCGCTTTGTAGCGTTGCAACGTCTCCTGCACAGCGCGCGCCACCTGATAATGCTCTTCGCCGACCACCAGCGGATCCAAAATCCGCGAGGTTGAGTCGAGCGGATCGACCGCCGGATAGATGCCTTTCTCGGAGATCGCGCGGGAGAGCACCGTGGTCGCGTCCAAGTGCGCGAACGAGGTGGCTGGCGCGGGGTCGGTCAAGTCGTCGGCGGGCACGTAGATGGCCTGCACCGAGGTGATCGAGCCCTTGGTGGTCGAGGTGATGCGCTCCTGCATCGCGCCCATTTCGGTGGCGAGCGTCGGCTGATAGCCGACCGCGGAAGGAATACGCCCGAGCAGCGCCGACACTTCCGAACCCGCTTGGGTGAAGCGGAAGATGTTGTCGACGAAGAACAGGATATCCTTGCCCTGATCGCGGAAATGCTCGGCGATGGTGAGGCCAGACAGCGCGACGCGGGCGCGCGCGCCCGGCGGTTCGTTCATCTGACCGAACACCAAAGCGCAGCGCGAGCCTTGGCCGCCGCCCTTCACGTTGACGTTCGACTCGATCATTTCGTGATAGAGGTCGTTGCCTTCGCGCGTGCGCTCGCCGACGCCGGCGAACACCGAATAACCGCCATACGCTTTTGCGATGTTGTTGATCAGCTCTTGGATCAGCACCGTCTTGCCGACGCCCGCGCCGCCGAACAGACCGATCTTGCCGCCCTTCGAGTACGGGCAGAGCAGATCGACGACCTTGATGCCGGTGACGAGAATTTCCGGCACCGGCTTCTGATCGACGAAAGCCGGCGCGAGCTGGTGGATGGCGCGCTTGGCTTCGGTCTTGATCGGACCGGCTTCGTCCACCGGTTCGCCGATGACGTTCATGATGCGCCCAAGCGTGCCTTCGCCCACGGGGACCGCGATCGGCTGGCCGGTGTCCTCGACCGGCTGGCCGCGGACGAGACCGTCGGTGGAATCCATCGCGATGGTGCGGACCGTCGACTCGCCCAGATGCTGCGCCACTTCGAGCACGAGGCGGTTGCCGCGGTTCTGCGTTTCGAGCGCGTTGTAGATATCCGGCAGGTGGCCGTCGAATTCCACGTCGACAACGGCGCCGATCACCTGCGCCACGCGGCCTTGCATCTTCGTCATCGTCTTCTCTTCCTCGTCAATCTGTTGGCGCGCTTACTCGACCGAAAGTTCGACCGGCATGTTGCCGCGCGTTGCATTCGAATAGGGACAAACCTGGTGCGCGGCTTCGATCAGCTCGCGCGTCTGGTCTTGTGAAAGGCCCGGCACGTGCAGCTTGAGCCGCGCCGCGAGCGCGAAACCGCCGGCTTCGTTGGGGCCGATATCGACCTCGCAGGTCACGCGCGCCTTGCCGGCGTCGATCTTTTTCTGCGCGGCGACGAACAGCACTGCGCCATTGAAGCAGGTGGCGTAACCGAGCGCGAACAATTGCTCCGGATTGCAGCCCTCGCCCGAACCGCCGAGACCCTTGGCGTGCTCCATATGGAAGTACACGCCGCCCTCCTTGAGCGCGGACTTGCCGCCGGCGCGACCGCCTTCGCAGTGCGCGGACATCGTTGCGAGAACTTTGGTCGGTCCTGCCATGATGCGTCTCCTTAGAGAGCCTCCGCCCCAGAAATGATTTCGATCAGTTCCTTGGTGATGTTGGCCTGGCGCTGACGGTTGTAGCGGAGCGTGAGCTTCTTGATCAGATCGCCGGCGTTGCGCGTGGCGTTGTCCATCGCGCTCATCTGCGCGCCATAGAAGCCGGCTTGGTTTTCGAGCAGCGCCTGCAGGATCTGACCGCTCAGATATTGCGGCAGCAGCGCTTCGAGGATTTCCTCTTCGCTCGGCTCGTATTCATAGACCGCGCCCTTCAGATCCGGCGGCTTCACGCCTTCGGGCGCGACCGCGGGAATGAGCTGACGCGCGGTCGGCACCTGGCTGATCACCGAACGGAAGCGCGAAAAGAAGAGCGTCGCCACGTCGAACTGGCCGGCCTCGAACAACTCGAGCACCTTGGCGGCGACGATTTGCGCCGCGCCGGCGCTGACAGTGCGGAAGCCGGAGAGATCGATGTAATCGACGATCAGCGGCGCGTAGAGGCGGCGGAGCTGATCGCGCCCTTTCTTGCCCACGCACAGCAGCTTCACCGTCTTGCCGGCGGCCTGCAGTTCGGCGATGCGCTCGCGCACGAGCCGCACGATCTGCGTGTTGAAGCCGCCGCAAAGGCCGCGCTCCGAAGTCGCGACGACCAGGAGATGCACGTCGCTCTTGCCCGTGCCGCGCAGCAACAGCGGCGCGCTATCGCCCTTCACCGCCGCGGCGAGATTGGCGATCACGCGCGCCATGCGATCGGCGTAAGGCCGCGCCGCTTCGGCCGAGCCTTGCGCCCGCTTCAGCTTCGCCGCCGCCACCATCTGCATCGCCTTGGTGATCTTCTGCGTGGATTTCACGCTGGCGATGCGGTTCCGGAATTCTTTTAATGACGGCATTAGGCGAACGTGCCCGCGAATTCATCGAGCGCCTTCTTGACGCGGTCCTCGA
>DASZSK010000140.1:0-2664 GCA_035548735.1 Caulobacterales bacterium | reverse complement strand
GGGCGGCGCGGTCGCCACGACCTCGCGGGCGCCCGTCTCCAGCGCCCAGGCTAGTGCGAGATGGGTTTTGCCTGCGCCCTTCGGGCCGACCAGCGCTAAGGCCCCGCCCGGCCAGCTCCGCCAATCGGTCAAGAGCTGGGCGGCGTCGCGATTGGCTTCAGCCACGACCAGGGTGTCGGGGGATCGCTCCCCCATGCGGAATTCGAACAGACGCGGCTGATCCACCGCTTCAATGCGCTCCGCTGAGCCGGAGCACGGGCCCCTGCGGGCTCTGTTCGAGGCTGACGCCGCGGCGATTGAGCTCGGCGCCCAATTGGTCAATTTGGCCGGTGAAAGTGAAGGAGACGAGCGCGCCTTCGCGGCCCACCGCCTCAATGCGAATCTCCGAGATCATGGTGGCCGCCGCACCTTGCAGCGCCTGCTTGATCCGCTCCCATGCCGCCTCATCCGCATAGAGTGCGGTCGCGGAAATACGCGACCGTTGCGGACCGCTGGTGGTGCTGCGCGACTTCCAGTCGTTCTGGACGCGCATATTGATCTGATCGGCCAGCGTCTGCAGCGCGGCGCGCAACGCCACCGCATCGCCCGCGCCGCCCACCGTCGCCGCGACCGCGCCGCGATCGCGCCCGCCGGCGGCGCTCACTTCCGTGGCGCTGGCGCTCAGGTTCGCGCCGGATACGCGCAGCGTTGCATAAATTGCCGAAGCGGCGGCCTCGCCGCGCGCATAGGGCTGCGCCGTCGCCCAATCGGGCGCGCCGGTCAACTCGGCCGGCGCAACGATGACCGGCGCAAGTTCCTGGGCATAGCCGCTTGTAGACCACACATCCCGCCAGAGCGCGGCGGTGTCCGGCGCGACATCGCCGGCCGCAAGCGGAACCACGAGCACCGGCGCGGTGCGATTCTCCACAACCGTGAAGCCAGCGCTGCGCAGAACCGTGCGCACCTGGTTCGGATCGAAGCGAACGGTCAGTCGACCGAGATAGCGCGTGCCCGAGCGGCGCTCCTGCTCGACGTCGACGGACAGCACCATGCGTTCCAGCGCCGGACCATCGACCAAAGGCAATGTCAGCCGCGCCTGCTCGTCGGGCAGCGTCAGGCGCCGCTCCAGCCGTTGGAAGCCCAGGCGCTGGGCGCTGGCCAATCCCTGCTGCTGCGCCGCCGCGGAGTTCGCGGCTGTCTCATCGACGCTGACGCCGCTGACGGTGAAGACATTGCCTCGGTCCTGCGCGCTTGCCGGTCCGGCTGAGAACGCGCACAAGGCTGCCGTCAGAATCATGGCGGCGAACACGGCCCAGGGCGTGGATTTCATACCGGAACCTCTTTGCGCGACGGGCTTATCGGGAACGGGCGGGACCCTAGCAATGCTCGCTCCCGCCCGAAAGGCTAATTGGGCGCGGGGCTTCGCCCAGGAATGCGGCGAGAAGTGGGAACGATGACCAAACCGCTGACGTACCGGGATGCCGGCGTCGATATCGACGAGGGCGAACGATTGGTCGACCTGATCAAGCCGGCCGCGAAAGCGACGGCGCGTCCAGGGGCGGAGGCGGCGCTCGGCGGTTTTGCCGCTGGATTCGACCCGAAGGCGGCCGGCTTCAAGGACCCAATCATTCTCGCCACCACAGACGGCGTCGGCACGAAACTCAAGATCGCCATCGAAAGCGGCCGGCACGCGACTGTCGGCATCGATCTGGTCGCCATGTGCGTGAACGACCTCTCGGCGCAAGGCGCGGAGCCTGTGCTCTTTCTCGACTATTACGCCACCGCCAAACTCAATGCCGACGAAGCCGCAAGCGTCGTGCGTGGCATCGCTGAAGGCTGCCGCCAGGCCGGCGCCGCTCTTGCCGGCGGCGAAACCGCGGAAATGCCCGGCATGTACGCCAAGGGCGATTACGACCTTGCGGGCTTTGCGCTGGGCTGCGCGGAGCGCGGCACGCTCTTGCCGCGCGTCAACGAGATCGAAGCAGGCGACGTGATTCTAGGGCTAGCGTCGAGCGGGCCGCACTCCAACGGCTATTCGCTCGTTCGCAAGATCGTCGAGCGCTCGGGCCTCGCCTGGGATGCTCCGGCGCCGTTCGCTTCCGGTCAGACGCTGGCTGACGCGCTGCTCACGCCGACCCGCATCTACGCCAAGAGCTTGAACCCGCTGTTCGCTGGGCGCGCCATCAAAGGCCTGGCCCATATCACCGGCGGCGGACTGGTCGAGAACACGCCACGGGCGCTGCCGGATCACCTCGCGCCGGCGTTTGCATGGGATGCGTGGAAACGCCCTGCCGTATTCGATTGGCTGCAAAAAACCGGCGACGTGCCCGAAGACGACATGCGTCGCACCTTCAATCTCGGCGTCGGCATGGCCGTCATCGTCGCGCCATCGCGCGCGAAAGAGGTGACAACCGCGCTGCAAGCCAGCGGCGAAACCGTGTTCGAGATCGGGGCCGTGCGCGCGGCATGAGGAAGCGCGTCGGCGTGCTGATTTCCGGGCGCGGCTCAAACTTGCAGGCGCTGCTCGACGCGCGCCAGGACGCATACGAGATCGTTGTCGTCATCGCCAATAATCCGGACGCCGCGGGTCTTGAACGGGCCCGCGCGGCGGGCGTTGAAGCGTTTGCCATTGATCACCGCCCTTTCGGCAAAAACCGAGAAGCCTTCGAGCGGGAGGTCGACGCC
>DASZSK010000139.1:0-5231 GCA_035548735.1 Caulobacterales bacterium | reverse complement strand
CCAGCCCCTACTGGGGACGCCTCTCGGACAAGACGGGCCGCAAGCCGATCATCGCCGCGGGCCTCGGCGCCTATTCCGTGTCCATGGGCTCCTTCGCGACGGTCGTCATCATCGGCATGATGGGTGGGCTGACCGGCGGCGGGCTTTTCGTGGGCCTCATTCTTTCTCGCGCGATTTTCGGCGCGTTTGGCTCGGCGTCCACGCCGGCCGCGCAAGCTTATGTCGCCGACCGCACGCACCTCAGCCAGCGTACCGAAGAACTGGCCGCGCTCTCCGCAGCCTTTGCGCTTGGGCAAGTGCTGGGGCCGGGCGTCTGCGCCGCGATCGCGGCGAAGGTGGGCTTGGTGACGCCGCTGGTGATGACGTCGGCGCTCGCGGCGGCGGCCTCCTTCACGATCTGGCGCTTCCTTCCCGAGCCGGAGAAGCCGGCTGTCACGAGCGCGGGTCAGGAGGGTCCGCTCGATGCGCTGCGTCTTGCGGCCGACCCGCGCCTGGCCGGCTATCTCATCTTCGGCTTCGGGCTTTCGGTGGTGACTGGCACGCTGCAGCAAGTGTTCGCGCTGTTCACGATGGATCGGCTGAACGCACAGGGGAACGCCGGCGCCGAACTGGCCGCGCTCGGCTTCATGGTGAGCGCGCTCACGCTGCTCGCCACGCAGATGGCGATCCTGCCGCGTCTCAAGCTCGACGTACGCTCGCTGATGATCTGGGGCACGGCGCTGGTGGCGCTCGGGGTTGTGATCCAGGTGTTCGCGCCCAGCCTCGGCGGGCTTCTTCTGTCCCAGGTCGTGCAGGGTCTGGGGTTCGGGTTGGCCCGCCCCGGCTTCACCGGCGGCGCCTCGATGGCGGCGCGACCCGAAGAGCAAGGCCCGGTCGCGGGTCTGATCGTCGCCATCAATGGCGCGGGCTTCATCTTCTCGCCGATGACCGGCGCCGTCGCCTATCAGATGATCGGCATGAACGCGCCGTTGCTGATCGCGCTCGTGCTGCTCGTGGTTATGCTGATTTTCGCTGTCGTGAGCCGACGGCTACGCGCTGGCGTCGCAATGACCCACGCCACGATCGAGCCTTAGCGGCAGCCTAGCGTCGCGCGTCACGCACGGCGTCCAGCACGTCGGTCGTCGCGCGGCCGCGCACCTCCATGCCGTGACGACGTTCGAACTCGCGGATCGCAGCGCGCGTGCCCGAACCGATGCGTCCATCCGCGGCGCCCGGATGATAGCCGAGCCGCGTCAGCCGCCGCTGCAACTCGCGCACGCCGGCGCGATCCAGCGGACGCGGCGCCGGCGCGGGCGGTTCGACGCTGACGCCGGCGCGCGCGCGCACGGCGGTCAAGAGCGACGGCGTGGGGTAACCGTCGGCGCGAAGACCGCGCTCGGTCTGGAAGGCGCGCACCGCGCGGCGCGTGCCGGAGCCGAACAGGCCGTCGGCCGAACCCGCATTGTAGCCAAGGCTGTTCAACAGGATCTGTAGTTCGAGCGTCTGGTCGCGGTTCAGCGTCCCGGACTGCGTCGGCCAGGCCTTTTGCAGCCCAGACTGGCCCTCATAGCCGCGCGCCAGAAGCGCCACGACCAGCGCGTAGCGGTCGGAATTATTGTAGCGGCGGATCACCGCGAAGTTCGGATGCAGCAGAAGCGCCGGCCCGTCCGCCCCCGCCGGCAGAAAGAGCTGAGACTGCAGGCTCAAATAGCCCGGCGGCCAGGCGCTGCCGTCGATGCGCTTGACGCCGCGCGCATCCCAGTCGGCGACGCTGCGTGTCGAGCCGTCAGCCAGCGCGTAATCGAAATTGGCCGGCAGCGAGACTTCGTCGAACACCGGCTCGCCGGCATGCCAGCCGCGATCATGCAGGTAATTGGCGATCGAAGCGGCGATGTCGGCGCGGTTCGACCAGATGTCGCGCTTGCCGTCGCCATCCCAATCGACCGCCGTCGACAGATAGATGTCCGGCATGAATTGCGGTTGGCCCATCGCGCCGGCCCAGGATGAACGGAGTTCGTCCGGCGTCGCGAGGCGGCGGTCCACCATGTCCATCAGCGCCAGCAGGAAGTTCTCGAACTGCGCCCGGCGGCGGCCCTCATAGGCCAAGGTCGCCAGCGCTTGCGGCGCGCTATAGGTCAGTGGCGCCGAGCCATAATTGCTTTCAAGCCCCCAGATGCCGACGACGATGTCGCTGTCGACGCCGTAGCGTTGCTGGATCGCGCCCAGCGTGTCGCCCATCGCCGCCTTGAGGGCGATGCCGTTGGCGACGCGGCTGTCGGTGACGCGGCTTGAGACATAATCCCAAACCGGGGCGACGAATTCGGGCTGGCGCTGATCCAGTTCGATGATGTGCGGATCGGGTGAAATCCCCGACAGCAGGGTGCGGACGGTGTCGAGGCTGCGCCCGGCCCGCAGCGCCCGGGTTGCGAAGTCGTCGCGCCACGCATCGAACTCGGCGTCGCCCGAGCTGGCGAATTGCGGATCTGGGACCGCCTGGGCGTGCACGCCGGCCTGCCCGCAGGCCAGCGTCGCCAGCGTCGTCGCCACCACAAACAAAATCCGCTTCATTCCGTCCCCCATGCCGCCCGGGCTAAAGCGCGTCGCCGCCCGCCTCAACCCGGCCCACGGCGATTGACTAAAACCCTTGAGGCCCCTATTCACCCGCTTCCAATTTTTTCCGCGCCCGGAACCAGTCCGATGAAAGTCAAAAGCTCCCTCAAGTCGCTCAAGGCCCGCCACCGGGCCTGCCGGGTGGTGCGCCGCAAGGGCCGGGTCTACGTCATCAACAAGCAAGACCCGCGCTATAAGGCCAAACAGGGCTGAAGTTCGCCCACGGCGAGGCTTTCCATCGGCCTTCGGCGGTTTCCGTCGTTCATGATTAAATTTGCACGCGAAGCTGCGAACGCCGCGCCGTGGCCTCGCGAACGCGGCGATTTTCCGCTAAAGTGCGCAAATCAACTCCATGCGCCGCTCCTTCGCTGCTCTCATCTTCACCATCGCGCTCGCCGCTTGCGGCGCGGTCTCTGGCGCGCACCCGCAGCCCGATCCGCAGCTGGACGCGCTGTTCGCGCAGCTGAAGGACGCGCCGGACGCTGCTTCAGCTTCGGCCATCGAGTCCCGAATTTGGGCGCGCTGGGCTGAGTCCGGCTCCGCAACGGTCGACGTGCTGCTCGAACGCGCCCAGGCGGCCGAGACGGCGGGCGATTCCGATCTGGCGCTGCGCTTCCTCGATCAAGCCAGCGAACTCGCCCCGAACTACGCCGAGCCCTGGAACCGCCGCGCCAGCCTCGCTTACGACGCAAAGGATTATGCCGGGGCGATCTCAGCGATTCAGGAGACGCTGAAGCGCGAGCCACGCCATTTCGGCGCGCTTGCCGGCCTCGGGCTGATCTACGAAGAGCTGGGCCAGGACCGCGCGGCGCTGAACGCCTTTCGCGCCGCTCTCGCCATCGACCCGCACTACGAGACCGCGCTCCGCGGCGTGGCGCGGCTCGAACCCAAAGTCGACGGCCGCGAGGCATGACCCTCTGGCTGCTGGCCGCCGCGCTGGCGGCGGCGGGCGTCGCCTTCCTGCTGTTCCGCCACGGCCACGCCTACACCAAGCGCGTTGAGGGTCTTTGGCCTGCGCACGGGCGCTTCATCGAAACCAACGGCGCGCGCATTCACATCCTGGAAGCCGGGCCGTCCAGCGCGCCGCGCGTGCTGCTCATTCACGGCGCCAGCGCCAATCTGCGTGAGCTCTGGGGCCCGATCGGCGAACCGCTCAGCCACGACCATCGCGTGATCGCCATGGATCGTCCGGGTTATGGGCATTCCACACGCCCGCGCCGCGGCGCTGAGCGCCTGTCCACCCAAGCGGCGATGGCCGCGGACATTCTGCGCGCCACCGGCGGCGAGCCAGCGATCATCGTCGCGCACTCGCTCGGCTGCGCCGTAGCGCTTCGGCTCGCGCTCGACGCGCCAGCGCTGGTGAAGGGGCTCGTGCTGATCGCCCCGGCGAGCCATCCCTATCCCGGAAAGAATGTGTGGTGGGCGCGTCTCGCGGCGACGCCGCTGGCGGGACACGTGTTCAGCAGCGCAATCGTGCCTTGGGTGGGGCCCGGCATCGCCAAGAGCGGCATCGCCGTGAATTTTCATCCGGGCGCGCCGCCGCACGGCTACTACGAGGACGGCGGCGTCGGCCTCATCTTCCGTCCGCGCGCGTTCCGCGCCAGCGCCCGCGACGTCGTCGCAACCAAGCGCGAATTCGCGGCGCAGGCGCCGCTTTATCCAGAGATCATGGCGCCCGCGATCGTCATCACGGCGGAGAAAGACAAGATCGTCAGCCCCAAGCTGCATGCGCGCGGCTTGGCGCGCGATCTGCCCGCGAGCGAACTGGTGATCGCGCCCGACGCCGGGCACATGCCGCACCGGCTGCGCCCCGATCTGGTGCTCGCAGCGATTCGGCGGATTGCAAGCATGGTGGAGGCGCCGGCCGACAGCTAACCTCAACGGAACGAATCGATTCTCAAAAACGAGGACGTGGGGTCATGGCTGATTTCGGTGGGACAGAAACGGTTGCGGCGCCGCAGGCCCTGACGCAATCGGCGCAGGAAAAGCTGCGCCAGTTCGTGGCGCGCATCGAAACGCTGGAAGAGCAAAAGAAGTCGATCGCCGACGACATCAAGGACACCTACGGCGAAGCGAAAGCCATGGGCTACGACACCAAGGTGCTGCGTAAGGTCGTGAGCTTCCGCAAGCAGGACCGCGCCAAGCGCGAGGAGCAGCAGCAGATCCTCGATCTCTACCTTCTGGCGCTCGGAGAGATTTGATCTGCGCCGTCATCCCGGCCGACCGAAGGGAGAGCCGGGAGCCAGGAGATCATCGAGCCGCTGTCTGCGGCTGGGTCCCGGATCATCGCTCCGCGATGTCCGGGATGACGTTGTCGGTGTTCGCGGCTAACGTTCCGAAATGGCCCGCGAGGTCGATCCCAAGCGCACGCGCAAGGCGCTGCGCATCGTCAGAAAGCTCGCGCTCAAGGGCGCGGCTAAGGACGCGATCGATCCCGAGACCGGCGAAGTGAAGCGGGGTGAAGGCGTGGTGGATTATTCGCAGTGGGAGGAGGAATTCCTCGGCGAAGTCGGCCAGCGGCTGGAGAAATACGGCTCGGCCTTCCATGACCTGAGCAAGGGCCGCAAGGACGAGGCGCTGTCGAACTTGCAACTGGTGAAAGTGAAAGAGATCGCCGCCAAGGCGCGCGGCAAGACGCGCAA
>DASZSK010000138.1:0-10743 GCA_035548735.1 Caulobacterales bacterium | reverse complement strand
GATCGAGATCGCTGCAAGGTCCGCTCCGAAAAGGCAAAGGCCGGCGGCGCTCGCGGCGCTCACCGGCCTCGTCCGAGCATTCAGCTGATTACCAGCGATCTCCACCGTGGCCGCGGCCGCCGCGATCGTCGTTGCCCCAGTCGTCGCCGCCGCCACCGCCGCCGTCGTAGCCACCACGGCCGCCACCACCGCCGCCGCCGCGGTAGCCGCCGCCACCGCCGCCGAAGCCGCCGCCGCGTTCACCGCCGCCGCCGCCGCCGAAGCCGCCGCCACCAAATTCTGCTGCTGGATCGGGTTCGCCGCCGCCGCGCTTGCGCTTGTCCTTCTTACGGTCGTCGAAATCGTCGTTGTCAGAGTCGTCGTCGAAGCTCATTCCATTAGTCCTGCAAAACTCTAGGCGACATGCCTAAAGTCCGCGCGCGCGCAAAGGCGCCCGCACGTCACCGCGATCCTCAGCATGTTTGGGGGAAGGTATTTTCGCCGCACGCTGCGGAATTTCGCACCACTCGCCGATCAGTCTCGGCCATTCCTAACTTGCTTATGCGGGAGGGCGTTCCCAGAGGCAAGGGCGATTCGCGCCGCTTACGCCGGTTTCATCTCCGTTCGGCGCTCATGCGCGGCCATCACCTGTGACACCACGTAGGCGCCGAACAATTTGGACAGAATGCCCGTCATCACGGTTCCAAACGCAAAGATGCCCGGCACGACGAAAGAGGCGAGGAAAATGAAGACAATCTGGTCCAAGGGCGCGGAAAACACGCTGGACAACAGGACGCGTTCCGAAAGCGGCCGTTTGACGAAGGTGTAGACGGCCCAATCCACGCTCTCGCTGATCAGGAAGGCCGCGCCGCTCGCCACCACCACTTGGATCCACGACGTCAGGCTTGAGAGCACGAGGCCTGCGGCCATGGCCGCGAAAATCCAGTGCTTGACCTCGTTTTGTGCGAAATCGCGCACAACCAGCACGAAGCCGGTGACGATCGCCAACGGCTGAAACGCACCCCCGCCCAGCCAGTGCGGAATGGGAAATGTCGGCACCGCCGAGAAAGACCAGTTGATCAGCGGCATCAGCCCCACATAGGCCGCCGTCCACGGCTTTCGCATCAGCACGATGGCGATCACGGTCGCGGCCACAATCGGCATGGCGAATTGCGGTTGCTGCAGGGTGAGGAAGACGTCCATCGCGCTCATGGGCCGCGAGCTTTGCCGAGCTGCGAAGCATTTGCAATGCGTCCCGTGACCGTCGTCACGGCGGCGGGGTGAAGCGGCGCTTAGGGTCCCCTCATCGCCTTACGGCGAACCGCGAATTCCAGGAGCCCACGCCAATGACCCTCTATAGCCGCCTCGCTTGCATCGCTCTCGCCGCCGCCATGTTCGCCCCGGCCGCCTTCGTGACGCTCTGCCAGGCCGCGCAAATCGTCGCCTGAGCGCATAGGACAAATGGTGGGAAGAGGGGCGCGAGAGGCCGAAAAGCCTCCGCGCCCTTCACCTTTCGAGGCGCCAGCCGCCTTTGTCGCCGCCCAAGCGCTCGGCCAATGCAGGCAGGGCTTCGCGCAGCGCCGCTTCAAGGCCGAAAGGCGGATTGACCAGAAAAATGCTCGATCCCGCGAGCTTACCCTCAGGCTGAGGTCGATCGATCCAGAGGTCGGCGCGAAGCGTCTCGCGCGCGCCTTGCGCTTTGGTCTCAGCATCGACGCGCGCCAGCGCGCTCTCGCTTTTCAACGGCCGCCACCAGAGGACCATGCCGTGCCCGAAGCGCCTGAGCGCGGGCCCCAGCGCACGCGCCGTCTTGGCCAGTTCGTCCGCCTCTTCGTAGGGCGGATCGATCAGCACCAGGCCCCGCCGTTCTGGAAACGGCAGCAGCGCGCCAAGCGCCTCCCAGCCGTCGCGCGCATGGGTTTCAACATTGCGCCGCTTGGCGAAACGCGCCCTTAGAGCCGCCGCGTCCTCCTTGTGCAGCTCGCAGGCGGTGAGCCGATCCTGGTCGCGCAAGGCGGCTGCGATGATCGCAGGTGAGCCTGGATAGTAACGTAGAGCGCCGTCCGAATTGAAACTACGCACGGCGTCGAGATAGGCGCGCGCGGGCGCCGGCGCTTCGGCCCAATCCCACAGCGTGCCGATCCCGTTCAGCCATTCCGGGCTGCGCAGCGCCTCTTCGCCCAGCAAATCGTAGAGCCCCGGTCCCGCATGAGTGTCGAGCACCGCGAACGGCGCGGGCTTGCGCTTCAGCGCGTCGAGGCAGAACACAAGAACGAGGTGCTTGAGGACGTCGGCATGGTTGCCGGCGTGGAAGGCATGGCGGTAATTCACGGGCGGGGTTTAGAGGGAGCGGCGATCATGGCCAAGGTGTTGGGCGTCGGCGGCGTATTCTTCAAAAGCGCCGATCCGGCGGGTTTGCGCGCCTGGTATCGCGACGCGCTGGGGCTTGAAAGCGAGCAATGGGGCGCGGTGTTCGAGCCGCAGGCGCTGGCGGAGGTCGCCGGCAGCGCCACCGTCTGGGCCCCATTCTCCGCCGACACCACCTATTTCGCGCCTTCCACCAAGGATCTGATGATCAATCTGATCGTCGACGATCTCGACGGCGTGCTGGCGCGCTGCAAGGAAAAAGGTGTTGAGCCGCTGAAGCTGATGCCGGACGAAGCGAACGGCCGCTTCGCGCACGTGCTCGATCCCGACGGGAACAAGATAGAACTCTGGCAACCCAAGCCGATGACTTGAGAGCCGCGCCGAGCGACGCCATCTCTCACCCATGAGCCAGTTTCGCGACAATGTTGACGACCATCGGTTCGAATGGGCCGAGCAGGGCGAGGTCGCCTTCGCCGACTATCGGGTGGATGCCCATGGCGTGCGCGCCATCCTGCATGTGGAGACGCCGCCGCACCTGCGCGGTCAGGGCGTCGCCAAGCGGCTGATGGATGGCGCCGTCGCTTATGCGCGCGAGGCTGACCTGAAGATTCGCGCCATCTGCCCTTATGCCGTGGCGTATTTCAAACGCTATCCCGAAGCGGTCGACGTCAAGGCTTGACCAGCGCCTGTTCGCGCTGGTGCTGCAGCACTTGATCGATCCGCGTGATGAGATGCGCGCGCTGCACGATCGACGCTTCGAGCCGGTCGCGGTCGTGCAGCAGTTCGGCGTGCGCCCGATGCAGGCTCAGATGCGTTTCGATGCGCGCCTGCAGCACGGCCCATTGCACCGGCTTGGTGACGTAATCATTGGCGCCGGCGCCAAGGCACCGCGCGATCATCTCGTTGTCGTGTTCGGCCGTGACCATGATCACCGGCAGCATCGAGCTGTCTTGCGTGCGGCGGATCTGCCGCAAGATCTCGATGCCGCTCAAATCGGGCATGTTGAGATCGAGCAGCACCATGTCCGGCGCGACTTCGTCGATCATGTCGAGCGCGCGCTCGCCGCTTTCCGCTTCGAATACGCTGTAGCCGCGCCTTCCGAGCAGGCGGCTCAGGATGCCGCGATTGGCGTCATTGTCGTCGGCGATCAGGACGCGCGGCGGATGTGTTCCGAGTTTTTCGACAGGCATGGCTTTTCCTTGAAGCTCATACTGCCGCCCGTGTGACAATCTGTACGCGATTTCCAAATGTAAACTTAAGCGACGCAGTAAATTCCGCGCTCACCTTAGCGATGGAACAAATCGAGCGGCACGGCTTCCGCCATGGCGTGATAGCCGGCGACATTCGGATGCAAATGATCGCCGGTGTCGTACTCAGGCCGAAGCTGATCGGGATGCGCCGGATCGCGCATCGCGGTGTCGAAATCAATCACCGCGTCGAATGCGCCCGATGTTCTAACCCACGCATTGACGGCTTGCCGGTCGGCTTCGTTTTCGGACGTCGGGGTGTAAACCGGCGTGCCCATGAACGGAAGAATGGTCGCGCCGTAAATTCTGAGTTCGTGGGCATGCGCGCGCGCGATCATTTGCTCATAGGCGGCGATCATGTGCGCAACGAGTTCGGCATGTTGCTGCGGCGTCGCATCCTTCGATAACGTGCCAAGATCGTTGATCCCTTCCAGAACGATCACAGAGCGCACGCCGGCTTGCGTGATGACGTCGCGGTCGAAGCGCGCCATTGCGCTTGGCCCTAACCCGTCGAGCAGCAGGCGATTGCCGCCGACGCCGAAATTCAGCACGGAAAGGCCGCGCGTTACGGGAGACGCCTGCAGCCGCGCGGCGAGTTGATCGGGCCAGCGGTCGTTGCCGTTGGTGGTCGAGCCGCGCCCGTCGGTGATCGAGTCGCCGATGATCGCGACGGCAGCGCCGTTGTCTGACACCGCATCGATTGCGGCGATCTGATACCAGTGATCGATGGTTTTCGACGGCGTAAAATCGCTCGCGCCGGTCAGATCGCCGTGCGCGATGAAGCTGGTGAGGCGCGAGCCGGGATGACCCGTCTGCTGTGAAGGCGCGTGCTCGAAATGCAGCGATATGGCGATGTCGCTGAACGCCGGCGCGTCGAACGCGACAGGATCGGAGAGATAGTCCGCGCCGGCGGGAATGACGACGTCGCGGCGTGCGGAAAATGTCAGCGCCGTGATCGTCTCGGCGCGTACGCGCGGCGAGCCTGGCGTTCCGAGCGCAATGGTCGCGGCGCCGATATGCAGCGGCTCGGTTCCGAACGCATTGGAGAGGTGGACGCGCAGTTCGGTCCCGCCGCGCGTCACGCGAACATATTGCCGCAGCGTCGTGTCTGCATAATCCTCCGGCGCCAGCGCGTTGCGCTCCTCCGGGATTTGTTGCGACGCCGCCCACACCGCCACCCAGCGCTCGCCCGAGGCCTGCGGCGTCATGCACGCCGTAAGCGCCAGTGCGAGAAGAAGCGCAAACGCGCGCATTATGCGTCGATGTCGCGCTTGCGCGTTTCCGGCAGGAAGACGAGCCCGATGACGACGGTCGCGGCGGCGACGGCCACCGGATACCAAAGCCCCGAATAAATGTCGCCCGTTGCGGCGACGATGGCGAACGCGGTTGTCGGCAGGAAGCCGCCGAACCAGCCATTGCCGATGTGATAGGGCAGCGACATCGACGTGTAGCGGATGCGCGTCGGGAAAAGCTCCACGAGCATCGCCGCGATCGGCCCGTACACCATCGTCACCAGGATCACGAGCAAGGCGAGGATGCCAATCACGAGCGGCAGGTTCATGCGTGCGGGATCGGCCTTGGCCGGATAACCGTGCTCAGTCAGTGCGGCTTTGATCTGATCCTGAAACGCCTTGATCGCGTCGGCGCGCGCATGGGCGTCGGCGATCTGCGAAGGCTCGGGCGCCGTGAAAATCGCATCGCCGACATGGATCGAAGCGACCGCGCCGGGCGTCGCGATGGTTTCGTAATTGATCCCGGCCTTGGCCAAATAGGATTTGGCGATGTCGCAGGAAAGCGTGTCGAACTTCGCCTTGCCCACCGGATCGAACTGGAACGAGCAGCGCGAAGGATCGGCGTGCACCGTGACCGGCGCGCTCGCTTGCGCCTGCGCCAGCGCCGGATTGACTGCGGCGGTCAGCATGTTGAACAGCGGGAAGTAACTTGCAGCGGCGATCAGGCAGCCGGCGAGGATGATCGGCTTTCGGCCGATCTTGTCGGAGAGCCAGCCGAAGAAGATGAAGAAGGGCGTGCCGATGGCCAGCGCGCCTGCGATCAGCAGGTTCGACGTCATGCCGTCGACCTTCAGCACCTTCTGCAGGAAGAAGAGCGCGTAGAATTGGCCGCCGTACCAAACCACGGCTTGGCCCGCGACCGCGCCGAATAGGGCGATCAGCACGAGCTTCAGGTTGCTCCACCTGCCGAACGATTCCGCGAGCGGCGCCTTCGAAGCTTGTCCTTCGTCTTTCATCTTCTGAAAGATCGGGCTTTCCGAAAGCTTCATGCGGATCCAAACCGAGAAGCCGAGCAGGACGACCGACACGAGGAACGGAATGCGCCAACCCCACGCGTCGAACGCCTCCGTGGGCATGGTGAGCCGCGTGATGACGAGCACGATCAGCGACAGGAAAAGGCCGAGCGTCGCGGTCGTTTGAATCCAGCTGGTATAGAGTCCGCGTTTATTGTTCGGCGCGTGTTCGGCGACATAAGTCGCCGCGCCGCCATATTCGCCGCCCAGCGCCAAGCCTTGGAGCACGCGCAGCGCGATCAAGGCGTACGGCGCGGCCACGCCCCACTTGTCGTAGCCAGGCAAGACGCCGACGAGGAATGTCGAAAGGCCCATGATGGTCATGGTGACGAGGAACGTGTTCTTGCGTCCGACCACGTCGCCGACGTGTCCGAACACGAGGGCGCCGAACGGGCGTACGATGAAGCCGGCGGCGAACGCGCCGAGCGCAAGGATGTAGCCGGTCGTCTCGTTGACGCCGGAGAAAAAGTGCGTGGTGATCTGCGTGACGAGCGCGCCGTAGAGATAGAAGTCGTACCACTCGAACACGGTGCCGGCGGACGATGCGCCGATCACCAATCGCTCACTCGACGTGACTTTGTGATGTTTGGGCAGAGCCCCTGCCGTCGCCTCCGTCATGCTGCGCCTCCCCCTCGATGTTTTTATAGTCAACTCAGTGCGCGATACCGGAAATCGCTGAAGCGCACCTCGCCCGCGCCGGCGGCGTACAAGGCCGGACGCAAGCTCAAAAAATCGCCCAGCACGTTCTGGTGATAGCCGGACACTTCGAATTGCCACGGATGCTGGGTCCAGCTTTGACCATCCAGGCTGTACTGCATGGTGACGATCTGGTGATCGTTAAGGAGCTTCAGATGCGCGCGCTGCGTCGGAACGGCTCTGCGCAGCCAGCTGTGCTCCTGCCCGTAATTGTAGGTGAACATCTCGCGACCGTCGAAGCCGAAGCCGACATAGCCGCGCTTGCTGTAAAACAGCAGCATGCCGCCCTGGCCGCCCAGCGGCTCCAGCGTGACGGCGATTTCGTAAGCCTGATCGCCGGCATTGAAGACGAGCGGCGAGCAATCCGACGGACCCACGCCTTTTCCGGCGACGCGCAGCGCAAGCCGTTCGTAACGCGCGCGCTGAAGCTCATTTGCGCCGGGCTCGTAGAAGCTCCACTGCACGCCGAACTTGTTGGCGGAGAAATCATCGGACAGCGCGCGTCCGGCAGGACCGCCGCGTCCGCCCGGTTTGCGGATAGGCCGTGAAAGATCGCCGCCAAGCGCATGAAACCAGCCGTCCTCGTCCCAGCGGATCGGTTCAAGCAAGGTCTGACGACCCAACGTGCGATAACCGTTCTCGTAGCCGTGATAGACCATCCACCAATCGCCGCTCGGTCCTTCCACGAGGCTCGCATGGCCGCGCGACCACCAGCGATCATGCGGATCGGTGGTGTGCACGATCGGATTGTGCGGGCATTGCTCCCACGGGCCGAACACCGAGCGCGAACGCGCGGCGACCACCATATGTCCTGTGGGCGGGCCAGCGGTGCCGCCAATAGCGGCGATCAGATAGAAATAGCCATTGCGCCGCAGCAATTTCGGCCCTTCCGGCGCGTACATCTCGACGACCCAATCGCGTGGATAGCGCCAGAGATCGTAGCCGTGTTCCAGCGCGCCATCGGTGGCGAGGCCGTCATCGGTCAAGCGGATGCGATCGCCGCCCGCGACGAACAGGTAGCGTTTGCCGTCCTCTCCGACGACGTGACCAGGATCGATGCGCCCAGCGATATGCAGATCGATCGGATCGCTCCACGGGCCTTCAATGTGATCGGCGTGGATCACCATGATGGTCTGCGCGCCGCCCGGCGTCGCCGGGATGTAAATGAAATAGCGCCCGTCGTGCTTCACCAGATCCATCGCCCAAACCGAACCAATCGGCTTGGTCAAAGCCGGCCCGACCGGCGTCCAGTTCACCAGATCAGTTGAACGCCAGATGATGACGCCGGGGCTCGCGTCGAAGGATGAAAAGGTCATGTAATAGACGTCGCCATCCTTGAGGATGGTTGGATCGGGATGATCGCCCGGGAAGATCGGATTGAGAAACGTTCCATCGCCAAGATCGGCGATGCGCTGGCCTTCGACGCCGCGCGCCCAGGTGCGCGGCGTTGTCGGTTGTTCGGGTTCGGCGCGAATCGCCATCGGCGCCGCAGCGCCCGCCGCGCCGAGGAGCACAGTCTTGATCGCGTCGCGCCGCGTGCTCATGGGCGCCTCATTGGATGGCGATCTCGAATGGTCCGGCCGGTAGTCCGGAGCGGTCGGACAGGTTGCATGTCGGGCCGTCGCCCCAGCAATAGCGCACGCGCGTCGCGCCGCTGGCGCCGTCCAGCGTCACCGCATTGTCGCGCAAGCTCGCGGCGACGAAACGGCATGAGCTTTGATCTGCGCCGCAAAGTTCAAAGCCAAGCGGCGCTCCGCTGTATGAGACGAGCGATCCCTCGACATCTGCGAAATTCACCGTCACGGCGTCGCCGACGTGTTGAGCGTTGGCGACGCGTGGGCCGGACGGCGTGATGGCTTCGCCATAGATGACATGGCGCGCCGCGCGCGCGAGACGCGCGCCGACCGCCTGCTTGTTGGGCGGATGCAATTGGTCGTTCATGCCGACGTCGATGGTGACGGCGAGGCCTGCATGCGCGTCGGCTTCCGCCGCGCGGCGTTGCGCTTCGCGGAGGCTGGCCCAATCGGATTGCGCCGGCGCTGTCGGCGCTGCTCCGAAGTTCGGCAATTGCACAATGAGGAAGGGGAGGCCGGCGCCGAACTGATTGCGCCAGTCGCGCATCAGCCCTGCAAGCAAGGCCTGATACTGATCCGCGGCCCCCGTGTTGGATTCGCCCTGATACCAAAGCGCGCCCTTGAGCGCGTAGGGTCCGATTGGCGCGATCATCGCGTTGAAGAGCGGCGATATGCCGTTGATCGCAAACCATGGCGCGTTGGGCGGATACCCCGCGCTCGCGGGAACAGCTTGGAAGCTCCATGAGCCGCCAAGCGGGACTGAAGAATGATCCGCCAAAGCGAGCGCCATGTGATCGGGCGGGCCGTACATGCCGCCCATGTCCCACGTGCTGGTCACCGCGACGACGATGAGATTGTCGCCTTCGTGCAGAACCTGAGCCGGCACATCATAAGTGCGCTCCGTGCTCCAGCCGAACGACGCGCCGATCGGCTGACCGTTCACCCAGGTCTCGTCGATTTCGTCGATCGCCCCCAGCGATAGCCGCGCTGGCTGCGCGGCCTGTCCTGCAGTGAGATGCACGATGCGCCGAAACAGCACCGTGCCGTTGCGATTGAGATCGGCGGCGCCCCACGTCTTCCAGTCGCGCATCGGTTCGGGCAGCGGGCGCCAGTTCGGGGACGCGGACGCATCGGTCCACGGCTCGCCGCCGCCTGGAACCGCATGGCGCCACCAATCCTGCCATTGCGCGCCAAGGCGACGGTTGCCTTCCGCCGGATCGCGCGCATAGGCGGCGAGAATATCGAGCTGCGCGTCGCGGCCGCCGATGGCGCGCATGCCGTTGGCGCTGATCCACGTTTCGATGGCCGAGCCGCCCCACGAGGAGTGGATCAGGCCGATCGGAACGTTGACGCTCTTCTGCAGTTCGCGCGCGAAGTAATAGCAGGCAGCGGAAAAGTTGCGCACGCTGTCGGGCGTGACCGGACTCCATGAGACGGCGTCTTTGAACGTCCGCAGCGGCGTCGTGCTGTCCGCATGCGCGACCGTGAGCAGGCGGATGCGGTCATTGTTGGCGTGGGCGATTTCCATTTCGCCGTAAAGCGAACCGGCGACGCCGAATTCCATATTGGATTGGCCCGAGCAGAGAAATACGTCGCCCACCATCACGTCGCTCAGCGTCTGCGTGCGGCCATGCGACGTGCGCGCGCTGAGTTGATACGGGCCGCCTTCACGCATCGCTGGAAGATCGATGCGCCAATGGCCTTGGCGGTCCGCGCGCGCACTTGCGCTGCGGCGATTGAGGGTGACGGTCACGCGCTCGCCCGGCGCCGCATCGCCCCATACCGGGACGGCGCGGTCGCGCTGCAGCACGGAATGGTCCTGAAACATCGGATGCAGAAGCGGCGCGTCGGCGAACGCGGGCGCGAGGCCGCAAGCGAAAGCCGTCAGCGCAAGCGCAATGAGGCGCCAGAGCGAAAAGGGCCTTGAGGCCACGCCATCCTCCCCGATGGATTGTTCGTTAGCGCTACCATAGGCGCGCCTTCCATTGGGGCAAGTGTGTTCGCGTGAGGCGGGGGCGCTTCGCGCCTAGCTCCGATAATCCCCGTTGATCTCGACATAGCGCTTGGTGAGATCACACGTGTACATGCGCGCGGTCCCCATGCCGGGGCCAACATTGACGGTGATTTCGAGTTCGGGGCGCTTCATGTAGGCGCTCATCGCCGCCTCGTCATAATCGGGCGCGACCATGCCGTCCTTGGCGGCCCAAAGCTCGCCGAAGCGCACCGACATCAGTTCGCGCTGCATCGGCTGATCGGCGCGCCCCGCGGCGGCGACGATGCGGCCCCAATTGGCGTCCTCGCCGGCGATGGCGGTTTTCACCAGCGGGCTCTCGCAGATCGTGCGGGCGATGCGCTTGGCGGAGAGATCGTTGGTCGCGCCGGTGATGCGCACGGCGACGAACTTGGTCGCGCCTTCGCCGTCGCGGACGATCTGGATGGCGAGGTCGGCCAGCACGCGGCTGAGCGCGGCGCGGAAATCGGCGAGCCGTGGATCGTTTGCGTCGGCGATCGGAGGAACCTTCGCCGCGCCGGTCGCCATTAGCAGCACGCAATCGTTCGTGGAGCGGTCGCCGTC
>DASZSK010000137.1:0-19279 GCA_035548735.1 Caulobacterales bacterium | reverse complement strand
CGAGTCCCGCATGATCGGGCGCGTCGTCGAAGCCGCCCGTCAGATTTGCTCCGAAGTCGTCGTCGTGGATTCCGGTTCGACCGACGACACCGTGGCCATTGCCGAAGCCGCCGGCGCCCGCGTCGTGCGCCAAGCCTGGCTGGGCCTCGGGCGGCAGAAGCGGTTTGCCGAAGAACTCTGCAGCAACGACTGGCTGCTGGACCTTGACGCCGATGAAGTCGTGAGTCCCGAATTCGCTGCGGAAGTGCGCGCCCTGTTCGCCAATGGCGAGCCGCCCTGCGCCGCCTATGAAACCATGCTCGTCACAGTTCCGCCGGTGGGAAAGCCCTGGTGGGATTTCGCCGTCACCGACCGCCGCAAGCTCTATGACCGGCGCAAGCTACGCCAGCCCGATCACATCGTTTGGGATCAATTCGTTGTCCCAGACGAGATGAAGGTCGGCCGCATCAAGGCGCCCTTGATGCACTATTCCTTCCCCGATCTGCAGCACCTCGCGGCCAAGCTCAACGGCTATTCAGGCGTGGGCGCCCGCGAAAACAAGCTGAAACCGTTCCCCATCGTCGCGCTGCGGGTGATGTTCGCGCAGCCCCTCTATTTTCTCCGCTTCCTGATCGGCCGCGGCCTCTGGCGCGCTGGCCTTTACGGCTGGGCGGTTTCCGGCGTTGTCGCCCACGGCCGCTGGCTCCGGGACGCCAAAATGCTGGAAATCCATCTGAAGCGACGGGAGGCCGCCAAGGGCTGATCCGCCAGCGACCGTACTCCATATAATGAGGTGAACTTTCGTCCAGGTGGAACCTCGGCTAGAATGCTTGGAATGGACGCACAGGCCGCCTCCGCGCCGCCCGTCCGGGCGACACCCAGCCGCATCGCGGCGCTGCGGGATGTACCCGCGAGCGGCAAAGCCGCGATGTTCGCCTGCCTCAATCTTCGCGGCGGCTCGCTCGCGATGACGCTGCCGAATGGGCGGACTTTTTTGTTCGGCGACGGCAAAGGCGTCGCGGCCGCCATGCAGGTGCGAGACTACAAATTCGCCAAACGCCTGTTGGCGAATGGCGACATTGGTTTCGCCGAAGGCTTCATGAACGGCGATTGGGACAGCCCCGACCTCTCCGCCCTGCTCACCTTGTTTGCCGACAACGTCGAGCGCATTCACCGCTTCTTCTTCGGCGGCCCGATCGGGCGCACGCTCAACTGGATGCGCCATCTGCGGCGCGAAAACACCAAGACCGGTTCAAAGCGCAACATCGTCGCCCACTACGATCTCGGCAATCGTTTCTATGAGACGTGGCTCGATCGCACGATGACCTATTCCGCGGCGCGCTTTGACACGCAGGCGCGCGATCTGGAGGAGGCGCAGCTGGCGAAGTATCGATCGCTCGCGCATCACCTCGATCTCAAACCCGGCGAGCACGTGCTCGAAATTGGCTGCGGCTGGGGCGGTTTCGCTGAAGTCGCGGCGAAGGAATTTGGCGCCCGCGTCACCGGCCTCACCATCAGCGACGAGCAGCTCGCGTTTGCGCGCGCACGCATGGAGCGTGCGGGTCTCTCCGACCGCGTGGAGATCCGTCACCAGGACTATCGCGATGTCGAAGGCGCCTTCGACAAAGTCGCTTCGATTGAGATGTTCGAAGCCGTGGGCGAAAAATACTGGCCCGCTTACTTCCAGAAAATCGCCCAAGTGCTGAAGCCTGGCGGCAGAGCCGCGCTGCAGATTATCACCATCAAGGACGAATTGTTCGACGAGTACCGCCAGCGTGCGGACTTCATTCAACGCTATGTGTTTCCGGGCGGCATGTTGGCGAGTATCGACCGCCTGAAGGATGAGACCGCCGCCGCCGGCCTCGTCTGGCGCGCCGCCGATGCGTTCGGCCAGAGCTACGCCGACACGCTCGCCGAGTGGGGCCGCCGCTTCAACGGCAAGTGGGACGAAATTCGCGCGCTCGGGTTCGACGAACGCTTCAAGCAGCTGTGGCGCTTCTATTTGAGCTATTGCGAAGCCGGTTTCCGCACGGGCCGCACCGACGTCGTCCAGCTTGAGCTGGTGCGCCCCTAACCCGGGTTGCGTGAGTGGTTGAAGGGCCGCTCGGAGCGGCCTAGCGTCCGGCCCATGGCCGACCCCCGCCCCGATCCGCTCGTCACCTGCCGCTGGCTCGCCGAGCGCCTGGAAGCGCCCGACGTCCGCGTTATCGACGCGACATGGTTTCTGCCCAGTGATCCGCGCAATGCGCGCGCGCTCTATGAAGAACGGCGCATTCCTGGCGCGGTATTCTTCGACATCGACGAGATCGCCGACACTGAGACCGACTTGCCGCACATGCTGCCGTCGCCGGAGAAGTTCGCAGCGCGCATGCGCAAACTGGGCATTGGCGACGGCGCGCGGATCGTCATCTATGATTCCCAAGGCATCTTCTCGGCCGCACGCGTCTGGTGGACGTTTCGCGTGATGGGGCACGAAGACGTCGCTGTGCTCGACGGCGGATTTCCGGCTTGGAAAGCATCCGGCTATCCGGTTGAAACCGACCCACCGGACCCCCGCACGGAACGGCACTTCACCGCACGCTACCGCGCCGATCTCGTGCGCGACATGAAAGACATGCGCTGGGCGGTGGAAACCGGACGCCAACTCATCCTCGATGCGCGACCGAAGGATCGCTTCGATGGCAAGGCCGCCGAACCGCGCGCCGGTTTGCGCTCGGGACACATGCCGGGCGCACACAACATTCCGCTTGCTCAGCTTTTGACGCCCGACGGCTTCATGCGTCCATCGTCGGAACTCGAACAAGTATTCGCCGACAATGGCGTCATCGGCAGGAGCCCGCTCGTGTGCACTTGCGGTTCAGGCGTCACGGCCGCGGTGATCGCGCTCGCGCTTGCGCGCATCGGCCGCTGGGATGCGCCTGTCTATGACGGCGCTTGGGCCGAATGGGGCGCGCAACAAGACACGCCGATCGCCACCAGCGCGTAGATTCATGAGCAAGCTCGATCCGTCCAAGTTCAAATTGGAAACACGGCTCGCGCTCGCCGGCCGCGATCCCGCGCGCTACGAACGCGCCGTCAATCCCGCGGTACATCACGCCACAACTGTCGTGATCGACGACGTCGGCGACCTCTACAACACGCCCAAAAAGACTTATGCGCTCGAAGGCATGGCGATACAGGAGGCGCTGCAGGACGCGCTCATCGCCGTCGAAGGCGGCGCCGGCGCAACGCTCGCGCCATCGGGCCTCGCAGCGTGCACGCTGGCGCTGCTCATCGTGGCGCGCGAGGGCGGCGAGTTGCTCGTCACCGACGCCGTCTATGGCCCCACGCGCCGGTTCTGCGACCGCGTCTTGAAACGATTGGGCGTGCGCACGCGCTATTACGATCCGATGATGGGCGCTGATATCAAGACGCTGATCGGCGACAAAACCTGCGGCGTGTTCATGGAATCGCCCGGATCACTGACGTTCGAAGTGCAAGACGTCGCCGCTATCGCAGCGGTCGCCAAGGCGAACAATATCCCGACGATCATCGACAACACCTGGTCGGCCGGTTTGTACTTCAAACCATTCGACCACGGCGTCGATCTTTCGGTGCAGGCGCTGACGAAATATCAGGCCGGCCACGCCGACGCGTTCATGGGCGCGGTGTTGAGCGCGACGCCCGATTGGGCGCAGCGCGTGCGCATGACATACAAGGAGCTGGGGCTCGGCGCGGCGCCGGACGACGCCTATCTCGTGCTGCGCGGCATGCGTTCGCTCGCGGTGCGGCTCGAACGGCAAAGCGCATCCGCGCTGCAGATCGCACAATGGCTTGCATCGCGAAACGAGGTTGCACGCGTGCTGCATCCGGCTTTGCCGACGTGCCCAGGACACGAAGTCTGGCGGCGCGATTTCACCGGCGCCTCGGGCGCGTTCAGCTTCATTCTCAAGCCGGTCGCCGCTGAACGCGTTGCGGCGATGCTGGAAGGCCTTTCGCTTTTCTCGATGGGTTTTTCCTGGGGCGGCTATGAGAGCCTCGCCATCCCCTGCGATCCCCAGATCACCCGCACCGCGACACAATGGAAGGCGGAAGGTCCGCTCGTGCGCCTGTCGATCGGACTTGAGCACGCCGACGATCTCATCGCGGACTTGGAAGACGGATTGCGGCGCCTCGCGCCATGATGGCGCGCCCAGCAGGACTTGAACCTGCAACCGCCCGCTTAGAAGGCGGGTGCTCTATCCAGTTGAGCTATGGGCGCTCCAGCGCCCTTTAGCATGGCGCGGCGTTTCAATGCGACCAGGGCTCTTTGCGTCTAAAGGCGAAATTGTCGCCATACGCCTTGATGATGCGCTTGGTCTCCGGAGGCTCGGTCACCTGATGGGGAATGGCGTGCGCACGCGCATAGGCGACGGCTTCCTCCTTGGTCTCGAAGAAGAGCCGCACCTGTCCGGACGGATCGGCGGAGCCAGTCCACCCCATCAGCGCGTCGGTTGGCGGCGCCAATGCCGGCTCGAACTCCAGCACCCAGCGCTTGGTGTTGGCCTTGCCGGACTGCATCGCCGTCTTGGTGGGGCGGTAGATCTTCGCGAGCATGCGAGAGCGCTACACGGACCGCCCAAAAATGAAAAGGGGCGCGATAGACGCGCCCCTTCCCGGAACTCGTTTCTTCCGCTCACCGCTTCGGAGCGGCCGCGCCATCGAGCGCTTCCTTAAGCGCCTTGCCCGGCGAGAACTTGGCCTTGCGCGCCGCAGGCACCTTTACTTCCTCGCCCGTTTGCGGATTGCGCCCCATACGTTCGGCGCTCTGCTTCACCTTAAACACGCCGAACGCCGGCAGCCGCACTTCGTCGCCGGCCTTCAGCGCCTGCGTGATCGCGTCGAACACCGCATCGACCGCTTCCCCCGCCTTCGTCTTCGAGTCGCTCATGCGTTCTGCAACGTCGGCGACCAATTCGGCTTTATTCATAGACGGAACCCCTCCTGAGTGGCCGCAGCATAAGGGCGCCGCCCGTCGTGCTTGTCAAAACACGAGGACGGCGCCGGCTAGGCTTTGGATATGACGCTGATTCGCTGCAACCTCAGTGCGGACGCGCCGCCTCGCCGCCGTCCGTTCCGCCTGCGGCGCGACGATCTTCGGCGATCTCGTCCTCCTCGGTCCAAACGATCGGCGTGAGCGAACGCACCAGCGCTTTGCCCAACACGTCATCGACGTTGGACACCGGGATAAGTTCGAGACCGGCCTTCACGTTGTCCGGAATGTCGGCGAGATCTTTCTCGTTGTCCTTCGGAATCAACACGGTTTTGATGCCGCCGCGCAGCGCGGCGAGCAGCTTTTCTTTGAGGCCGCCGATCGGCAGCACGCGGCCGCGGAGCGTGACCTCGCCAGTCATGGCGACATCTTTGCGCACAGGCACGCCCGTCAGCACCGACACAATCGCCGTCACCATCGCCACACCGGCGGACGGGCCGTCCTTCGGCGTCGCGCCTTCCGGCACGTGCACGTGAATATCCCGCGTGCGGAACAGCGGCGGCTTCACGCCGAACTGGATCGAACGCGACCGCACGTATGAACTCGCGGCCGAGATCGATTCGCGCATCACGTCCTTCAGATTGCCCGTCACGGTCATGGTGCCCTTGCCGGGCATCTGCACCGCCTCGATGGTCAGAAGCTCGCCGCCGGTTTCAGTCCAGGCGAGCCCGGTGACGACGCCGACGCGATCTTCCAGTTCGCTCTCGCCAAACCGGTATTTCCAGACGCCCGCATAGTCGGGAAGATTTTCCGCGGTGATCTCCACCTTGGTTTTCTTCTTCTGCTCGATCTCGCGCACGGCTTTGCGTGCGAGATTGGCAAGTTCGCGCTCAAGCGAGCGCACGCCGGCTTCACGCGTGTAGCGACGGATCAGATCGCGAATGGCGTCGTCGGAAACTGAGAATTCTTCCGGCTTCAAGCCATTCATCTCGAGCTGCTTCTCGAGCAAGTGGCGCTTGGCGATCTCGAGCTTCTCGTCTTCGGTGTAGCCGGGGATGCGGATGATCTCCATCCGGTCCAGCAAAGGCTGCGGCATGTTCAGGCTGTTGGCGGTGGTGATGAACAGCACGTCCGACAGATCATAATCGACTTCGAGATAGTGGTCGTTGAACGTCGTGTTTTGCTCCGGATCGAGCACTTCGAGCAAAGCCGCTGACGGATCGCCGCGATAGTCGAAGCCGAGCTTGTCGATCTCGTCCAAAAGGAAGAGCGGATTGGCGCTCTTGGCCTTCTTCATCGACTGGATGATGCGGCCTGGCATTGACCCGATATACGTGCGCCGGTGCCCGCGGATTTCCGCTTCATCACGCACGCCGCCCAGCGACACGCGCACGAAGTCGCGGCCGGTCGCCTTGGCGATCGACTTGCCGAGTGATGTCTTGCCGACGCCCGGAGGACCAACCAGGCAGAGGATCGGTCCGCGAACTTTCTGCGTGCGCGATTGCACGGCGAGATACTCGAGGATGCGTTCCTTCACTTTCTCAAGCCCGTAGTGATCCTCGTTGAGGATGGCTTCGGCCTGGTCGATGTTCTTCTTGACCGTCTTCTTCACGCCCCACGGAAGCGACAACAGCCAATCGAGATAATTGCGAACGACGGTGGATTCCGCGCTCATCGGCGACATCTGCCGCAGCTTCTTCAATTCGGCTTCGGCCTTTGTGCGCGCTTCCTTGGAAAGCTTCTTCTGCTTAATGCGCGCTTCGAGTTCGGCGATGTCCTCGCGGCCATCGTCGCCTTCGCCCAGCTCGCGCTGGATCGCCTTCATCTGCTCGTTCAAATAATATTCGCGTTGCGTCTTCTCCATCTGACGCTTCACGCGATTGCGGATTTTGCGCTCCACCTGGAGCATGCCGATCTCGCCCTCGATCAGCGCCAGGATGCGCTCAAGCCGCGACGGCACGTCGGAGAGTTCGAGCAGCGCCTGCTTGTCGGGAATTTTTACGGTCAGGTGGGCCGCGACCGTATCCGCGAGCCGTCCGGGCTCGGTGATCTGGCCGATCGATTGCAGCACTTCGGGCGGCGTCTTGCGTGAGAGCTTTACGAAATTCTCCCACTGCTCCATCACCGCGCGCGCGATCGCACGCGCCTCTGGCGTGTCGACGTTCTCTTCCTCGATCGGCTCCACCTCGGCTTCGAAATAGTCCGCATTCTCGCGGAAACCGACGATGCGCGCGCGCGTGCCGCCTTCGACGAGCACGCGAACCGTGCCATCCGGCAGCTTCAGCAATTGCACCACCGTGGCGACCGTACCGATCTGGAAGATGCGATCCGTCGCCGGCTCGTCTTCCGAGGCGTCCATCTGCGCGGCGAGAAGGATCTGCTTGTCGGCGCGCATGACTTCATCGAGCGCGCGCACGGATTTCTCGCGGCCGACGAACAGCGGCGCAGCCATCTTTGGGTACACGACGATGTCGCGCAACGGCAGCACGGGGAGAACGCGGTGTTCAGCCATACAGGGCTCCTCCGGGAGAAGTGCGCACTGAGCCAACGCTAGCCGCTGCTTGCCCTTTAACGAATGAAAATGTGGAAGTGTTTGCGCTGCGCTTCAAGTCTTGAGCGCGGTTCCACTATGATCAGCATCAGCGTGATGTGATCAGGACGCGAACACAATTAGGCGATTGGCTTAGGTCAACCGGCCGATTCTTGGCCGTTGCGCCGTTCCGAATATATTTGGAGAGGCTTGGCGCGACCTTCAACCACATCCGCGGAAACCACGACTTCCTCAACGCCACGCATGCTCGGCAATTCGAACATGGTGTCGAGAAGGATCGCTTCCAGAATGGAGCGCAGGCCGCGCGCGCCTGTCTTCCGCTGAATCGCCTTACGCGCCACGGCGCGGAGCGATTCATCCGGGAAGCTTAGCCGGATATTTTCCATCTCGAACATGCGCTGATACTGCTTAACCAGCGCGTTCTTCGGCTCGGTCAAGATAGTGACCAGCGCCGGTTCGTCGAGATCCTCAAGCGTGGCGAGAACCGGCAGACGGCCCACAAATTCCGGGATCAAACCGAATTTCAAGAGATCGTCCGGCTCGACTTCACGCAGCACGTCGCCGGTGCGGCGATCTTCCGGATCGCGCACCTTTGCGCCGAAGCCCATCGACGAGCCCTTGCCGCGTTGCTGGATGATCTTCTCTAGGCCCGCGAAAGCGCCGCCGCAGATGAACAGGATATTGGTGGTGTCGACCTGCAGAAATTCCTGCTGCGGATGCTTGCGGCCGCCTTGCGGCGGAACGCTCGCAACCGTGCCCTCCATGATCTTCAAGAGCGCTTGCTGCACGCCCTCGCCCGACACGTCGCGGGTGATCGAGGGATTGTCGGACTTGCGGCTGATCTTATCGACTTCGTCGATATAGACGATGCCGCGTTGGGCGCGCTCGACGTTATAATCGGCGGCCTGCAGCAGCTTCAGGATGATGTTCTCGACGTCTTCGCCGACATAGCCCGCTTCGGTCAGCGTCGTGGCGTCGGCCATGGTGAACGGCACGTCGATGATGCGCGCCAAGGTTTGCGCGAGCAGCGTCTTGCCGAAGCCGGTCGGGCCGATCAGCAGGATGTTCGACTTCGCCAGCTCCACGTCGTTGTTCTTCGCGGCGTGGTTCAGGCGCTTGTAGTGATTGTGGACGGCGACGGAGAGCACGCGCTTGGCGTGGTCCTGACCGATCACGTAGTCGTCCAGAACGTCCTTAATCTCGCGGGGGGTCGGCACGCCCTCCTTGGACTTCACGAGCGAGCTTTTGTGCTCCTCGCGAATGATGTCCATGCAGAGTTCGACGCACTCGTCGCAGATAAAGACGGTGGGGCCGGCGATGAGCTTGCGCACCTCGTGCTGGCTCTTTCCGCAGAAAGAACAGTAAAGGGTGTTCTTGGACTCCCCGCCAGACGTGCCTTTGCTCATCAGCGATCCTCTGCGAGCGGCTTGAATTCCGCCCTAAGCGGTGAAAAAGGCGCCGTTAAGGCTCCTAGTTCCCTGTTAAAGATGGTGGCCCGCCCATCCTTTCAAAATTGTTTCAACGGTTTTGGGCCGGATACGACCATAGCAAGGACGGGGCCGCAACCGTATTGAGCGGTTCCTGCGGCGCTTTGGCCCTTCAGGTCCCTAGGGAAAGGCCGCCTTCGGCCATCTCGCGCTTCTCGTAGACCCGGTCGACAATCCCAAAATCTTTCGCTTCATCGGCCGTCATGAAGTGATCCCGGTCGAGCGTTTTCTCGACCCGATCGTAATTCTGGCCCGTGTGTTTCACGTAAATCTCGTTCAGCCGGCGCTTGGTGGCGATGATGTCCTCGGCGTGGCGCTGAATGTCGCTGGCTTGGCCGCGGAACCCGCCGGACGGCTGGTGCACCATCACCCGCGCGTTCGGCAGGCAGATGCGCAGGCCCTTCTCGCCCGCCGCCAACAACATCGATCCCATCGACGCCGCCTGCCCAATGCACACGGTGGAAACCGGGCTTCGGATGTATTGCATGGTGTCGTAGATCGCCAGCCCGGAGGTAACGACCCCGCCCGGGCTATTGATATACATAGCAATTTCGCGCTTCGGGTTCTCGGATTCGAGGAACAGAAGCTGCGCCGTCACGAGACTTGCGATCCCGTCTTCGATCGGACCGGTTACAAAGATGATCCGTTCCTTCAAGAGGCGCGAGAAGATATCGAACGCGCGTTCGCCGCGGCTCGTCTGCTCGATCACCATCGGAACGAGGTTCATCATCTTTTCGGTGGGATCGAACGACATGACCGCCTTTCGGGAAGGGCGGAGGAATCGCCCCCGCCGGTCCTCACATATTTGACTCTGCGCGCCAGCCCGCAAGACCCGTCCGTCCCGCTGGCGCAGCGCCTATTCTTCCGCCGTCTCCGTCTTGGCCTTCTTCGCCTTGGCCGGCTTCCTCTCGGACGCCTCGGGGCCCGGCGCGTCATCGTCCTTGAACAAGTCTTCGCGGCTCACGGTCTCATTCGAGACATTGGCGATTTCGAGAACGTAGCTGACCACCTTCTCTTCATAGAGCGGCGCCCGGAGCTGCGCCTGCAGATTCGGGTTCTTCTGGTACATCTCGAAGATCTGGCGTTCGCGACCTGGGAAGTTCCGCGCCTGGCGCATCGCTTCCTGCGCCACCTCCTGGTCGCTGACCTCGATCTTGTTGCGGCGGCCGATCTCGGCCAGCAGCAGCCCGAGGCGCACACGGCGCTCGGCGATTTTGCGATATTCTCCGCGCAATTCTTCTTCGCTCTTGTCGGCGTCGCTCGGGTCGAGCTGGCCCGCAGCGCGATCCTGCTCAATCTGACGCCAAATCTGCGCGAACTCGGCATCCACCATGCGCGGCGGCAACTGGAAATCGTGCTGGGCGTCCAGCTTGTCGAACAGCGCGCGCTTGGCCTTGGCGCGCGATTGGCGGCCGTGATCTTCTTCAATGCGCTGACGCACCGCTTCGCGCAGATTGGCGAGACCTTCAAATCCCAATTGCTTGGCGAAATCGTCGTCGACCGCGGTCTCCTTCGGCGCACGAACTTGCTTGACCTTGGTCTCGAAGGTCGCGGCCTTCCCCGCGAGGTTCGCGGCGCCGTAATTCTCCGGGAAGGTGACGTTGAGCACCTTCTCATCGCCGGCTTTCACGCCTTTGAGCTGATCTTCGAAGCCCGGAATGAACTGCCCGGAGCCGATAACAACCGTGGCGTCTTGGGCTGCGCCGCCTTCGAAAGGCTCGCCGTCGAGCTTGCCGACGAAGTCGACGACAACGGCGTCACCATCTTCCGCCGCGCCGTCTTTTTCATCGAACGAACGCTGCGACTTCGCCAGTTCAGCGACCGCGTCGTCGACTTGTTCATCCGATACCGGCGCGACCGGGCGGGTGATCGATATGGTCTTGATGTCGACCGGCTCGAAATCCGGCATCACCTCGACCGAAAGCTGGAATGCGAGATCGGCTTCGCCGGCGGCGACCTTTTCAATGTCGCTTTTCAATTCAAGCTGCGGCTCCGAAGCCGGGCGGACCTTGGCCTGCTCAAGCGCCTCCTGCGTCGATTTCTGGACCGTCTCGTCGATGATTTCCCGCATGATCGACGGGCCATAAATCTTACGGATGTGCGCGGCCGGCACCTTGCCCGGCCGGAACCCGTTCAGGCGCACGCGCGGACGCACTTCTTCGATCTTGGCGGCCAACCGCTTCTCCAGATCGGCGGCGGGGGCGACGACGTCATAAACGCGCAGAAGGCCTTCGGAACGGCTCTCTTTGAGCTGCATAAATCGGGTCCTGGACATGCGCGCGAGCGCTGCAAATCCTTTGCCGAGCCCACGCGTTTCAAGAAAGCGCGGCTTATTGCACGCCCCAGGGCGGGTGTCAGCAGGTGCGCGTCAGAAAGATGAAGCGCCGCGAACCGCTGGCGGCGGGGCGTCCTTAGGCTTATGTAGCCGGCCCGAAAGCGGACGTGGCGGAACTGGCAGACGCACTGGATTTAGGTTCCAGCGCCGCAAGGCGTGCGGGTTCGACTCCCGCCGTCCGCACCAAGGGTTCGCGTTCTCTGTAAGGTTGAGAATTACCCGTACTAGTTGTATTGCTCGACTGGTGCTTGCGGGTTTGATTCTCGTCGCCGGCTTCGCGTTGGCCCAACCCACCGTCGTTGACGGCGACACTTTGCGCGATGGCTCAGAGCGGTACCGCGTTGAAAACATTGATGCGCCGGAACGGGGAGCCCGCGCCGAGTGCCCCGAGGAGCGCGCTTTGGCCGAGGCCTCGCGCGCCTACGTCGCCGAGTGGGTTTCGGAGGCGCGTCGGGTCGAGGCCATTCCCGGAGGGCGGCGCGACCGATACGGCCGCGTCGTTGCGCGGATCGAGATCGATGGCGACGATCTGGGCGAGCGCCTGATCCGCGTCGGGCTTGCGCAACCCTGGCGCGGACACAAAGCCCATTTCTGCGCCGGCTGACCCCTAATTGTGCCAGTTGGCGACGGCTTCGGCCGCGGCCTCATTGCTCGGATGCGGCAACAGAGCCCCGCTCGACAGGATCGTCACGTCGTATTTCGCCCCATCCGCCATTGGCATGTAGACGCCCTGCCCGTACTCCGGGATGTCGACGATCGGCAGGACATGGCTCATCACCTGCGCCGTCGGCAGGAAATCGATCCCGGTGTTAGGGACCGGCCGCAGATCGTACACGCTGCGCTCGCGGTTCTGCTCATCCGCGGTTTCCGTGTATCGGCCGGAAAAGCGATCCAGCCGGTATTGGGAATCGAGTCCAAGGATATTGGCCCACGGCTTCCACTTGATGGTCCGCGCCTCAAGTCGCCATTCATCGCCATGCACTTCGAAGGTGCGAATCTCGGCGGGTTTGTCGCCCAGGGGCGGCTGGGAGACGGTAGCCTCAAACAGCTGCGGTCCCTTCTGGTGCAATTCCACCGTCGCCACCGGCCGCTCCGCGGTCAGGCGCTGGTAGGATTGGATGTTAAGGCCCATCAGGCTGGCCACCGCGCCCACGGCCAAGAATCCGCCGCCGCCGACCAGGCCGCGCCCACCCTTGAACGGTTTGCCGCGGAATATCCAACCGAGGCCGCTTAGCGCCACCGCCAGTCCGATGACCCCGACGATCCCCGGAATGATCCACCACCACCAGACCATGAGACCTCTCCCCCGCGACCGCGCCCGTCCCGCACGTCCTTAACCTAAATGCAGGATGGGAAACAGGGAAGGGAACCGTACGGAGCGCCTTGGACGGGCGTTTCTACCCGCGCGCGAGCATCGCCAAGACGTCCGGAAGTATCTCCGGAAGATCCTCGGCGATCAGACCGGCGCCTTTGCGCTCTGCGGCCTCGCCATGCAGCCACGCGGCGGCGGCGGCGGCTTCGAAGCTGGGCATGCCCTGCCCGATCAGGCCGGCGATCAGCCCGGTCAACACATCGCCTGCGCCGGCTGTCGCTAAAAACGGCGTGCCGCTCGTATTTACAGCGGCTCGGCCATCGGGCGCGGCGATCACCGTGTCCGGCCCCTTGAACAACACGATCGCACCGGCGCGCGCGGACGCTGCGCGCGCAGTCTCGATCTTGTTCACGTCCTCGCGCAACAAATCCGGAAACAAGCGACGAAATTCGCCGACATGCGGCGTCATCACATCACGCCGATCGAGTTCCGATTTGAACGGCGAAAGCAGTGTCAGCGCGTCCGCATCAAGCACCATCGGCGCGCGCTTCGCCGCGCCCAGCGCAGCCTGAAGGTTCGCGCGTTGCGCATCGTCCAACCCGAACGCCGGACCGATCGCCAGACACGAGGCGCTGCGGGCGATAGACGCATATTCGCCAGGACCTTTCGCTTCATGGAGCATCACAGCGGTCAGCTGCGCAGCATTCTCGGCCAGCGCGTCGCTGGGGCTCAGCACCGTCACCAAGCCGGCGCCGACCCTGAGCGCAGCGCGTGCAGCCATGCGCGCCGCGCCAGTCCGCGCGTGTCCGCCGCTCGCGATAAACACATGCCCGCGCGCATGCTTGTGCGCTTCCGCGTTCGGCCACGGAAACAGGTCCGCCCAGAGCTCCGGCCCGTTCTCCCAAAGTTTGAGCTGCTGCGCCTCGATGACCGCCTCTGGCGCACCGATGTCGGCGACCACGACATCGCCGCACAGGCCGCGGCCCGAGTACAGCACATGCGCGGGCTTTTTGCGCACAAACGTCACGGTCAGCGCGGCGCGCACGCAGGCCTCGCCCAGCGGCTTTGCGCTGTCTCCATCAAGCCCCGAGGGCACGTCCACCGCGACGACGCGTTCGGGGGCCTGAGCTAAACGATGCGCCCAGCGCAGCGCTTCGCCTTCCAACGGCCGCGACAGCCCCGCGCCAAACATCGCATCGACATAGACCTCCGCCGGCGGATTGAGTTCTGAGCTCGGATGCGTGGTTCCTTTCCACGCATTCGCGGCGTCGAACGCATCGCCCCACAATTCCGCGGCCGGCTTCAGCGTCTCCACCCAGACCGGCCAACCGCGCTCCATCAGCGCGCGCGCCGTCACCCAGCCGTCGCCGCCATTGTTGCCGGGGCCGCATATCACCGCCGTGGGCCGCGGCGAGAAGCGCGCGGCGATCGCGTCGGCGACGGCGCGCCCGGCGTTCTCCATCAGCGTGCGCGTGGGAACGAGCGCGTCAGCCGACGCCTTGTCGATGGCGCGCATCTCCGCGTTCGTGATCAGCTCGCGTCCGTTCACGCGATCGTCCTTCCATCCACTTGCGCGCCCATGGAGACGAGCTTGAGCGTCCCGTCTGCGCAAACCAGTTCCGTGATGGAAGCGTGCGCAGGACGGCAGACGATGGCTTCATCCCGGCCAAGCGCCGCGCTCACCGCCGCGTTGATGGCGATGAAATGCGTGAACACCGCCGTGTGGTCTTCAAGCCCGCACAGTGCAGCGACGATGTCTCGCCGCCAGCGCAGGATCGTCTCTCCACAGGCATCCCATCCACGCGCCGCGCCGCCTTCCACCGCGCCCGGAAAGGTCGCGCGAAGCCAACCCTGACGGTCCGCCAGCGGCGGCGAGGGGACCTCCGCGACGCGCGGTTCGATCAGAGGCGCGAAACCGGAGGCTGTGGCGAACGGGACCGCCGTCTCGCGGCAGCGCCGCAGGGGTGAGGAAATGATCCGTCCCGGCGCATGCCGCGCCAGCTCCGCCGCGGCCGCTTCGGCCTGCGCGGCGCCCAGCGCCGAGAGACCGGGATCATCGGCGGCGTGCCAAGGCGCGGTGGGCTCGCCGTGCCGGATGAGGAAGATGCGGGTCATTCGGAGGGCATGGTTATGGACCTGTTCGCGGCGCGGCGAAACAAGGCCCGCAGTCGCGATCTTGGCCGCGAGAGCCAGCCATTTGGGCGCCGGCGCCCGCTCTTGAGGCGCCGGTTCCAAGGACGCAGCGCGGCGCCGCGCTGCAGCTTTTCGATTCGCTTGACGGCTGCGAAGCATGGGCCGATGTCCCTCGGCAGCGAGCGCCGACTTCCCATCCGGAGAAGCGCTTCTCGCCGTCCGTAAAAGGGAGAAAGGTCGCCCGGATGAAAAAGATTGAAGCCATTATCAAGCCGTTCAAGCTCGATGACGTGAAGGAGGCGCTGCAGGAAATCGGCCTGCAGGGCATGACCGTTGTCGAGGCCAAAGGCTTCGGACGCCAGAAGGGCCACACCGAACTCTATCGCGGCGCTGAATACGTCGTGGATTTTCTTCCCAAGCTGAAGCTGGAAGTTGTTGTTGCGGACGAGCAGGTCGAAGGCGCGCTCGAGGCCATTCAACGCGCCGCCAAGACCGGCAAGATCGGCGACGGCAAAATCTTCGTCAGCGATGTCTCGAACGTGATCCGCATCCGCACTGGCGAAACCGGCGCCGCTGCTGTTTGATCGCGTCGCGCGAGTCCTGAGCTCTCCGCCTCCGGCAGCCGCCGGGGGCGGAAGCACGTCTGAAAGCTCACCTCACCTCTCTTGTGTTTCGGGGGAATAAGAAATGACCACGGCCGCTGATGTCATGAAGATGATCAAGGAGAAGGAGGTCCAGTATGTCGACCTTCGCTTCAATGATCTGCGCGGGAAGATGCAGCACGTCACGTTCGACGTCGGCATGTTCGATGAAAGCTATTTCCAGGAAGGCACCATGTTCGACGGTTCGTCGATCGCCGGCTGGAAAGCCATCAACGAGTCCGACATGGTCATGCGCCCTGACCCCGCCGGCGCCCACATCGATCCGTTTTTCCAGCAAACCACGCTGGCGCTGTTCTGCGACATTCTCGAGCCCGGCACGCTCGCGCCCTATTCGCGCGACCCCCGCTCGATCGCCAAGAAGGCCGAAGCCTATGTGAAGTCGTCGGGCGCCGGCGACGTCGCCTATTTCGGCCCGGAAGCGGAATTCTTCGTGTTCGACGACGTGCGTTGGACGACCGAGCCGAACAACACCGGCTACAGCTTCGATTCCACCGAACTGCCATTCAACACGGGCAAGGCCTATGAAGGCGGCAATATGGGTCACCGCCCGGGCCCGAAGGGCGGTTACTTCCCCGTCCCGCCGATCGACAGCCTGCAGGACATGCGCGGCGAGATGCTGCAAGTCATGAAGGAAATCGGCCTCGCCACCGAAAAGCACCACCACGAAGTGGCGCCGGCCCAGCACGAACTCGGCCTCAAGTTCAGCACGCTGGTCAGCATGGCCGACGCGATGAACCTCTATAAGTACGTGATCCACAACGTGGCCGCGTCTTACGGCAAGTCCGCAACCTTTATGGCCAAGCCCTATTACAAGGACAACGGCTCGGGCATGCACGTGCACCAGTCGATCTGGAAGGGCGGCCAGAACACCTTCGCCGGCGACAAGTACGCCGATCTCTCCGATGCCTGCCTCTACTATATCGGCGGCGTCATCAAGCACGCGCGCGCCATCAACGCGTTCACGAACTCGACGACGAATTCCTACAAGCGCCTCGTGCCCGGCTATGAAGCCCCGGTTTTGCTCGCCTATTCGGCGCGCAACCGTTCGGCCTCTTGCCGTATTCCGCATGGCACGGGCGCGAAGGCCAAGCGCGTCGAGGTTCGCTTCCCGGATCCGATGGGCAACATGTATCTCTCGTACACGGCGCTGTTGATGGCCGGCCTCGACGGCATCGAGAAGAAGATCCATCCGGGCAATCCGCTCGACAAGAACCTCTACGATCTGCCGCCGGAAGAGCTGAAGGACGTGCCGACCGTATGCTCCTCGCTCGGCATGGCGCTCGACGCGCTCGATCGCGACCGCGACTTCCTGCTGAAGGGCGGCGTCATGACCGACGACATGATCGACGCCTATATCGATCTCAAGAAGGAAGAACTCGACCGCTTCATGACGCATCCGCATCCGGTCGAATTCGACATGTACTATAAGTGCTGATCTGAACGATCACACGCACACGACGCGCGGGCCGGAGAGCGATCTCCGGCCCGTTTCATTTCGAAACATCCTTTCGGCCAATCCGTACGGCTTAGTTCGTAATCCGACTGCAATTACGCCGATTGGACAGCGGCGCGAACGGGCGGCGGAAGGCATCATTTGTGAATGCTCATGCTGACCCACGAAGCGCACTTCGTCGCCCGCGCGCTCGAACTCGCCGACAGCGGCGTCTATCCGGACGCCGATCCGATCCTGGTGAGGCTGTACGAAGAAGCGCCCGAAGCGACGAAACGATGGTTTGGCGCCTATCTCTATCAGTGGATCGGCCGACGCTGCGCAGAGGCGCAGCGCACGCTGCAAGCCGCCAGCTAGGCGCGCCACACTGCCTCCTCGGCTTGGCGCGCACGCCGCCACGGCGTACACGCGCTTCATGCGGCGGAGGATGTTCCTGTTGGGCGCGGCGACGCTTGCGGTTGGCGGTTGCGTGACGCACGCCATGCCGGAACAGCCCGGCGACGCCTGCGACATGTTCGAGCATCAGGCTGGCTGGTGGCGCGCCGTGCGCAGCTCCGAACATCGCTGGGGAACGCCGCCGGCGTTGCAACTCGCCATCATTCGTCAAGAGAGCGGCTTTCGCTATCGCGCGCGCCCGCCGCGCGGACGCATCCTTTGGATTCTCCCTGGCCCCCACATCACCAGCGCCCACGGCTATGCGCAGGCGCTCAACACGACGTGGGACGAATACAAGCAAGCGCGCGGCGACGCCGGCGTCGACCGCACGGAATTCAGCGACGCCACAGACTTTGTCGCTTGGTATTGCAGCGTCTCGCACCGCCAACTCGGCATCGACTATGCGGACGCGCGCGGGCACTACCTCGCCTATCACGAAGGTCGCGGCGGCTATTCGCGGGGTTCATATCAAGGCAACGCGGCATTGCTCGCATCAGCCGTACGCGTGCAGAGCTATCGAGATGCGTACGCCGCCCAACTCAGCCGCTGCGAGGGCAAACTGAATCGCTGGTGGTGGCCGTTCTGAGTGCGTTTCCAGGGAACAATTGTCCCGGGTTTTTCACCCGGGAAGCACGCAAGAATCTAGTGACGCTCCACCACGTGCCAAAGCACGCCGGCCGGATCGACCACATAGGCCACGCGAAACCCCCAGGGCTGCATCGCCGGCGGCTTCGGCTCGGGCACGCCGAACGTCGTCGCCAGGTTGAGCCTTTCGATCTCCGCCCATTTCGCGTCGAGATCATCGACCACGAACTGCATCATCGAATTCCCCGCCCACTCAGCCTGATAATAGCGCTGCAGGATGAAGCCGCCGGAGCCGGCCGCGAAGATCGCCACTTCGCCTTCGAACACGCACTCGAAGCCCAGCGCTTTGTAAAAGCGCAGTGAGAGGTCGAAATCCCTCGTCGGCAAGAACGGCCGAACCAGATCGGGTTTGCTCATGTGCGCAAACCTACGATTGAACTCGGTAAAATGAAACGGGCCGGCTTTGGCCGGCCCGCTCCGCTTGCGAAGTAGCGTCAGGGTTAGAACGACCAGACGCCCGAAAGGCCCCAGGCGTTGACGCCGTCATTGTCGCTCGAAAGGCGCGTATAGTCCCCGCGCAGCGCGAAATTGTCAGTGAGCGCCCATTGCGCGCCGACGCCCGCGGCGACGCCGTCATCATCGGCGCCGGCGGTGAAGCCGCCATACGAGCCTTGCGCGTCGATCTTCGCGTAGCCGACGCGGCCAAGCAGTTCGAAGCGATCCGACACCGGCAGGAAGCCGACGGCATAGGCGCCGTATTGGTTGTCGAGATCGACATCCACCGGCGTGCCGAGGAAATCGGCGGTGTCGCCCTCGATCCCGAACGAAGCCTCGCCTTCAACGCCAAAATTCGGATTGAAGCGATAGCCGAGCCGGCCGGTCGCCCCCGTCACCTGCGCCTGATCGGCGTCGTAATAGGTCGCGCCAAGCCCGGCATAGAAGCCTTGGTCGTTGACGACGCGCGCGGAGGCGGGCGTCGCCGCCAACGCAGCCGCCATCGCCGCGGCCGAGATTGCGAGCATCTTCATCTTGGTTCTCCTGGGCTGCCCGCCCGAAGACCCCCGAACGACCCCCTCCCCTGAAGGTTTCCCCGTTCCACTGCGTTTCACGGCCCCCGCCGGCAGGCGTGGCCTATAAGACACTTAATCCCCATCTGAGTGGTGTTTACCGCTTCGTCACCGCCTTCATGTGGGATCGCGCTTCTGGCTGATTTGCCCAAAGCGGCCGAAGCGCCTTAAGGGACATTCATGGCTCAAGCGCAGAAGAAATCAGCGCCCAAACCGGGCAAGGGCGAATTGTGGGACGAGGGCCTATTCGGGGCCACCGACCACCCGCCGTCCGGTGACTACACCGCCAAGGACATCGAGGTCCTCGAAGGGCTCGAGCCCGTGCGGCGCCG
>DASZSK010000136.1:0-3309 GCA_035548735.1 Caulobacterales bacterium | reverse complement strand
ATCAACATCGGGCGTAGAACGCGCGGGGCGGATGAACGCACCCACGCGCACGCGCAAGCCGCGCTTGGTCTTCTCAACGATCGTCGCGCGCCACTCGCCGTCGCGCGCATTGAACACGCGGAGCGCATCGCCTTCGCCCAGTCGCAGCACCGTGCCGACATGGCGGCTTTGGTTTTCGTCCAGCGCGATCTCCGCGCCCGGCGCGAGCGCAGAGTCGATCATAAGGCGCGGTTGAGGCATGCTCCGAGCTTACGCCGCTTCGTCGCGCAAGTGATCCCCCTGCGCCAGTGCGTTCAGGCGCGCATAGAGACCGCTGCCCGCGACCAGATCGGCGTGACGCCCCTGCTCGACGATGCGCCCGCCCTCGAATACGAGGATGCGGTCCGCCTCGCGCACGGTGGACAGCCGGTGGGCGATAACGATAGTGGTGCGCCCGCGCTTCAGCTCAGCCATCGCCGCCTGGATGTCGCGCTCCGTCTCCACGTCGAGCGAGGAAGTCGCTTCGTCGAGGATGAGGATCGGGGCGTCGGCCAGGAAAGCGCGCGCCAGCGCCACACGCTGGCGTTCGCCGCCAGAGAGCTTCACGCCGCGTTCGCCGACCTCTGTCTCGTACTGCTCCGGCAAGCGCGCGATGAAATCGTGCGCCCGCGCCCGCTCTGCCGCGAGAATGATCTCCGACATCGGCGCGTCGGGCCGCGCATAAGCGATGTTTTCCCGCAACGAACGGTGAAACAGCGCCGGATCCTGCGGCACCAGCGCGATCGCCTGGCGCAAGCTGGCTTGCGTCACGCCGCGCACGTCCTGCCCGTCGATGCGGATCGCGCCTTCGCTCACGTCGTAGAGACGCTGCACAAGCTTGACGAAGGTCGACTTGCCGGAACCCGTCGGCCCGACCAGCGCCACCGTTTCGCCAGGGCGAATATCGAGCGAAAAGTCGCTGTAGATCGGTTCGGGCTGACCCTTGTAGCGGAACGTCACCTGCTCGAAGCGGATCTCGCCCGCGCCCCTCGCGAACGCCGGCGCGTTTGGCGCATCGACGATCTCCGACGCCTGCTTTGAATAAGCGACAACATCGGCGATGTCGGCAAAGCCCTTCTGCAGCGTGCGGATGCTTTCGCCCAAGGTGCGCAGATAGCCGCTCATCAGGAAGAACGAGGTGATGGCGAAAGCGGCGTCGCCAGGGCTGGCGCGCCCCGCCATCCACTCGCGCACGACGAGCCCGAGCAAGCCCGCCTGCAAGATGAACAGCGTGAGATTTTGGTAAATCCACGCGTTCGTGGACTTGTACCATAGCTTCAGCGCCTTCACGCGCCAATCGGCGGTGACGGCGCCGAGCCGCGCCTGTTCACGCTCCTCGGCGCCAAACGCCTTCACGGAGGCGTTGGCGCCGACGGCGTCCGCCAGAGAAGCGCCGATCCGCGTGTCGGCGACATTGGTGACGGAAAAATCCTTCTTCAGATAGAGCGTCCAGGTCCACCAATTGAGCAACAGCAACATGACGATCGACGCGCCGACGAACAGCCCGATCATCGGCCAGCGCATGGCCGTCATCACCGTGACGCCCGAAAGCACGATGGTCGCCGGCAGCACCGACCACACCAAAGTATCCGAGACCGTGTCGTACGCATTCATGGCGCGACTGACGCGCCGCACCGTGGCGCCGGCGAAATTGTTGGCGTGCCAGTCCGAGCTGAAACGCTGCACGTCGCGGAAGCCGTCATCGACGATGGACTTCATGTTCCGCGCCGCCAGCGGAATCCAGAAGCGCACCGACGTGTTGCGGAAGAAATAGAAGCCAAACGCCACCAGCGCGAACAGCGTGTATGTGGTCAGCACCTGCGCGTTGGCCGCGCCCGGCCCCGCCGAAAGCGCCTGCACCATCGCGCCCGACACCACCGGCAGCGACAGATCGCAGCTCACCGCCAGCAGATAGATGCCGATGAAAGGCAGCAGATAATGGGGCTGCGACCACCAGCGCCGCAGCACGTACATCAGGATATCGCCAACCGGCGCCTTTAGCGGACGCGTCTGGTCGTCGTCGTCGAATTCGAGCGCATCGCTCATGGAAAACCCCGCAGCCGGCGTCGCCGGCGCAATGCAAATGGGAAGGAAGCGCGAGGAACGAAAGAAGCTCGTGAAGTCCAAGCGCGGAGACCATGCGAAACGGAGGGTTTCGAGCGTCGCCAGCCAAAGCCGGGTCGGCATCGTCGGCGTCCGTCGCGGCGCCGCGTCTTTACGGTCGGACCATCGTGTCGAGCCTGCTCCTTTATCGCGTCGAGGGGCGCTTCCATACGCGATGCGCGCGCTTGCGTCCAGACGAAGCGCGAAGCATCGTCCGCCCGCGCATGAACCAGAAGACTCCCGACGCTTTGCGGCAACACTGGACCGACCGGCTGCCGGCGGTGTGGAAGCCGTATGCGCAGCTGTCGCGGCTGGATCGGCCGATCGGCTGGCAATTGCTGTTGCTGCCGTGCCTGATGGGCCTCGCGCTGGCGCGCACCGGGCAAGGCTTTTTCGCCATCGACGCCGTCTACACGCTCGCCTGCCTGTTCGGCGCAATCGCCATGCGCGGCGCGGGCTGCACCTATAACGACATCGTCGACCAGGACATCGACGCGCAGGTCGCGCGCACCCGCGCGCGTCCGATTCCGTCTGGCGCCGTTTCCGTGAAACGCGCCTGGGCGTGGCTCCTGATCCAGTGCCTCGTCGGCCTCGCCGCGCTGCTGACGTTGCCGAATTTCGCCAAGCTCATCGCCATCGCTTCGCTGCCGCTGGTGGCGCTCTATCCTTTTATGAAGCGCGTCACGTGGTGGCCGCAGGCCTGGCTCGGCATTGTCTTTTCCTGGGGCGCCCTGGTCGCGAGCGCTGCGGAATCGCCGTTCTACGATCTCCCGCTCTCGGCTTACGCGCTCTATGCCGGCTGCATCGCCTGGACCATCGCCTACGACACGATTTACGCGCTGCAGGATCGCGAAGACGACGCGCTGATCGGCGTCCGTTCCACCGCGCGTCTCTTCGGTAAAAGGTGGCGGCTGTGGACGCTCGCCTTCTACGTCCTCGCTCTCTTCTTCTGGGGCCTGGCCACGCGCTTCGCCGAAGCGCTGTGGCCGACGACGGCTGCAATCGCAGTCGTCGGCGTGCTGATGGTCTGGCCCAATCTGCGCTCGGTGAACGAAGCCGACGGGCAAACCGCGCTCGCCGCGTTCAAATATAATGCCTGGGTGGGGCTGGCGATGGTGGTCGCGTTCGCGCTCGAACCGACATGGCGAACGATCCGAGCGCTGAGAGGCGGATGATGGGCGAAGCCGA
>DASZSK010000135.1:0-17822 GCA_035548735.1 Caulobacterales bacterium | reverse complement strand
GTCCGGCAACAGCCGCTTCAGCATCGGCCGCATCGTGTCGGAGCCCATCAGCATGGTCTCGCCATGGCCGCGCGCGTGTAAGATGCGGTCGGTGAAGATGTGGCCGCGGTCGGGATCCTGCGCGACCTGGATTTCGTCGACGCCGACGAACTCGACGACGCGGTCGAGCGGCATGGCTTCGACGGTGCAGACGAAATACTTGGCGGTGTCGGGCGCGATCTTTTCTTCGCCGGTGATCAGCGCCACGGCGCCCGCGCCCTTGAGCTTCACCGCGCGGTCATAGACTTCGCGCGCCAGCAGCCTGAGCGGCAGCCCGATCATGCCCGAGCCGTGCGCCAGCATCCGCTCGATGGCGAGGTGGGTCTTGCCGGTGTTGGTGGGGCCGAGGACGGCTTTCACCCGTCCCAGCGCGCGCGCTGCCATGATGAGGACGATGGGCGGCGCTCAGCGGGATTTCAAGGCGGGGACCAGCGCGACAGAAGGGGGCACAACCAGCTAACTGGGAGTGGGCCATGACCACCAAGTCGCTCGAAATCGAAGTACGCGTTTGGTACGATGCAGATAAGGACCGGATAAAAATCGCGGGCCCCGGCCTCAAGGCCTATTCGATCAGCAACAATCCAAGCGCTCCGAAGCGATACCATCCTGTACTGTTCGCTCGGTTGGCCGATTTGCTTCGCGCACACGGAAAACCAGCACCATAAATGAGAACCCAAGCAGAACGAATCATTTTCGAATCACCGCCTTTGATTCGTTGCTTAGGCGTTCACGGCTAAATCTTGTGGTTAAGACTTAAGTAACACACAAGACTACCTGGGACTTTCCGATTTCCTGCCGCTGGGCGGCTCTCCTCGGCGCGGGGCGCAAACGAAAACCGCCCGCGCTTGCCGGGAAGCCAACCGGCGTGCGCGGGCGGTTCTGGACGCTTCGACACCCATCCCCGGATGGGAGCGAAGCGAGCCTTCTGTCCGGGGCCCCATCAGCTCAATCGTTCGAGGATATGGGCCCCGGACTGAAGGCTCGCGCCTTCATCCGGGGATAGGTGAGGATCAGACGATCTGCGCGGCTTGATGCAGGGTGGCGAAAGCGACCGGAGCAAACAAAGCGGCGGCGAGGGCGATCGTGGCGAGGCGGGCGAAGAGGGTCATTGGCGTGGGCTCCGTTTGAATTCCGATGAGCCAACCTAACCGCCCCCTAACCCTATCGCTGTGACCCAGGGCACGCTCGCGGCGAGCGTGGCTTCGGCGCGTCCAGGCGCTGCAGCATGGCCCGCGTTTCATCGGCCAGGGCGCGTGATTGCGCGATCAGATCTCGGCTGAAGGCCAGCGATCGCCGAAGCTGCTTTAGCGTGCGCCGGTCCCGCTTCGATCTCGTCTGTCCAATCGATCTCGGGACTGGGCATCGGCGACGCCTCCTGAAGGAGGACGCCGCGCGTCGGCGCTAAGTTCCCGGATGCTTCTTCTCGACTTCCCTCAAAAGTTCGCGGCTTTCCTCACAGGCGCGTCTCGACGCTCGGATCAGCGGCCACGTCTGTTGTGCGCTCTCGCGCAGCAGACGCTGCAAATACGCGCGCGCGTTCTCTTCGGGCTTTGGGGGCATGGGCGTGGCTCCGGCTTAAGGCGGGAGCGCGCGCGGTCTCTCAGCCGCCGGCGCCTGAAAGTCGTGGCCAGCGATGCAATCCAACTTAGGCCGCTGCGGCGAAATAGCGAGAAGAGAATTGCGACACGCGCCCGGAGTGCTTCGCCGCGATCTATCCGACCGGGTTTCCGCCGTGCCTAGGCTCAGGCGCACATGAACCTGCCCAATCGCCCCGACCTCTGGACCCTCCTTCGCGAGATGCTGTCGATGATGCGTCTGGCGCTCGGCGCGCCGGCTTTGATCGCGGCGATCGAAAAGCTCAGCCCCAAAACGCGGCGCGACATTCTTGATTGGCTCGAGCCGCTCGAACGCCTCACGCGCAAGCTTCTGCTGATCGAAGCGGCCAAGTTGCCAAAGCCGGCCATGGCGGAGAAGCAACAGCGCTTGCTCACCAAGGCTCGCGTCACCGCTTATCTGGCCCGGCTCGGGCGTGCGCAATCAAAGCGCGTCGTCTTCGATGCGAAGCGGTCTTCGACATGGCGCGTCAGCTTCGCGCTCGTCATTCCGCCCGATCCGTTGGATCGCAAGCCGCCGCGCGAACTTTTGCTGCCCTGCATCCGCGACATCGGTCCGCCGATTCTGGTCGCGGAAATTTTCCGCAAGCGCGTCGATGATGCGAAACGCGCCCAACGCGAAGCGCGACGTGAAGCGGCGCGTGCGCTGCGTGCGCGCCGCTTGGCCGAGCGCTACGAAGCTTTGTGCCGCGTGATCGCCGAGCCCGGCCCGCACGTCGAGCGCCTGGCGCACAAGCTTTGGCGCAAACGCGGCGCCGCCGCGCACAAAGCGCGTCTGATCGCCGAGGCGCGTCCGCCGCGGCGTGTGCGCCATCGTCGATGAACATTGGCGAAGCGTCACCGAAGCGGCGATTTCCGTGATCGCGCTGTTCAAATGGATGCCGCCGCTGCTCGCGGATACGAGTTGAGCATCGTCGTTCTCCCCTTGTGGGAGAAGGTGTCCGCGCGCGAGCGCGGACGGATGAGGGGTGCATGCACGACGCTGGTGGAGGAGGACACCCCTCACCCGGCGCAAGCGCTGCTTGCGCCACCCTCTCCCACAAGGGGAGAGGGATTACCGCAATCTTGTCCCGTTCACCGTCAGCGTGCGCGCGTCCAGCACAACAAGCCCGTTGTCGCTCGGCATCTCGATGCGCACGGGCGCATACATGCCTTGCGTCGTCGGCGCGAACAGGAAGGTCAGCACCGAGGCTTCCTGCGGATCGGAGAAGCCGGCGATGGGGCGAAACTGCACGCGGCAGCGCAGCGCTTGGCCGTGGAAGGCGGGCCCATTCACGTTCACGCGTCCGTTCGGGCTCATCACGAAATCGAAGCGCGCGCGCCCGTCCATATAGACGCGCAGCGTGCGGCTGCAGGGATCGCCGGTCGCCACCACCATGCTGGCGATGGCCGAGAGTTGATCGATCGCACCGGCCTTCTGCGCTTGCGTGGCCGGGGGGTGTCCCATGCCCATCGGCGGATTGGCGGTGGTGATGATGTCGTTCGCCGTGAAGCGCACATCGACGACGCGGTCGCGCCGGCCGCCCTGGTGGCGATAGGTGACCGGCTGCAGCGCCCCGTCGGGGCGGACCTGGCCGCGCACGGAATAGGAATAGTCCTGGCTGTCGCCGACCGTCATCCGCAGCAGGCCGGTGATGCGCCGCTCGGCCGAGGCTTCGTAGCCGGCGCCGTTCTGGCGGAAGCTGTAGTTGAAATCGCCGGCGGTGATCCCGCGCGCGCGCACCGAATAGACCGCCTCGAAGTGCCGGCCGGTGGTCGCGGCTTCCGCATCCTGCGCGGCGGCGGGCCCCGTCAACGCGGCGAGGCCAAGGCAGAGGAGGGCGGCGAGCTTGCGCATTATCGGGTCCAAGCGGTTTTCGGGCAGGGTCGTTCCTAGCTTAACGGGGCTGATTACGTCATGAACCAAATTGGGCTGTTTCGAGACGTCCGGCGCCGCTCCCAAGCTTGACCCCCGCGCCCCCATCGCGTAAGCGTCCGCGCTTCAATTTCCAGGGTGTTCCCATGTCCCGCCGTTGCGAGCTGTCCGGCGTCAACCGCCAGATCGGCCACAAGGTCAGCCACTCCAATATCAAGACCAAGCGCGAGTTCGCCCCGAACCTCGTGAACGTCACGCTCGCCAGCGATGCGCTCGGGCGCGCCTTCAAGCTGCGCATCACGGCGGCGGCGCTCCGCTCGGTCGACCATGTGGGCGGCCTCGACGCCTATCTCTTGAAGGCCCGCGAAGACCAGCTTTCGGACCGTGCGGTCAAAATCCGCCGCGATCTCAAGAAGAAGCTGAGCGAAGCGCCGGCGGCGGCCTAATTGGCCGAAGAGCGGGGCCTGCGCATCGGTTCGTTCGCCGGCGCCGCTATCGTCGTCGATCCCACGGTTCTGATCCTCGCGCTCTACGTGCTGGCCACCGGCATTGCTGATTCCGGGATCGGCGGCGTCGAAGGCGCGCTGATTTTTCTCGCTGCTCTGATGCTGACCGTGCTGCTGCACGAGTTTGGCCATGCTGGCGTCGCCGCTTTGCTGAAGCTGCCGAGCAAGCGGATCGTGCTGACGTTCTTCGGCGGACACGTCGAATTCGCCTGGCCGCCCAAATCGCGCTGGCAGGAGATCGCCGTCTCCTTCGCCGGACCGGCCGCCAATCTGCTCACCTGCGCGGCGCTGATCGCCATTGGCAGCCAGCTCGGCAACGTGCCGGACCGGCTGATCCTGTTTCTGAGCCAGCTCGCCTATACGAGCCTCATCCTCGGCGTGTTCAATCTTCTGCCCGGCTTTCCGCTCGATGGCGGACGCATTCTGCGCGCCATCCTCAATTATTTCATGTCGCTCGACCGCGCCCGCATGGTCGCCGGCGCCTGCGGGATTCTGGTGGCGGTCGCGCTCGGCGCCTGGGCGTTGATGCACGGGCTGTGGTGGAGCGTGATGATCGCGCTGTTCCTGGCGCTCGCCGCTTGGGGGGAAATCCAAAGCGCCCGCGCCGCCATCGCCAGCGGCCAGCCTTCGGCGCCGGAAGCGTCCAGCGGCTGAAACCGGGCGCGCGGCGCCGACGTATGAAGAGCCATGAAACATTGGTTCTTCGCCTTGTCCGCCATGGTTCTCGCCGCTTGCGGCGCAAGCGCGGCGCAGCCAGCCGCACCCCATGGCCCCACCGCCGAGGCGGTGTTCGCGGGCGGCTGCTTCTGGAGCATGGAGAGCGATTTCGAACATCTGCCCGGCGTCATCGACGCCATCGACGGCTATTCCGGCGGCCATGTCGATCACCCGACCTATGAGCAGGTATCGAGCGAAACCACCGGCCATTATGAAAGCGTGCGGGTGATCTACGATACGTCGCGCCTCAGCTATGCGCAGCTCCTGCACTATTACTGGCGCCACATCGATCCAACGGATTCAGGCGGCCAGTTCTGCGATCGCGGATCGTCCTACCACACCGCCATCTTCGTCACCCCGGCGCAGCGCGCCGAAGCAGAGGCGTCGAAGGCTGAAGCCGAGCGCGTGCTGGGCGTGCGCGTCGCCACGCAGATCCTGCCGCTGACGCATTTCTGGCAAGCCGAGGACTACCACCAGAACTACGCCCGCCTGCATCCGGTCGCCTACGGCGCTTATCGCGCCGGCTGCCGCCGTGACGCGGTCGTCGCCGCCGTCTGGCGCGGACGCTGAGCCGCCGATACAATGAGCGTCTGTCGGTCCTCGCGAGGGGATCAAAGGGAACGCGGTGCGGGAGTTCGCTCCTTAGTCCGCGGCTGCGCCCGCAGCTGTAAGCGGTGAGCTGACGGCCACGAAGCCACTGGGAGCGATCCCGGGAAGGCGGCCGGAAGCGAAGACCCGCGAAGCCAGAAGACCTGCCGACAGACGTCGCCTGCGCTGGGTCCGGGATGGGGCCAACGCGCGGATCATCCGTTCACGGCGACAGGATGGAGTCGTCGCCATGCGGATTGTGCTGTTTGCTTTGATGATGATGGCGGCGACGCCGGCGTTCGCCGCGCCGCAGCGCGTCGTCTCGCTCGATTATTGCGCCGATCAATACGTGCTCGCGCTGGCGGATCGTGTGCAGATCGCGGCGCTCTCGCGCGGCGCGCAGCGCGACGATTCCTATTTTCGCGACCGCGCGCGCGGAATACGCCAAGTGCGGCCGGACCTCGAAGACGTGCTGGCGCTCAAACCCGATCTGATCGTGCGCAATTGGGGTGGGCCGTGGGACGCCGAGCGCGTTTACGCGCGTTTTGGCGTTACCGTCTTGCATGTCGGCGATGCGCATACATTCGTCGATGCGCGCGCCGATGTCCTGAGCGCGGCGCGCGCGCTCGGACATGAAGAGCGCGGAGAGACAATCGCGCGCGACATGGATGCACGGCTCGCGCGCCTGCGCGCCGAAGCGACTCGTTCGCCGCCGCCCGTGATGTATCTGTCTTCCGGCGGCGCCGTCGCCGGTTCGGGCGTTTTGATGGACGACGTCATTCGCGCCGCGGGCGGACGCAACGTCTGGACCGGCGAAAGCTGGACCGTGCTGCCGCTCGAACGCATGGTGGAGACGCCGCCTGCGCTGATCGCGCTCGCCTTCTTCGACAATGGCCGCACCCGCATCAATGCGTGGTCGCCCGCGCGCAACCCGGTGCTGCAGCGCGCGCTCGCGCGCACGCAAACGGTGCGCCTGCCGCCCGCGGCGATCGCCTGCGAGAGCTGGTACGCGCTCGACGCCGCCGAACAGATCGCCGCCGCATTGAGGGCGCCGTGAGCGCGCTCCTGCGTACGTATCTCTTGCTCATCGCGATGAGCATCGCAGCACTCGGCGCCGCGCTATGGTTAGGGCCTGTGCCGCTCGCGCTCAGCGACGTTTTGCATGGCGACGCCAATGCGCGCGCGATCGTCTGGGAAATCCGTTTCCCGCGCGCGCTCACGGCATGGTTCGTCGGCGCGGCGTTGGGCCTGAGCGGCGCGGGGCTGCAAGGGCTCTTGCGCAATCCGCTGGCGGATTCCGGCGTGCTTGGATTGTCGGGCTTCGCCGCGCTCGGCGCGGTGCTTGCTTTTGCGTTTGGCTTGAGCGCATTGGCGCCGATCGCCGCGCTCGTATTCGCCTTGCTCGCGGCGATTCTCGTTACTGCTTTGGGCGCCCACGCACGCGGACCAGCCAGTCTCGCTTTGATCGGCGTCGGGCTTTCCAGTTTCGCCGGCGGCTTGATCGCGCTCGCGCTCAACCTCGCACCCAATCCGGGGGCCCTGGCGGACCTGGTAAACTGGACGCTGGGTTCGGTGGAGGGACGCAGCGTGCAAGATGCGGGCTTGGTTGGCGCGTTTCTGATTGCGGGCGCCGCGCTCTTGCTGTTCGCCGCGCCCGGCCTGCAAGCGCTGACGCTTGGCGAAGAAGCGGCCGCCGCCATCGGGGCCAACATTCCGCTGACGCGCGCGCTCGTCATTGCCGGCGCAGCCGCATGCACGGGCGGTGCGACGGCCGTCGCGGGCGTGATCGGCTTCGTCGGCGTCGCCGCGCCGCATCTGGTGCGCGCCGTGTCCGGACACGATCCAGGCCGCTTGCTCTTGCCGAGTGCGCTGGCGGGCGGAACGCTGCTGGTGTGCGCCGACGTGGTCGTGCGCCTGTTGCCGACGGATACGGAATTGAAGCTCGGCGTCGCCGCCGCTTTGCTCGGCGGGCCGGTGTTTGCGCTGATCGCCGCGCGCTTGGCGTCGCGCGGCGGCGAAGCATGAGCGCGCTCTTGAATCTGCGCGACGTAAGCGTCGCTCTTGGCGGCAAGCGCGTCGTCGAGGCGCTCTCGCTGAGCGTCGCGCGCGGCGAGAGCGTTGCGCTGCTGGGACCCAACGGCGCGGGCAAGACATCGCTGCTGCGCGCCGCGCTTGGCCTGATCCGCATCGAGCAGGGCGAAGCGCGTCTGCATGGCGAAGATCCCGCGCGCATCGCCCCGCGCGTGCGCGCGACGCATGCCGCTTATCTGCCGCAGCGCCCGCAGGCGATCTGGCCGGTGAGCGTCGAGCGCCTCGTTGCGTTGGGGCGGTTCGCTTATGGCGCGGCGCCGGATCGGCTGAAACCGCGCGATCAGGCCGCCGTCGATGCGGCGATCGCCGCATGCGATCTGCAGAGGCTGCGCGCGCGGCGCATGGACGAGATTTCCGGCGGCGAAAAAGCGCGCGCGCATTTGGCGCGTGCTTTGGCGCAGGGCGCGCCGTTACTCTTGTTGGATGAACCGACCGCGGGGCTCGATCCGGCGCAAGCGCTGGGCGTCGGCGATATACTCCGCGCACACGCCGCAAATAACGGCGCGGCGTTGTTTTCGACGCATGACGTCTCGCTCGCCGCACGCATCGCGCATCGCATCGTGGTGCTGAAGCAAGGCCGAGTGATCGCAAGCGGCGGGCCGCATCAAGCGCTCACGCCGGCGACGTTGGAGGCCGCGTATGGAAGGCGCGCGCGGGTGGAGCGCACGGATTTCGATATGGCCGTGTGGTTCGAATGATCGTCCTTCTCCCACAGGGGGAGCAGGAGGTTAAAGCCGAAACGCGCCGCTTTGAATCTGGGCATAAAGCTCAGGCGTGACGCGCACGTAGGTCTTGGAATCGGGGTGATCGAAATAGATTTCGTGTTCGACTTTCGATGGATCGAAGCCCTCGTTGACCAGATCCACCTTGCGGTACTTGAACGTGCCGGTGGTTTCGATCGCGGGCTCGATGCGGATGAAGAGCGGACGCGCGTAAGGCGGCAATTCCTTCACCAGGAAATCGCGCAGGCCGCAGAGATCGAAATTGGCGCCAGGCGTGATCGCGGCCATGCCGGCGCGGCCGTCGAGCTGGGCGACGCTGACGCCATAGACGTTGACCTCGGCCACGCCCGGATAATGCGAGACGGCTTGCGCCACTTCCGTCGTCGAGACGTTTTCGCCTTTCCAGCGGAAGGTGTCGCCGATGCGGTCGACGAAATAGAAATAGCCGTCCGCGTCCTGACGCATCAGATCGCCAGTGCGAAACCACGCATCGCCTTTCTCGAACGCGTCGCGCAGCACCTTGCGTTCCGACGCCGCCTGGTCGGCATAGCCGGTGTAATTGTTGCGCGCATCGCCGCCGATCAGCCCCACCGCTTCGCCGATCTCGCCGGTCGCGGCTTCGACGCAAAGCCCGTCCGGCGTGCGCACCGGCTGCTCCGCCTCGACGTCGAACTTGACCAGCCGCACGGTGAAATTGCGGCGCAGATAATGCGGCACCCGCCCGACGGCGCCGGGCTGGCCATCGAAATTGAACAGCGAGACGTTGCCTTCGGTGGAGCCGTAGAATTCGAGGATGCGCGGCACGCTGAAGCGCTTCTGAAACTCCGGCCACACTTCGGGCCTGAGGCCATTGCCGAAGGCGAGCTTCAGGTGATGCGCGCGCTCCAGCGGATGCGGCGGCTGGTTCGCCAGATAGCGACAGAGTTCGCCGATATAGACGAAGATCGTGCACGCATTGTCGGCGATGTCGTTCCAGAAATGCGTCGCCGAGAATTTGCGCCGCAGCACCAGCGTCCCGCCGTTCAGAAGCGCTGCGCCCACGCCGCACAGGCCGCCGGTCGAGTGATAGAGCGGCAGCGCGCAATAGACGCGGTCTTCGCTGGTCGCCTTCGTCGCGCCGGCGAACGCGCGCATGTAGAGCTGCGCGCGCATGTGCGTGATCTTCGCCGCCTTCGGCAGGCCGGTGGTGCCGGACGTGTAAATGTAGAGCGCGACGTCTTTCGATTTGAGACCCTCGCGCACGCTCTTCGCGGGGCGCTCCGGGGGCAGTGGCGGATGCTTGAGATCGAGCGGCAGCCGGTTCGTGCCCAGTTCGCCTTCGCCGTCGATCACCCAGATCGTCACCGGCCGCGGCAATTGCACGCGAATGGTGTCGAACGCTTCGAGGCAGCTCGCATCGGTGATGACGTGCGACGCGCCGGAAATGGAGAGCGAGTGGGCGAGCGCCGCGCCTTGCAGATTGGTGTTGATCAGCGCTGTGGCGACGCCGCGCTTGGCGAGGCCCATCCAGCACGGGACATATTCGAGCCGGTTCGGCATGAAGAGCGCGACCGTGTCGCCGCGTTCGACGCCCGCGCTCTCGGCCCACGCGGCGAAGCGGTTGGCCAGCCCGTCGGCTTGGCGATAGGTGATGGTCTGGCCTTCGAAGACGATGGCGCTGTGGTCGGCGAACTTGTCGACGGCGTCCTCGAAGTCGTCGCAGATGAGGACGCCGGACCCAGGATCGATCTTGCGGATGCGCCAAAGCGTGCGCACGAGCCCGTCGAGGAACCGCGCTTCGCGGGCCATCCGCGCGAACACATCCATCGCCTGCTCATGCCTCCGATGCCCCCACACTTAAGGAGCTTCGCGTTGCTACAAAACTACCGCAGCGTTATCGCGACGACCGGTTGCGGGTGAGCAACGTCAGGGGATCTTCCTCGATGATCGGCCCGAGCTTCAGGGCTTCGAGCTTGGCGGCGCGGGCTTCTTCCTCGGCCTTCAGCAGGCGAAGGCCGGCGCGCACCACTTCGCTGGCGTTCTGGTAGGCGCCCGATTCGATCTGTTGGGATACGAAACGGTCCAGGGACTCGGTCAGGTTGATATTGCGGGTCGCCATGGGCGGGCAGGATGGCGCGACTGCCAATTATTGGCAAGACAACGCGTGAGTGGCGTGTACGGGCGGGGCGGGTAGGTTCGGGTCGGGATGCATATTCATCAACAACTCTGGCCGGCGGTGATCGGCGCGACGCTTGGCCTGCCGCTTCTGGTGCTGGCCGGCGACTGGCTGTTGCAGCGCTGGAAACGGCTCAGGGCCCGCACGCGCTGGATCGGCGCCGCCGCGCTGGCGCTGGTCACGCTGCTCTATGGATCGGGCGTCTATGCCGTGTTCATTGAGCCGAACCAGCTGGTGGTGCGGCGGGTGGAGGTGGTGAGCCCGCACTGGCGCGGCGCGCCGCTGACCATTGCCGCGATCGGCGACACCCATGTCGGTTCGCCCTCGGTAAACGCGGAGCGCGTCGAGAAACTGGTCGGGCGCATCGATGACCTGCACCCCGATCTCGTCGTGCTGCTCGGCGACTATGTCGCGGGGCATGCGCCCTCGGCGCAGCGCAGCGACGCCGATCATGCCGAGATCACGCGGGCGATGGCGGCGTTCGCGGTGCTGAACGCGCGCTTGGGCGTCGTCGCCGTGATCGGCAATCACGATGTCTGGTACAGCCGCCAGGAATTAACCCAAGCGTTGCAGGACGATGGCGTCGGCGTTCTGTGGAACCGCAACGTCACGATACGGCGTCCGGGCGGCGCCTTCGTGGTGGCGGGGCTGGAAGATCAGACGACCGGCCATCCGGATTTCAGTGCGGCGCTCGACGGCGCGCCGCCGGTCGATACGATCGTCATCAGCCATTCGCCCGATCCGTTCCCGCAGGCGCCGACCGATGTCGCGCTCATGCTGGCGGCGCACACCCATTGCGGACAGGTGACGATTCCGTTGATCGGCCGGCCAGTGACGCTCTCGCGTTATGGTCAACGCTATGCGTGTCATCGCGTCGATGAGAACGGCCACACGCTTTATGTGACGGCCGGCATCGGCACCAGCGTCGCGCCAGTGCGCTTTCTCAATCCGCCGGAAATCGTGCTGATTACGATTAAGGCCGCGCCGCGTTAAGCGCCGGCGCGTTCGCCGACTGGAAATAGTCCCAGCGTCTTGCGCTTGCGCTTCACCGGCGCCGCGCCGATGCCGCGCTCGACCAGCCAGTTGAGCGCGAGCTGCGAGACGTCCGCCGCTTCCGGTTCGCCGACGAGCCAGTGGCTCATCTCCGGAAACTCGTGAAAGAAAGCCTGGCCCTGCGGGAAGCGGTTCACCAGACGGCGCACGGTCGACGACGCGTTGACGCGATCGCGTCCGCCGGCCATCGCCAGGATCGGTGTCGCAATTTTGTAAACCGGCGCCGAAGACGCCATCGAATGATCGGTCCACCATTGCACCGCTTCGCGAATGGCGCGTCCGCTCTCGGGCACGAAGCGCGCGAACGCGCGGCGCGCATCTTCGCGCGACAGGCGATCGAGCGTGGTGTCGCGCGCGACGCGATAATCCGGCGGCACCGGGCGGCGCCAATAATCGCCCAGCAGCGAAAGGCCGAGATGATTGCCGTGCTCTTCGAGCGTGGTCGGCATCACGCCCCATGGCGCGGACGGCGCCAGCAGCACAAGGGCCGCGACTTCCGTGTGCATCGCCGCGAGTTGCACGACCAAACCGCCGAGCGAATGTCCGATCAGCACAGGCGGCGCGCGCAGGCTGTGCACGTAATGCACCACGGCGTCCGCATATTGCTTCAGCCCGCAGCGCGCCAGCGCTTCCAGATCGGCGCCGCGCTCGTGGTGCGGCAGGTTAGGCGCATGCGTTTCGAAACCAGCGGCTTCGAACGGTTCGCGGAATGCGTCGAACGCCCAGCCGCCGCAGAAGGCGCCGTGAACGAAGACGACAGGCGTGGCGATGGACGCACGTTTCATGTCGAAGGCGCCAGGATTGCGCCCGTAAGGCCGACTGTCACTTGGATTCCCCCACGCTGTACTTCTTGAACCGCTGCGCGACTTCTTCGTACGTGGCGCGCTTAAACGGGATCACAAGCCCTGGCGCAGTTTCGAGCGGGGCCCAGCGCCAGTCAACAAACTCCGGCGAGTGTGTATCAAGTCTAATGTCCGAATCGCGACCCTTGAAACGGAACGCGAACCATTTTTGTCTTTGCCCTAAATATTTGCCGCGCGGCTTCATGCCGGCGCGCACGTCGGGCGGGAAATCGTAATAGAACCAGTCGGGCGTCTCTTCGAGCAGCTCCGCCAAAGGCGGCGCCACGCCCGCTTCTTCTTCCAATTCGCGAAAAGCGGCTTGCATCGGGGTCTCGTCTTTGTCGACGCCGCCTTGCGGCATCTGCCATTGATACGGACCGTCCGCTCCGGCGCGCCTCCCTAGAAAAACAAGACCCTCGCGATGAAACAGGGCGAGGCCGACATTGGGTCGATAGAGCTTGGGATCTCTTTGTTCCGTCATCGTTGCGCGGCGCGTGCGCGGAGCACGGCCGACGCCGGGGCCAGTTGGTAGCCACGTGTTCCGATGTCTCTGGCCCAGCGCCCGACTTGCTCCATCGTCACTGGATAAGCGAATCCTGCGCCGATTGCGCTCCTGTTTTGCAGCGCCAGCGCCTCCAAATTCAGCAATTGCTCGTCGATTGCATCCGCTTCGCGCCGCGCATCGATGATGCGGTCGGCCGCGGTGTTGGCGAGACCGGCGCGCGTCGCCTCGACGGAAAGCGCCGTGCGCTGCCCCAGGCCGCTGGAGATGAAGACGAGGCCGCGGCGGCGCAGCGCTTGCGCGATCGGTTGTGAAGCTTGGGATGACGTAGCGAAACGCGCGCCCTGATAATTGGTGACGCCGAAATAGCCCGCGCCATAAGATAGCAATTGCTCGAGCCGCGAGACGTTCTGTTGCGCGGGCGCCGACGCCAGCAATGTTTGCGGCCCGGTGTCGTCAGCGTCGGGATCGAACGGCTCCATCGGCAATTCGAGCATCACTTCGTGGCCGTGCGCGCGGGCGCTGTTGATCCATGTCTGCAAATCCGTCGCGTAGGGCGCAAAGGAGAGCGTGATCTCCGGCGGCAGCTCTTCGATCGCTTGCGTCGACGTGCGTGCGTTGAAACCGAGCCCGCCAATGATCACGGCGATGATCGGATGCCCGTCGGGTTGGAACGGCCGCGCATAGGCTTGCGCTGAATTGCGCCCGTCGCGCGCCACAATGGGCATCGGCCCGTGCGGTCCGGATTCGAAAAGGCCGGCGATCGGAGCGCGCGGCAGCGGCGAGACCGCCGGCGTCGACGGCGTCTGATTTGGAGATTCCACGACGGCGACGCGCAGCTCGCCATCGGCCGTGGTCGTATCCGTCGTGGTGTCGTCGGGCGCCATATCCGGCGGCTGCAATTGCTGGCCTTGCGCGCTGGCGTCGGCGAACGACACGCGCGGCGCCGCGGTATCGGCGGAGGCGACGCTGGGATTGAGATCGATGATGTGCTTAGGCCCGGCGGCGCTGGGATCGCCGAGAACTTGAATCGCAATCAGAACGGCCGCGCTCACGCCGACGAACACGCCCAGCGCGGCGAGCTTATGATTGATCTGCGGAAAGCGTCGCTTCGCCGTTTTTTTCGGCGAACCGGAAGCGCGAGCAGGCATGGCGGTGCGCGGTCGAATCACGATCGCGGACCATCGCTGAATTCGGCGAATCCGTCACTAACGGCGCTGTCGCAGAAAAGTTAACGGGCGCGCCTTCGTTTCGCGCCCGTTTCTGTTCCGATCAGCCGGCCCGGGCCAGCAGGCGTTGCGAAACCACGCCTTGGCGCAGGAAGGCTTCGGCGCGCGACATCTGATAATCGTCGCCGTCCTTCCAGTCCGCCGGCGGCTGGTCGGCGGGGATGTGCAGCGCGCGGCGTTGCGCGCCCGTTTCGTTGTTCAGCGCGTTCGGCAGATCAGCTTCGCTGTTGACGCCGATGCGGCGCAAGCGATCAAGCTGCGCCTGATCCATGCGGCGCGCCGCCACTTCCATGTCGGGCTCGATGCCCGCGCCTTGGATCGAGCGGCCGGCCGGCGTGTAATAGCGCGCCGTGGTGAGACGCAGCGCGCCGTCGCGGCCGCCTTGCAGCGGAATGACGGTCTGCACCGAGCCTTTGCCGAACGAGGTGGTGCCGACGATCAGCGCACGATTGCGGTCTTGCAGCGCGCCGGCGACGATTTCCGAGGCCGAAGCGGAGGCGCCGTTCACCAGCACCACCATCGGCACGCCTTGCAGCTCATCGCCGCGGCGGGCGTTGTAGCGCTGCACGTCTTCCGGATGGCGCCCGCGCGTGGAAACCACTTCGCCGCCGTCGAGGAACGCGTCCGACACTTCGATCGCCTGATCCAAGAGGCCGCCGGGATTGTTGCGCAGATCGACGACGACGCCGCGCAGATGGCCGCCCGTGTCGCGGCGCACGGTGCGGATGGCGTCTTCGAGGCCGCTCGCGGTGCGCTCGTTAAAGGTGGAGATGCGGATGATGCCGATATCGCCGTCGACGCGCGCGGTGACGGCGCGGACATTGATGATCTCGCGGGTGAGGTTGACGTCGAACGGTTCGGCGTTTTCGCGCGCCACCGTCAGATTGATCGAGGTGCCGACTTGGCCGCGCATCTTGTTCACGGCGTCGTTGAGCGTAAGGCCGACGATGCTTTGGCCGTCGATGGCGGTGAGATAGTCGCCAGCCTGAATGCCGGCGCGCGCCGCGGGCGTATCGTCGATCGGGGAGACGACCTTCACCACGCCGTCGTCCATGGTCACTTCGATGCCGAGCCCGCCATACTCGCCGCGGGTTTGCACCTGCATGTCGCGATATTCGGTGGCGTTCATGTAGGAGGAGTGCGGATCGAGCGAGGTCAGCATGCCCTGGATGGCCGCTTCCATCGCCTTCTTCTCGTCGATCTCGGTGACGTAATCGCTCTCCACGCGCGCGAGCACGTCGGCGAAGAGTTCGAGCTGACGGTAAACATCACCGCGCGGGGTCTGATCCGGCGCGGACCACGCCAAGGCGCCGACGCAAGCAGCCACACCCACAATCGGCGCCGCAATCCACGCCAGACGCATGTTTCACTCCCCGACGCCCAGAGCGTCTCAAGAATCCTCGGCCCAGTTTGGCTCGATTCGTCCTAACCCGGGCTTTGGCCGTTCGGCTCGCTGGCGAGCCCCCGCGCACTTAACCATCGGGCCGGATCCACCGGTCGGCCGTCGCGACGCACTTCCACATACAATTCCGGCGCCGGCGTGTCGGAAACTGTCATTTCACCAATGGGCTGGCCGGCCAGCACCGTGTCGCCATGTTGGGCGCGAACGGTCCCCAGCCCCGTGAGGACGATAGCGTAACCACCGTCCAAGTTTAGGATCAAGACTTGCCCGTAGCTCCGGAACAGTCCGGCGTATGCAACGCGACCGTTGGCGGGCGCCACGACCTGCGCGCCGGGGCGGGTCGAGAGCGTCGCGCCCTGCGCGGGCGGCCCGCCCGCGACCCGTGTGCCGAACTGGCGCGTGATGCGGCCGTTGGCGGGCACGACCCAATCCGCCGGCAGCGGTTCCGCCGTGGAACGCGGGGTTGAGCCGCGCGGGCGGGCCGCTGCAAGGCGCTGGGTGAGCTCACGCAGATTGCGCGCCTCGCGCGCGAGTTGCTGAGCGCGCCGGTCGGCGGCGTCGGCGCTGGCGTCGAGCGAGGTCTGCAGCGCCCGGCGCTGGGTGAGGAGCGCGATCACGTCGGCGCGCTCGGCGTCGATGGCCTGCTGGGCGTCGGCGAGCGCCAGCTCTTCCTGGGCGATCTCTTCGTTGCGGCGGCGCGCGTCGGCCAGCGCCTGGGCGGCAGCGGAGAGGTCGGCTTGGATCGCCGGGGCGGCGGCGCGGGCGAGTTGCCCGGCCCGGACCGCAGGCAGGTCGGCCCGGCGCGCGCTGAACGCTGCGGCCATCAGCGCGCTTTCGAGGACGGAGCGGTCCCGTTGGTAGCGGGCGGCGTCGACATTGGCCTGGGCGCGGAGCGCCGCCAGCCGTTCTTCGGCGTCGGCAAGAGCGGCCTCGGAGGCCGCGCGGCGTTGCCCCGCCTCGACCAGGCGATTGTTCAGATTGGCGATTTCGGTGCGGGCGGCGTCAGCTTGGCGGCGCAGGCGGGTGGCTTCGGCGGTCGCGGCGGAGCGATCCCGCTCCACCTGAGCGAGGCGGGCGCGGCTCGTTTGCTGCGCCAATGCGTCATGGGAAACCGCCAGGGCCCCCACCGCGCAAGCGAGCAGGGCGCCGATGCGCCAAGCGCCCGAAGCCATCAACCACCATCCCGCCGGGCGGACTTTTGGCGTCAGTCCCGGTGATAGGGATTACCGCTCAAAATGGTGAGAGCTCGGTAAATTTGCTCTGAAATCATGACTCTTACGAGGCGATGCGGCCAGGTTTGGCGCCCGAAAGCGAACTTTTCGTCCGCCTGGTCCCGCACGCTCTGGGCGACGCCGTCGGCGCCGCCGATCCAGAAGCAGGCGTGGGACGCCCCGTCGTCGCGCCAGCGGGCGAGCTTTTCGGCGAGCTGCCGCGAGGTCCATTCCGCGCCGCGCTCGTCCAGGAGGATCTTTTTGGCGTCGTCGGGGGTGGCTTTGTAGAGGGCTGCGGCCTCGGCGCGGGCGTCGCCCGGCGGCTTGCCCTCGACCTCTACCAGATCGACGGCCTGGAAGCCGAGCTGCCGGCCCGCGGCGGCGGCGCGGGCGAGATAATCGGCGGACATGTCCGCTTCCGGGCCGCCGCGGAGGCGGCCCACGGCGGCAATCAGGATGCGCACTTTAGCTCGGGCGGACGGCGCTCGGCCCCGGCGCTGCGGCCCAGATCTTCTCGATATTGTAGAAGGAGCGGACTTCCGGGCGGAACAGGTGAACCACCACGTCGCCCGCGTCGACCAGCACCCAGTCGCAATGCGGCAGCCCCTCGACGCGGATATTTTTCGCGCCGGCTTCCTTCAGCTTGCGCATGACGTGGTCGGCCAGCGCGCCGACGTGGCGCGCGGAGCGGCCGGAAGCCACGACCAGCATGTCCGCGAAGGAAGATTTGCCCTTGATATCGAGGGCGACGATGTCCTCAGCCTTGTCGTCTTCGAGCGAGGCGAGGATGACGCGGGCGGCGGTATCGGCGTCGATATCGTCGTCTACGCGATGCACTTTGCCAGCAAGAGGCGCAGCCGGCGCGCGCTTCAGTTCAGGCGACAGGTCGTGGTTCTCCTTCCGTGACCCCGTTCCGAAGCAGTACCACGTTTGGCCTTGGCTCCGCCACAACCCGCTATTTTTGCCTGAGCCGGGTCGAGGATTGGGGATGGTGACGCGCGTTAAGATAGGCCCAATCGCGCGGCATTCCAATGCGCGCGGCGATGCTAATCCCCGGACGTGACACCACTGCGACGGGAACCGCGCGGGCGACTTCGCGCCAATTTCTCCAGCGTTTGAAGCTCTTAAGATTGTCCGCGCCCATGACGAAGACGAAGTCGACGCCCGGATAGAGGCGCTTGAGCGCGCGCAGCGTTTGGTAGGTGTAGCGCAGCCCAAGCTCGGTCTCGAGATCGGTGACGACCATGCGCGGTCCATGCGCCATGCGCTTCGCGGACGCGAATCGCGCGGGGAGCGG
>DASZSK010000134.1:0-12184 GCA_035548735.1 Caulobacterales bacterium | reverse complement strand
CTTGAACTGATCGAGCCGCACGCCACCAAATTGCTCGACGATCCGCTGGCGCTCGCGGGGCTTTCCTCGGCGATCGCGCTGGTGCGCGGCGCCTCTGCTGAGCGGCAAGCTTACCCGCAACTTTATGATGCGCTCATCGTGCTGATCGAAGCCATGCCGGTGAGCGAAGTGTGGCCCGCACTCTATACGCGCTTCGAGGTGGGCTTGCTTGCAGCGCTCGGTTACGGGCTCGATCTCACGCGTTGCGCCGTCACAGGCGAGACGGAAAATCTCGCCTGGGTCAGTCCGCGCACGGGGCGCGCGGCGACGCACGAAGCTGGCGCGCCGCACGCGGACAAATTGCTGAGGCTGCCGCCGTTTCTGATCAATGCGGAGGCGGAACTAGAGGAGGGCGACGTCGCGGACGCGTTCGCGCTGGCGGGCTTCTTCCTGGAGCGTCGCCTGTTCGATCACAAGGGCGAGGGCTTGCCGGAAGCGCGGCGACGTTTGATCGAGCGACTGGGCTTCGCGGGGCGCCTTTAGACCACGTGATTAAGCGGGATCGTATCGGGCCGCGGCGGCGCGGGATCGACCTGGGCGTTGTTGGCGCGAGCCCAAGCCAGAATGCGCGCTCTCTCTTCCTCGTCCTTATAGGAAGCGTAGGAAAGCCGGCCGTCCTGCAAGCGCAGGGCGATCAGGTGCGTGGTTGGCATAACGTCCCCATCTTGCCGCAGCCGCCTGAACCGGGTGTGAACCCAGGTCACAGCCAAGTTTGTCCCCACTTGGCGGCGGCCGGGGCTATTTGCACCGAATCCGACGAATTGCGTAGCCTGGGATGCAGTGCATTCCACATTGTTCCGGAGAGCCAAGAATGGCTGACGATTTGACGACGACGCCCGAGGGCGGGCGCATCGTGGAGGAGCCGATCGGCGAGGCGCTTTCCAAGCGCTACCTCGCCTATGCGCTTTCCACCATCACCAGCCGCGCGCTTCCGGACGTGCGCGATGGCCTGAAGCCGGTGCACCGCCGCGTGCTTTATGCGATGCGGCTCCTGAACCTCTCGCCCAACGCCGCCTTCCGTAAATCGGCGAAGGTGGTCGGCGACGTGATGGGCGACTTCCACCCGCACGGCGACCAGGCCATCTACGACGCGCTCGTGCGCCTCGCGCAGGACTTCAACTCGCGTTATCCGCTGATCGACGGGCAGGGAAATTTCGGCAATATCGATGGCGATAATCCCGCCGCCATGCGCTACACGGAAAGCCGCATGACTGCGGCGGCGGAAGCGCTGCTTGAAGGCATCGACGAAGACGCCGTCGATTTCCGCCCATCCTACGACGGCTCGAAGGAAGAGCCGGTCGTTCTTCCGGCCGCGTTTCCCAATTTGCTGGCGAATGGCGCGAGCGGCATCGCCGTCGGCATGGCGACCAACATTCCGCCGCACAACGCGGCCGAGCTGATCGATTGCTGCGTGCATCTGATCGAGAACGCAAAGGCGACCACCGACGATCTCCTGAACATCATGCCGGGGCCCGACTTTCCCACGGGCGGTCTGGTCGTCGAACCGCCGGAGAGCATCCGCGAGGCGTACGAGACAGGGCGCGGCGGCTTCCGCCTGCGCGCCAAGTGGCAAGTCGAGGATATCGGCCGCGGCATGTGGCGCATCATCGTCACTGAGATACCTCACCTGGTGCAGAAATCGCGCTTGGTGGCGCAGCTCGCCGAGGCGATTGAGAACAAGAAGGCGCCGCTCCTGGGCGATGTGCGCGACGAAAGCGCGGAAACGATCCGTCTGGTGATTGAGCCGAAATCGCGCGTGGTCGAACCCGAAGTGCTGATGGAAAGCCTCTACAAGCTCACCGATCTTGAGACGCGCATCTCGCTCAACATGAACGTGCTGGACGCTGACGGCGCGCCGCGCGTCATGGGCCTCAAGGAAGTGCTGCGCGCATTTCTCGAGCATCGCCGTGACGTGCTGCAGCGCCGTAGCGCGCATCGGCTGACCAAAATCGCCGCGCGACTCGACGTATTGGCGGGTCTGCTGATCGTTTATCTCAACCTCGACGAAGTAATCCGCATCATCCGCAACGAAGACGAGCCGAAACCTGTCCTCATCAAGCGGTTCAAACTGAACGACACGCAGGCCGAAGCCATCCTCAACACGCGGCTGCGCCAATTGCGCAAGCTGGAGGAGATGGAAATCCGCCGCGAGGACGCAGCGCTGCGGGAGGAGCAGAAGGGCCTGCAGGCGCTGCTGGAGGATACGCGCAAGCAGTGGCGCAAGATCGCCGGCGAACTCAAGGAAACCCGCAAACTGTTCGATCCTTCGACCGCGCTGGGGCGCCGCAAGACGCAATTGGGCGCGGCGCCGGAAGTTTCGACCGAGATCAGCGTCGAAGCCTTCGTCGTGCGCGAGCCGATCACGGTCGTGCTTTCGGAAAAGGGTTGGATCCGCGCGCTCAAGGGCCATGTCGCGGATTTGACCGAACTCAAATTCAAGGAAGGCGATCACGCGCAGCACATCGTGCAGTGCGAAACGACCGATAAGCTCTTGCTGTTCGCCTCCGACGGGCGCGCCTTCACGCTGGATGCGCACAAGCTGCCGGGCGGTCGCGGCCACGGCGAGCCGATCCGTCTTTCCATCGATCTCGGCGACATCGACGAAGCGGTGGCCGTGTTCAAGTACGAAGAGGGCGCCAAGCGCGTGGTCGCGAGCCACGAGGGCTATGGCTTCGTGATCCCCGAAAGTGAAATGCTGGCGACAAAGCGTTCGGGCAAGCAGATCCTGTCTGGCCGCGCCATGGCGGCTGCGAAGGTGGAAGGCGATCAGGTCGCGGTCATCGGGCAGAAGCGGAAGCTGCTAATTTTCCCGCTTTCGGAGCTGCCGGAAATGACCCGCGGCAAGGGCGTGAAGCTGCAGAGCTACCACGAGGGCGGCTTGGCGGACGTAAAGGTGTTCGCGAAAGCCGAAGGGCTAAGCTGGGAAGACAGCGCCGGGCGCGTTCGCGCGGTGCCGGAATGGAAAGAGTTTCAAGGGAAGCGCGGCGGCGCCGGCAAAGTGGCGCCTAAGGGTTTCTCTCGCTCGGGCCGGTTCTCGGACGTTATTGGATAACGTCTCAACTTGGCGGCGACGCCGCGCCGGCCTTCCTATATGAAGGGACGCGGCCAGGTTTGGTCGAGGAAGCAGGACAGAGAGATGATCGGGATTATTCTCCTCATTGTCGTCGTCGTGATCGCCGTCATGCTGATCGGCGTCTACAACCGGCTTGTGGCGCTTCGCCAGAACACGAACCAAGCGTTCGCCGATATCGACGTGCAGCTCCGGCAACGTCACGACCTCATTCCCAATCTTGTCGAGACCGTGAAGGGCTACGCCGCGCATGAGAAGGGAACGCTCGACGCGGTGATCCAGGCGCGTAACGCTGCGGTGAGCGCGCAAGGCACGCACGATCCGAAGGCGATGGGGCAAGCCGAAGGCGCCCTCGGCGCGGCGCTCGGGCGGCTGTTCGCGTTGTCGGAAGCCTATCCCGACCTGAAGGCGAACCAGAACTTTCTCAAGCTGCAGGATGACCTTTCGGACATCGAGAACAAGCTCGCGGCTTCGCGTCGCTACTTCAACAACGCGGTCAACGAGTACAATACGGGCGCGCAGCAATTCCCGGCTTCGTTGTTCGCCAGCATGTTCGGTTTCGCGCCGCGCGAATTCTTCAATCTCGGCGAAGAAGGCCGTGCGGCCATGAGCGAAGCGCCGCAGGTGAAGTTCAGCTGATCTCACGCTGATGGGCGCCTACGGCCTCCAGACCTTCATCTGGAACAACAACCTCAAATCCGTGCTGCTGTTGCTCGGATTCCCGTTGCTGTTGATCCTCATCACCTATGCGCTGTTCCTGCTCTATGCGGGCTTCAGCGGCGTCGGCAATTATGATGTTTACGGCGACGCCGCCGCATTCGTGTGGGCGGGCGACGCGCTGGTGCAGGCTTGGCCGTTCGCGCTTGTCGGCGCGGGGGTCTGGTTCGCGATCGCCTACTTCGCCTATCAGGGCATCATCGACGCCGCCACCGGCGCGCACCCGGTCGAGCGCCGGGCGGAGCCGCGTCTCTACAACCTCCTGGAAAACCTCTGCATCTCGCGCGGCATGAAGACGCCGACGCTTCGGATCATCGAAACCGACGCGATGAACGCATTTGCGACGGGCCTGCATGAAGGGCAATATTCCGTCACGGTGACGCGCGGGCTGATGAACGCGCTGAACGACGCCGAGCTTGAGGCGGTGCTGGCGCATGAACTCACCCATATCCGCAATCGCGATGTGCGCCTGCTCGTGATCGCTGTGATCTTCGTCGGCATCTTTTCGTTCATCGCCGAGATCACCTATCGCGCGCTCTGGTATTCGGGAGGAGGGCGGCGCTCTTCTTCGTCGCGGCGCGACTCCGGCGGCGGGCAGGCGCTGGCGGTGATCGTCGCACTCGTTTTGATTGCCGTCGCCTACGGCCTTGCCATCGTTATTCGCTTCTCGATGTCGCGACGGCGTGAATTTCTGGCGGACGCCGGCTCGGTCGAACTCACGAAGAACCCTGACGCGATGATCAGCGCGCTGCAGAAGATTTCCGGTCACGCTGACATCCCAGCGCCATCGGAAGTGCGCGAGATGTTCATCGAAAACCCGCACGCGGATTTCGCGGGCCTGTTTGCGACCCATCCCCCGATCGAGCAGCGCATTCAGGCTTTGGTGAAGTATGCCGGCGGCCACGTTGCAGCGCCCGTCCAGGGGCCATGGGATCCGTCGCCGGCGTCAGCCGCCGAGCCGGCTGCGCCCCGCAAGCCGGGGCCTTGGGACTGAGCTATTTGTTGTAGTTGGGAAGCGGGCGCCACTCGCCTTCCCTCAGCACCTCAAGGGGCTGAAATTCGGCCTTGTAGGCCATCTTCTCGCTGCCGGGGATCCAATAGCCGAGATAGAGATGCTCGAAGCCCGCGGCGCGCGCCTGCTGGATGTGATCGAGGATCGTGTAGACGCCCAAGCCGCGCTTCGGTTCACGCGTGTCGAAGAAGGAATAGACGAGCGAGAGCCCGTCTTGCAGCACGTCGACGAGCGCCGCCGCCGCCAGTTCGCCGCGATCCGGGCCGGGCGTCGTATAGCGATATTCCACGATATGCGTGCGCACCGCCGTCTCTTCGACCATCGCCGCATAATCGTTCATCGTCATTTCGGCCATGCCGCCGTCGGCATGGCGCGAGCTGAGATAGCGGCGCAGCAGCAGAAATTGCTCCTCTGTCGCCTCCGCTGGACGCAAGCTGCGAGTAAGATCGGCGTTGCGGGCGATGCTTTTGCGCCAGCGTCGGGTGAAGCTGAAGCCGTTGGTCAGCACGCGCACCGAGATGCACGCTTCACAAGCGTCACAAGCCGGTCTGTAGGCGATGTTCTGCGACCGGCGGAAGCCCGCGAGTGTCAGCGCATCGTTCAAGGAGTCCGCGTCGAGACCTTCAAGCGAGGTGAAAACTTTGCGTTCGCGGCGGCCGGGCAGGTACGGGCAAGGCGACGGCGCCGTCAGATAGAAGCGGAGATTTTTGGTCGGGAACGGCTTGGTCACGTCGCGTTCAGCGCCCTTGTTTCGCCTATGGTCGCGCTTGAAGTCGCGCCGTCAAGCTTGCTGCACTGCACACACTGCCATACAAACCCTGTCATTCCGTTTCATCGTGGCACAAGTCCGTCGCTGTCATAACGCGCGCGTACGTGAATCGCGCGTATCGATCTAAATTTGTGGAGAGGGGACCGGATTTTTATCCCCAAGGACGCGAGCCTCTGGTATGAGTTATACGCCGTTCGGAGGGGGCGTTCGGCCACGACCAGGAGGGCGCTGTGTCGCAACCGGTTTTGGCTATCCTTTCGCAGCAAGGCGAACTCGCCGCCACGGCCCGCTCGCGCGTCGGCGACGTCAATGAAGCGGGCCTGTTGGTCGGCCGGGTGATCTCACGCGCTTTCCTCAAGTTCGAGCTTGCAGAGCTGGAGGACGACATCCCCTCCGCGATGCGCCGTGATCTCAACCTGATGCTTGACCAGCGCCTCGCCAGTTAGAGCTTGTCGCCGCGCCCAAGCGGATCGGGCAGCCGCTCGCCATCCGGCACGAAACTCAGTGAAACGGAATTGATGCAATAGCGCATGCCGGTGGGGCGCGGCCCATCCGGGAAGACGTGTCCTTGGTGGCTGTCGCAACGCGCGCAGCGGGTCTCGACCCGGTGCATGCCGTAGCTCAGGTCCTCGATCGCCCTGACATGTGCGGGGTCAATCGGCGCGGTGAAGCTTGGCCAGCCGGTGCCGCTCTCGAACTTGGTCTGCGCGCGGAACAGCGGCAGACCGCACTCCCGACAGCAATAGACCCCCGGCTTCTTCTCGTTCAGCAGCCCGCCGCAGAAGGGCGCTTCGGTGCCGTGATGCAGCAGCACCCGCTTTTCTTCTTCGTTCAGAGAGGCTTCCAGGCGCGCGCGCTCCCCTGAATTGGGGGGCGTGAGGTCGAAACCGGATGCGGATTTGGCCATTGGGGAACCTCGCTCGGGGCGGCATGTCGCGAGCTATAAATAGGGCGGCGCTGGGCTTACGGTTACACCACAGTTTCCCGTTTCGAATAGCGCTCCGCGACTTCCGCCATGAGCCCCTTGGCGGCGCTGCGGATATCGGCGTCGCTGACGTGCTTGCGCAGGCGTCGGACGGCGTCGGCCAGCCCACGCGGCTCGAAATCAAGGCTCACGCCATGCTTACGCTCCACGAACTCCAGGAGGAGGTCGGCCTTCTCCGAGGCCGGCCCGAGCAGCGGACGGAGTTTGGCTTCGATATCGCCCACCAGCGCGTCCCGCCGCACGGGCTCCTTCTTGGCCGCCGGTTTGGCGGCGGCCAGCAAAGCTTTGTCGCTGTGCGTCCGGATGGCGGCGAACAGCGCCTTCAACTCCGCCTTCGCGTGCCTGCGGGCCAGCGCCTGGAGCGCCTTCCGATGTTCGGGAGCGAGGCTCATCGCTGCGCCCGCCGCAGGATGGCGGCGGCGGCGCGGGCGAGGGATTCCTTCACCTGTCGGCCGCCGACCCGCATAATCGCGGTGACGTTAATCGGGTTGGGCGCGTAACGATCCGTTGGGGTGGCGCGCAGGGCGCCTGAATAGGGCACCGCCTCCTCGAGCAAGGCCGAGCCGAAGAACGGCGCCTGGCTGATCTCAGCCAGCGTCAGCGCGTCCGGATCGCCGTTGCCGTCGGTGCGGGTGCGGTCATTCACTCCATTAAGGAGGACCGAGAATTCGCTCGGCCGCAAGGGCCTTCCCCGAACCGCGCGCACCACGTGCTCCAGCATGTTGAGGCCGGTCAGCGAGTAGGTCTCCGGCCGCACCGGGGCGACGATGTGATCGGCCGCGGTGATAGCGAGGCGCGTCAGGAAGGTGGCGCAAGGGTTTGCATCGATCACCACGGCGTCCGAACGCCGTCGGAGCTGCGCGACGAGCTCGCGGAAGCGCGCGAACGCTTGCGCCTTATCCGCCTCCGAACGCGTGTCCAACGTGTACTCGAACAGGCGCTCATCGCCGCTCACCAGATCAAACCGCGTCTGTGCGCGGCGGCGCGCACGGTTGAGCGGCGTGGCGCGTTCGACAACGCCTTGGAGCGACCCATCGTCGCCGAGCGCCGCATAGATCGTTGCGCCGTTGGCGCGCAGCTGGTTGCGCTCGCCTGCAGGCAAAAAATACTGGGTGAGATTGTGCTGCGGATCGAGGTCGATGAAGCTCACGGAGCGACCATCGATCAGGTGCGCTGCGGCAAACAGATTGGCGGCGAGGATCGTCTTGCCCACGCCCCCCTTGATGTTGAGCATGGCGATGACGACGCCGCCGGCGAGTTCTGCCCGCACGGCCTCAAGCACGCGGCTCAAGGGTTCGACGCGGAGATCGATTCTTTCGGCGCTGAGGCCGCTCATGATGGGCGCGTCGGGCGCAACGTCCCCGACGATCACGGGAATGACCGGCTTGCCGTTATTCCAAGCGGCTTCGATTTCGCGTCGCATCGCTTCGCTTGCGGCGGACGCGGGCGAAATCAGCGCAAGCACGACACGCGTTTCGCTGATGGCCTGCGCCAGAGCGCTGCTCTGATCCGGCGAACGGTGCTCGGCGCTTGCGCGTCGCGGCGACCAGCCTTCCCGCTCCAAGGCGGGCGCGATCGTTTCCGCGAACGACGCGGCGTCCGCTTCGAACGCGAGATGGATCGCGGTCGTTGTCATCAATACAGCCCCTGATTGGTCTTACGCGCAGGGATTACTGGTTGGCAATGCTCGGTCCTCCATACACACTTGCGGCGAGGCGAGGACGGCGATGCTGGCTGTAATGGTGCAGAATCTGTTCATGGCGTCGGTGATGGTCGCCGTGACGGTCTCCGTACACTTCTTCGGTTTGATGGCGCTTCTGCATTTTCTGCGCCGTCGCGGCAGCCGTTTCCGAACCCATGAAAGCGTCGTTGGGCAGGGCGCGCTGGTGCTGGTCATGGTGTTTGGGGTGTTCGCCATCCATACGGTGGAGATTTGGCTCTACGCCGCCGCCTATACCATGCTTCACGCCGCGCAGGATTTCGAGACCGCGCTATACTTCTCGACGGTCACCTTCGCGTCCCTGGGATATGGCGACATCGTGCTTTCTCGGGACTGGCGCTTGTTCGGCGCGATCGAAGCCGCCAACGGGGTGATCCTGTTCGCCTGGTCCACCGCCTTCTTGTTGTCCGTCATGGCGCGGCTCCGCGCGCTCGAACACGATTGGAGCCAACACTGAGCCCTTGTTGATGCACGACGCTTTCTTGTTCGATCTCTTCCAGCGCCTCGGCATGGCGTTGGCGATCGGCTTTCTGGTCGGCGTCGAGCGCGGCTGGACCCATCGCGCCGCCCCGGAGGGCAGTCGCGCCGCCGGCCTGCGCACGCACGCCATCATCGGTCTCCTGGGCGGCGTGTGCGGAATCATTGCGCTCCGCCTGGGGCCCATACCGCTGGCAGCGCTGACGCTGGCCTTCGCGGCCTGCTTTCTTGCGTTCAAGTGGCGCGAGGCGGATCGCGACAACGATGTGTCCGTCACCGGGACGATGGGCGGACTGCTCGTGTTCGCCTTGGGCGTCTATTGCACTTTTGGCGATCTCCGCATCGCGGCGGCGGTCGGCGTGGCGCTGACAATTTTGTTGGCGTTCAAGCATGCGTTGCACGGCTGGCTCGCAAGCATCAAGGCCGCCGAACTCGATTCTGCGTTGCTCATCCTCGCTGCCACGGCGATCGCGCTGCCGCTTCTGCCCGATCGGCCCGTCGATCCCTGGGGAGCGATCAACCCGCGTGAATTGTGGGTGCTCACCATCCTCGTGGCGAGCGCCTCGTTCGCCGGCTACGTCGCAATCCGGTGGTTGGGCGAGGGAGTGGGGCTGGTGCTTGGCGCCGCCATCGGCGCAATCGTCTCCTCAACGGTGACCACTGCGGACTTGGCGCGGCGATATAAGCGGGGCGAAGCGCCGCTGCTCGCGGCGGCCTCCGCCGCCAATCTCGCAAGCGTGATCATGGCGGCGCGGGTCGCCGTCCTGGTTGCGGCGTTCGCGCCCACAGCGCTCGCGAAAGTCGGTCCGGCCATTGCCGCTGCAGGCGCTGTCGCGCTGGCCGCCGCCGGCCTGTTGCACGCTCTGGATGGGCGTCTTTCGCAGAAGTCCGCGTTGCCGAACTTGAGCAGCCCGCTGGACCTGCTTTCGGTGACCCGCTTCGCCTTGCTGCTCGGCTTCCTTCTGGTGATCGGACGGCTGCTGGCGGCGCACTATGGCCCGAGCAGCTTGCTGCCTTTCGCCGCGACGGCGGGTTTGGCGGACGTGGACGCCGTGACGTTGGCGGTGGCGGGGATGGTCCGTACGGGCCTGTCGGCCGATCTCGGGGCCGCTGCGATCCTGCTGGCGGCCTTTGTGGACACCGCTTCCAAGTCAGGAATCGTGTTTTTCGTGGGCGGCCCTCGCTTCGGCGGGCTGTTCGCCCTGTGCTCGATCGCCGCGCTGGCGGCCGGCGCCGGGGTCTGGTTTCTGCTCTGAGACCTACCGATATGTCGCGGAACGGCCCGTGTTGGGTTAGAAGCCAGCCAATGCGTGAGAAATGGACCCCCGCCGGCTGGCGCGCCAAGCCGGCCAAGCACATCCCGACCGACTACCCGGACGCGGACGCGCTCGCGCGCGTCGAGCAGACGTTGCGGACCTATCCGCCCCTGGTTTTCGCCGGCGAGGCCCGGAACCTGAAGGCGCGTCTGGGCGAGGTGGCGGCCGGAAAGGCTTTCCTGCTCCAGGGCGGGGACTGCGCCGAGAGCTTCAAGGAATTTCATCCCGACAACATCCGCGACACCTTCCGCACACTGATGGCCATGTCGGTGGTGCTGACCTTTGCCGGCTCCAAGCCGGTCGTGAAGGTCGGGCGCATCGCCGGGCAGTTCGGCAAGCCGCGCTCTTCGGCGACGGAAACCAAGAACGGCGTCACGCTGCCCTCTTACCGGGGCGACAACATCAACGGCATGGAGTTCACGCCCGAGTCGCGCACGCCAGATCCCGAGCGTTTGCTGAAGGCCTACGCTCAGTCGGCGGCGACGTTGAACCTCATCCGTGCGTTCGCAAACGGCGGCTACGCCGACCTGCACAATGTGCACCGCTGGATGCTCGGCTTCGTCGAAGGCAGCGCGCAGGGCAAGCGCTATCGCGAACTCGCCGATCGCATCACGGAATCGATCGACTTCATGGAAGCCTGCGGCATCACGCCCGAGAGCGTGCCGCAGATGAAGCAGGTCGACGTCTACACCAGCCACGAGGCGTTGCTACTCGGCTACGAAGAGGCGATGACGCGCGTCGATTCGACCACGGGGGATTGGTACGACACCAGCGCGCATTTCGTGTGGATCGGCGATCGCACACGACAGCTCGACGGCGCGCATGTCGAGTTCGCGCGCGGCATCAAGAACCCGATCGGCCTGAAGTGCGGCCCGTCGCTCGATCCCGACGAATTGCTGAAGCTGATCGAAGTGCTCAATCCCGACAACGAGCCGGGGCGCGTGACGCTGATCGCGCGTTTTGGTTCGGAGAAGGTCGAGACCGGTTTGCCGAAACTGGTTCGCCCGGTGGTGCGTGAAGGTAAGGCGGTGGTGTGGTCGTGCGATCCGATGCACGGCAACACGTTCGAGACGGCGACGGGCTACAAGACGCGGCCGTTCGACCGCATTCTCTCCGAAGTCCGCAGCTTCATGGAGATATTGCCGGCGGAAGGCGCTTATCCGGGCGGCGTGCATGTCGAGATGACGGGCCAGCAGGTCACGGAATGCCTCGGCGGCGCAGCGGCCGTGACAGAAGAGGACCTCTCCTCGCGCTATCATACGCATTGCGACCCGCGCCTGAATGGCGCGCAAGCGATCGATCTGGCGTTCCTCGTCGCCGAGCAGCTGCGCGGCGTGCGGACGGCGGGCAAAAAGGCGAAAGCCGGGTGAAGATCGCCGTCCAAATGGACCCGATCGAGCGGATGATCGTGAACCACGATACATCGCTCATGCTGATGGTCGAGGCGCAGGCGCGGGGCCACGAAATCTGGTGGTTCACGCCGAACGAATTGTTCTACGAGCTCGGCGTCGTGAAAGCGCGCGCGCAGCGCGTTTCGGTCAGCCTCGAAGAAGGCAATCACTACAAGACGGAGGAAGAGAAGATCGTCGCCGTCGATGCGTTCGACGTGGTTCTGGTGCGCCAGGATCCGCCATTCGATATGGCCTATGTCGGCAACACGTATTTGCTCGAACTCACGAAGGCGCTGGTGATCAATCCACCGCGCGGCATTCGCAACATTTCCGAGAAGACCGCGATCTTGCAATTTCCGGACATCATCCCCGAGACCTGGGTCGGTCGCGATCTGCATGCGTTGCAGGCCTTCGCCGAGCGCTTCGATCAGGTGGTGCTGAAGATACTGTTCATGATGGGCGGCGAGGGCGTCATCAAACTCGCCGCGAACGATCCGGAGTTTCAGAAGAAGGCGCGGGCGTTTATCTCCGCCGCCGGCCGTGAGCCCATCCTGGCGCAAGAGTTTCTTCCCGCCGTTTCGGGCGGCGACAAGCGCGTGTTCGTGTTGGGCGGCGAGCCGTTCGCGGCGCTCCGGCGCTTGCCGAAGGAGGGCGACTTCCGCGCCAATCTCGCCGTCGGCGGCAAGGC
>DASZSK010000133.1:0-10553 GCA_035548735.1 Caulobacterales bacterium | reverse complement strand
GTGTGGCTGTCGCCGCAGACGATGGTAAGTCCCGGTTGCGTGCGGCCCTGTTCCGGCCCGACGATATGGACGATGCCGTTGCGGATATCGCCCATCGGAAAGAACTCGATGCCCTGCTCGGCGACATTCTTCGCCAGCGTTTCGAGTTGCAGCCGCGCCTCAGGATCACGCACGGCGGCGAAGCCCTTCTCCTGGTTCTCGGTCGGCGTGTTGTGGTCGCACACGGCGAGCGTGAGATCGGGTCGCCTGACCTTGCGGCCCGCCGCCTTGAGACCGGCAAAAGCCTGCGGGGTCGTCACCTCATGAATGAGGTGAAGATCAATATAAAGGAGCGCCGAGCCGTCGGCCTCCTGCGCCACCAGGTGAGCATCCCAAATCTTGTCGTAGAGCGTTTTTCCGGCCATGGGCGGCTATCTAAGGGATGAAGCGCCTCAGCGCGAGGGGGATGGGCATTGACGGCGCCGACGCCTCGGGCCGATGCTAAGGCGCGCCTTTAAGGCCGGGGGCGCGTCGGTGGGGGGCCAATATGATTTTGTCGTTCGGGCTGTTGATCCTGGCGCTGGTGGTGTTCTTCGCCAGCACGATCCAACTCAAGATGGCGTTCCGCATCGCTCTGATCGTCTTGGGCGCTTTGCTGCTCGTGGGCGCCGCTGTCCTGCGCGGGCCGGAGCAAGGCGTGGGCCTGCTCACCGTGCTGAGCGACGCCTTTTCAAGCGGGCGCCCGTTCAGCGAGAGCGTGCTTGCGGCGGCGATGACATCCAACGCCGCGATCGTCGAGGGCGCGATGACGCCGACGCTCAACGTCTTCGTCGTGCTTGGCGTGCTCGTGCTCGTGGTGGCGCTGATCGCGCTGACGCCCGGCGTGTGGCTCGAACGGCAACTCCGCCGCGTGATGCTCTTGATCTTCGGCGCGATGGGCGGCGCTTTCTTTGCACTGCTGATCGTCGCCGGCGGCCTCTCCGGCTATCCCAAAGATCGTCTCTATGTCGGCCGCTCGGTGGAAGTCGTCGATGGCGACACCATCCGCATGGGCGATGTAAGCCTTCGCCTCTACGGCATCGATGCGCCGGAATTCCTTAAGGACGACAGCGACAAGACCCAATACACCGCGCACAACCAAGCCTGTTGGGCGCAATCGCGCGAGCGCTTCGGCTGCGGCTGGGAATCCTGGGTGTTCTTGAGCCGCCTCGTCGACAATCACCTCGTCGTCTGCCGCCCCTTCGCCGCCGACGGCGCTTTGCGCGAAACCTTCGGCCGACCGATCGTGAAGTGCGAATTGCATCTGCCCGGCCAGACGCCGGTCGATCTGGCGCAGCGTCTCGTCGCCGAAGGCCAGGCCGACATTTATCGCGATGATCGCGGACGCCCGAACAACACGTATGCGTCCGAACTCGCCCAAGCGCAGCAACGTCGCGCCGGCATGTGGCGCGGCGGCGCGCTCGCGCCCTACCTCTGGCGCAATTGCGACGCGCAGCGAACGCGCTTCCTACGCACCCCGATCATGAGCTGGATCGTGCGCTCGTCGGTGAGCTGCGACGCGACGGTCGATGTGAAGCCTTCACCGAACGACGGCTGGCCGCAGTGATTTAATCGCAGCCATCGCGCGCGCCGTCGAACAGCACCGTTTCTTCGCCCTCGTCGAAAAAGGCGAAGTGCAAATGATCCGCCGATGCGATGATCTCGGCATGATAGTCTTCGCTCGAATGCGCGAACGAGAGCGCACGGCACGGCGCGCCATGCGGCAGACCGTCGTCCAAGGGACAGACGACCCAATGCGGCCGGGGTGCGTCGTCGACGCCGATCTCTTCGTCGATGCGATACGCCTGATGGAAGGGCTCGCCGCCATCCTTCGCGTAAAAGAGCTGATCGCCGCGCCAGTTTGAGCCGGCGCGTCCGGGAAACCACCGCATCGTCACCGTGCGGTCCGGTTCGCGCGCGATCCAGCAGCCGCGCAGCTCCGCAGGAACGCTCGGCGCAGCGCTGGTCGCGCAGGCAGCGAGCGCCAGCGCCAGCAACGCGGCGCGCATCAGCCCGCCGCCGGCAATTCGCCCGTGCCTTCGAGTTCGACCGGGCCGGTCATCAGCACGCGGTCATCGCCAGCGCGCCATTCGATCTGCAAAGCGCCGCCGTCCACGAGCACTTCGACATTGCGACCCGTGCGGCCTTGCCGGTGCGCCGCGACGACCGCCGCGCATGCGCCGGTGCCGCAGGCCTTCGTCAGCCCCGCGCCGCGCTCCCACACCCGCAAACGGATTTGCTCGGGCGAACGCACTTCGGCGAAGCCGACATTCACGCCCTTCGGGAAAAACGGATCGTGCTCGACCTTCGGCCCGATGCTTTCGATCGGCACGGCGCGCACGTCGTTGACAAAGAACACGACATGCGGATTGCCCATGTTCACCGCGCCGGGATCGGAGAAGCCGCCCGCTGCATAATCGAGCTTCACCGTGTCCATCGCCTTGGCGATCGGAATTTCTTCCCACTTCAGCAGCGGCGAACCCATGTCGACCGTGATGCTGTGATCGCCGGCGCGCGATGCGTAGAGCATGCCCGCGCCCGTCTCGATCCGGCGGGTCGCCGCGCCGCCCTCTTCCATCAGCATCCAGGCGACGCAGCGCGTGGCGTTGCCGCACGCGTCGACCTCGCCGCCATCGGCGTTCCAAATGCGCATGAAGGCGTCGCCGCGAATGGAGCGCTCCACCGCGATCACCTGATCGCAGCCGACACCGGTCTTGCGATCGGCGATCGCCTGCGCCTGCGCGGGCGAGAGCGGCAGCGAGCCACGCGAACGCGCGTCGATGATGACGAAGTCGTTGCCGCAGCCATTCATCTTGAAATAGCGCATGCGCTTTACTCCGCGGCGGCGGCCGCCTCCGCCGCCTCGCGCTTGGCGTTGCCCCGCTCGATCAGCCAGACGATGCCGATGGACACGAGGAACACGCAATACATGGGGATCGCCATGATGCTCATCGAGAGCACGTCCGGCGGCGTCACCAGAGCGGCGAACGCGGCGATGCCGACGAGCGCGTAACGCCAGCTTTTCAGTAGCAGCGATGTCGACACTACGCCGATGCGCGCCAGCAGTGCGAGCACCACAGGCATCTGGAAGAAGAGCCCGAACGCCAGCACCAGCGTCGTCACCAGCGCGATATATTCATCCACCTTCGGCAGATACTCGACGTGGATTTGCCCGACGGTCACCTGCTGGTTCAGCGCGAATTCAAGCGCAAACGGCATGGCGACGAAATAGACGAACGTCGCGCCCAGCAGAAACATGATCGGCGCGGCCACCAGAAACGGCGCGACCGCCGAGCGTTCGCGCTTGTAGAGGCCGGGCGCGACAAAGGCATAGGCCTGCCAGGCGATGATCGGAAACGCCACGATGATCGCGGCGAACAGCGCCACCTTCACCTTTACCACGAAGAAACCCATGGCGTCGGTGTTGTAGAGATTGATCGCTTGATGCGCGCGATCCGGATGCACGCGCTCGACCGCGGCGACGAACGGCTCGGTCAGAAAGAGAAAGATGTTCGTCGCGAAAAAGAAGCAGCCGCAGAAGGCGACGAACAAGGCGCCGATCGACACCACCAGCCGCGAGCGAAGCTCGATCAGATGTTCGAGCAGCGGCGCGCGCGACGCTTCGATCTCTTCGTCATCGGTCTTGGCGGTCACGGCGCGCTCCGCGCGACCGGTTGCGTTTCTTCGACCTTGACCGGCTCAGGCATCGGCAGCGCTTCGGCGGCGCCGGCTGGCGAAGGTTCGACCGGATCGGGTGTTGGTGCGGCCGCGTGCGTCACGTCATGCGGGGGCGGCAGCGGCGCCGGCGGCGGATCCGTCAGCGGCCGGTGCACTTCATTGCTGATGTCCGTGAACACCTGATTGCGCCGCAGCGCTTCGACTTCCTTCTTCAACTCGTCGAGCTCAGCTTGACGCGCAAGTTCATCGAAGCCCGAACGAAACTCCTGCGCCATGGCGCGCAACTTCGCCGTCCACCGCCCGATCTTGCGAAGCAGCAGCGGCAGGTCCTTCGGCCCCACCACGACGAGCGCGAGGATGCCGAGGAGCAGGATTTCCTGGAAGCCGAGACTCGGCAGCATGGGCGTCGCTCAAAGAGCCGCGCGCATCAGCTCTGCGCGCGATCTCCGCTGGTTTCGGCCGGACGCTGATCGGCCACTTGCTGCGGCGGCGGGGTCGGCGCCGGCGGCGGCGCATCGCCTTCCGACAGACCTTTGCGGAAACCGCGGATGCCCTTGCCCAGGTCTTCCATGGTCGACGACAACCGGCCCGGCTTGCCGAACAGGATGAAGGCCAGGATCAGGACGATCAGAAGCGGTATCAGTCCCGGAACGTGCATTTCCAAACTCCTCGCGGCGCTGGGCGCCGAACAATTCACGCCGCCCTTAGCGGGCATTCGTTGCTTTTTTGCGGCTCAAGCGCCAAGCGGCTGCTCAGCCTTGTTCGTCCAAATGATCCACGAAAAAGCTTGCCAAGTCTTCGCCAGGGCCCAGCGGCTCCTCGTCGCTGCTCGGCGGCTCGCCTGGTTGCGGCGCCGGAAACTCGGCGGCGGCGCGCGGATCGAGCAAACCGAGGCCCTTGAGATCGTCCTTCCCCGGAAGCGCGTCAAGCGAAGTCAGCCCAAAGTGGCTGAGGAAGGCGTCGGTCGTGCCGAAGGTGAGCGGCCGGCCCGGCGTGCGCCTGCGCCCGCGGGGGCGGATCCAGCCCAGCTCCAGCAACAGCTCCATCGAGCCCCGGCTGAGGCTGACGCCCCGGATCTCCTCAATCTCCGCCCGGGTCACCGGTTGGTGGTAAGCGATCACCGCCAAAGTCTCGAGCGCCGCCTTCGGCAGCCGCTTCGGGATTTCCCTGGTCTCGGCAAAAAGCGTGGCGAGGTCCGGCGCGCTTTGGAACCGCCAGGCGCCGCCCGCCTCCACCAACTCGACTCCCCGGCCCGCATAATCCTTCTTGAGCCGCATCAGCACGGCGGCGACGTCCACGTCAGGGCCGAGCTTTTCCGCCAGCGCGGCGGCGGTCATGGGTTGCCCGCCAGCGAACAGCAGGGCTTCCGCCGCACGGATCGCATCCGGAGAGGGCTCGCGCTTTTCCGCCGGCTTGTCGTCCGACGCATCGCTCTCCGCGAACGTCTCCTCGATCCGACGATACGCGTCGGCCATGGGCGGGCGGGATGTCTCGCTCATGCCCCTGAGCTTGGACCTTGCGGGCGCGCGCGCAAGAACAAAGGCGCGAAAACTTCGGCCTGGCGCAGCTCCATTTTTCCCTCGCGGGCGAGTTCGAGCGCGGCGCCGAAGGTGGAGGCGATGTAGGAGGACGGCGGCGGCGCATCCACGCCCGCTTCCGGCGGCGGCGCGACGCGATCGAGCGCACGCCACTCCGTCAGCTTTTCCAGTTCAGCTTCCAGCCGCCGCCGCGCCGCCTCCAGCGGATAGGCGCGGCGGACGAAAGTGCGGAACGCACGCTTGCGCAACGACTTGGTCCGCTCGGCGCAATAGGCGCCCAACAATTCGTAGAGATCGGCGCGCCACATCGTCGTGCGCGTCAGTCTTACCTGCTCCGGCGCTCCGTTAAGGAAGACGTCGCGATCGAGCTGAGCCATCGCGTCGAGCCGCTTCGCCGCCGCGCGCGCCAGTTCGAGCCGCATCAGTCGCTGCCGCAGCGCAGCCGCCATCTGTTCGGGATCGGGCGCTTCCTCTTCGACCTGGGGCTTCGGAAGCAAGAGGCGCGACTTGAGCAGCGCGAGCCAAGCCGCCATGACGAGGTAGTCGCCGGCCAGCTCCATGTTGCGCGCCCGCGCTTCGGCGATAAACGCGAGGTACTGATCCGCGATCAGCGTGATCGGCACCTGCATCAAATCGACTTTGTGCGCACGCGCGAGTTCAAGCAGCAGATGCAGCGGCCCTTCGAATCCATCGACGCTGAGATTGAGCGCCTCTGCGCCCTCGGCCTCTTCGGCGAGAGCCAGATCGAGTTGGGTGGCGTCTTCCTCGCTCATGTCGTCAGTTCATTGAAACGAGCCCAAGCCGCTTTCGCATCGAGTTCAGCCGGCGTCCTTCGCGCATAGGATTCCGCCGCCCGCGCCCGCACCAGCGAAAGACCCGCGAGCGCGCCGCAGCCTTTGACCACGTCCTGCATGTCCTGCAAGGCGCCGGAGCATTGCAGCACCACGTCGCAACCGGCGCGAAGCGCCGCCTCGGCGCGGGCCTCCAGACCGCCATTGAGCGCGAACTGCAGCGCCTTCATGTCGAGGTCATCGCTCATCAACAGGCCCTGAAAACCGATGCGGCCACGGATGATGTCGTCGATCACCAGGGGCGAACAGGTGGCCGGACGATCCCTATCCCACGCCTCATAGATGATATGCGCTGTCATCGCCGCAGGCGCATCGGCCAGCGCGGCGAACGGCAAAAGGTCGTTCTCCAGCGCCTCTTCCGATGCGCACACGCGCGGCAGCGCCAGATGGCTGTCGGCCTCGGCGCGGCCATGACCCGGCATGTGCTTGATGCAGCCGGAGACGCCGCCGTCGCCCAGCCCTTCGAGGGCGGCGCCGGCCAAGAGCGCGATCTCCTCCGGCTCCATCGAAAAGGCGCGATCGCCGATGATCGGGTCAGCGCCCGACACCGGCACGTCGCACACCGGCGCAAAATCGGCGTCGACGCCGATCGCACGCAGTTCGTGTGCAATGAGGCGATAGCCCAACTTTGCGGCTTCCAGCCCAAGTTGCGGCGTCTTCGCGAACAGCGCGCCGTACTTCGCTGCGGGCGGCCACTTTGGCCATTCCGGCGCCTTCAGGCGCGCGACGCGTCCGCCCTCCTGATCGATGTAAATGAGCGCCTCGCGTCCGACGCTCTCGCGCAATTCATCGCACAAGCGCCGCACCTGCTCGCGCGAAACGCAGGCTTCCGCGAACAGGATGAAGCTCCACGGGTTCGCGTCCGCGAAGAATGCGCGGAACTCCGCGTCGAGCTTTGGCTGCCGCACGCCAAGAGAGCAAGCAAGCGCCGTCACCGCGCCACCACGATGCAGTCCTGACCCATTTGCGTGACGCGGTCGCAGAAGCGCCGCGCGTTGTCGCGATCGGCGAAGTAACCCGCGCGTACGCGGAAATAGACCCCGCGCTGGCCGAGGTCCGCGCGCTCGACATCGAGATGCGCGCCGGCAAACAATTGCGGCGCGCGAGAAGAAATGCGTTGCCACGCCTGATCCACGCCCGCCTCCGATTGCAGCGCCGCGATCTGCGCCACGTACGGCCCATTGGCGGCGAAGGTCGGGGCCGGCGCCAGCCTGGCGGCGCCGGAGGCGGGCGCTGGAGGCGCGACTGCAGTTGACGTGGTCGCCGCCGTTGCGGCCGTCGCATCGTCAGTCGCGTCGGCGCCATCGGTCGGCGCACCCTCGGTTTGCTCGCCCGCATCTGCGACAACCGGCGCTTCCGGCGGCGGCGCGGTCTTGTAGGCGCCGGGCGGCGGCAAAATACGCAAGGGGCCGTCATGGCCGGCGTAAAGATTCCAAATGAACGCCGCGAACGCGGCGGCGATCACCAGCATGACGATATAGATCGCCGCGCTGACGCGTGTTTGATCGTCCTGAACGTGCGAGCGAGCGTCAAACTTGGCCAAGTCGAACTCCGTTTCGGAATCGGCGCGCAAGCTGTGATGATACCACGCCGCCAATGCGCCCACTGCGTCAGAGGCTGAACAATTTGCGGTGCTCTTCCAGAGCGTATTCGTCGGTCATTCCGGCGATGTAATCGCAGACACGCCGCGCCGTCTTTTGCCCGCCCGCGCCGTCGCCGCCAATCTGCCAGTTCGGTGGAAGCAGGTCGGGATCGCCCAAAAGGATCTGGAAGAGCTCTTTCAGAATTTTCTTGGCGTGATGGCGGCTGCGATTGACCTTCCAGTGCCGGTACATGCGCGCCATCAGGAAGCGCCGCAGCACCGCCTCCTCCTCGCGCAGCGCATCGGAAAAGCCGACCAGCGGCTCCCCGGCGGCGCGCACATCCTCAGCGCTTTTCGGATTGACGCGCAGCACGCGCCGTTCCGTTTCGGCGACGAGATCATCGACCCAGTCGCCGATCAGCCGGCGCACGGCTTCAGCGCCGACGCGTCCCTCATCCAAGCCCGGGTAATTGGCTTCCACAGCTTCGATTACGCGCCCCACCATGGGGGCTTCTTCGCGGATTTCGTTCAGCGTGAAGAGCCCGGCGCGCAGGCCGTCGTCGATATCATGATTGTTGTAGGCGACGTCGTCCGCATGCGCGGCGACCTGCGCTTCGATCCCTGGCCACGTCGCCAATTCGAGATCGTGCTGCGCCACATATTCCTGGATTGCGACCGGAAGGTCTTTCAGCGTTTTGCCGGCGCGGATCAGCGGCCCGTTGTGCTTCACGACGCCTTCGAGCGTCTCCCAGGCGAGGTTCAGGCCATCGAATGCGGGATAGCGACGCTCAAGCTTTGTCAGCACGCGGAGTGTTTGGGCGTTGTGGTCGAAGCCGCCATAGCCACCCATGCACTCGTCCAGCACATCCTCACCCGTGTGCCCAAATGGCGGGTGACCGAGGTCGTGAGCGAGGCCCAACGCTTCGGCAAGATCGTCGTCGAGCCCCAGCCGCCGCGCCACTGCGCGGGCGATCTGGGCGACTTCCAGCGAATGCGTCAGCCGGGTGCGATAGTGGTCGCCCTCATGCGCGACGAAGACCTGCGTCTTGCCCTTCAGCCGCCGGAATGCCTGGGCGTGGACGATCCGGTCATGGTCCCGCTCGAAGGGGGTCCGGTGGCGACTTTCCGGTTCTGGGTGGAGGCGGCCGCGGGACCGGGCCGGATCCGTTGCGTAAACCGCCCGCTCGGGCCGGACCGGACCGGAGGCGGCCTTCCGCCGCGCACGTGCTTGGCCTTCGGCCATTGGTTCTCCTTGCCGGGACTTTCGATCATATATGGAGGGTGGAAGCATTGAGAATCCGCTGAGGGACCCCAAGCCGCCATGACCAGTGTCGCCCTCTCCGCCGCCGCAGCGGCCAAAATCGCGGAAATTGCCGCCGCCGAGCCCGTCGGCGCGGGGCTCCGCGTCGCGGTCGAGGGCGGGGGCTGCTCCGGCTTCCAGTACGAGATTGGCATCGCTCCGGCGCCCAACGCCGAGGACTTGATCGTCGAGCGCGACGGGGCGCGGCTGTTCGTCGACCCCGTGTCCCTGCCGTTCCTGCTTGGAGCCGAGGTCGATTGGGTCGACGAACTGATCGGCGCGGCGTTCAGGGTGAAGAATCCCAACGCGCGTTCGAGCTGCGGCTGCGGCGTCAGCTTCTCTGTCTAAAGCCGATGTTTGGGCGGGAGCGCAGCGAACTGGACAAGGGTCTCGACGCCTTCACGGGCCGGCACTGGCGCAAGGCGCGCCGCCACCTCGAAGACGCCGCTGTCGAAGAGCATCCGCGTCCGATCGGCGATTATCATCTTGGCTTGCTCTATTGGCGCGGACTCGGCGGCGAGCCCGATCACAAAGCGGCGGTGAATTGCTTTCGCCGCGCCGCGGACGCGGGGCACGCCGCAGCGCAAACTGCGCTCGGGCTCGCGCTGCGGGCCGGCGTCGGCGCGCCAAAAGATGAAGCCCAAGCGCGGGCGCTGTTCCGCTCCGCCGCCGCGGCCGGCGACGCCGAAGCAATGACGCAGCTCGCGGCCGTTTCCGAGCGCGACGAAGCCATCGGCCTGCTAAGGCGCGCAAGCGACAAGGGCCATGCGCCGGCGATGCGCGCTCTGTCAGGCCATCTGGTGGAGCGCGATCCGGTCGAAGCGCTCGCCTTGCTTTACGCGCACGTCGCGCTCACCGGCAATCACGCGGTGTCGAAACATGCGGAGCGGCTCGCGCGCGAACTGCGGGCCGATGAAATCGACGCGGCGCAAAAACAAGGCCGCGCCATTCTGAAGCGGCTGAAGCAGGAACAATCCTCCCGATGATGTCTGTCAGTGAGGCGCTGCATGCGCGCCGCTCGATCCGCGTGTTCAAACCGGATCCCGTCTCAGAAGCGCAGGTGCGGGAATTGCTCGACCTCGCGCGCTGGTCTCCATCCGGGGGCAATGTCCAGCCCTGGCGCGTGATCGCCGTGGCCGGCGCCGAGCGGGATGCCGTGGTCGCGCTGGCGCGGAAGGCGACAATGGAAGATCCGGTTGGCGAGGAAGCGGATCGGCCGGCTTATCCGCCCAATCTCTGGGAGCCCTATCGCTCGCGGCGCTTCCGCGTTGGCGAGCAGATGTACGAACGGCTGAACATTCCGCGCGAGGACAAGCCGGCGCGTCTGCGCCATGTCGCGCGCAATTTCGAATTCTTCGGCGCGCCGGTCGGGCTCTTCTACGTCATCGACCGCAGGCTCGGCTATGCGCAATGGGCGCATCTGGGGATGTTCATGCAATCGGTGGCGCTCGCCGCCACCGAGCGCGGACTTTCCACCTGCATGCAGGAATTCTGGGGCCGCCTGCGCGAAACGCTAGCGCATCATTTCGACCTGCCGCCCGAACTCATGGTCTATTGCGGCATGGCGCTGGGCTACGCCGACGAAA
>DASZSK010000132.1:0-30127 GCA_035548735.1 Caulobacterales bacterium | reverse complement strand
ATGCGCGTTGGCCGCGCGCCGAGGCTACATTGAGTATGACGCCGCCTGTCTCGCGCATGGCGCGCACGGCGTGCTGACATCCGAGAAAGACGCCAAGCCCGTTCACGTCGAGCGTGCGCCGCCAGTTCGCTTCTGAAGTGTAGGCGATCGAACCCGGAAAATTCACGCCGGCATTGTTCACGAGAATGGAAAGTGCGCGGTGGCGGCTCACTTCAGCGATCGCCTCGCGCCAATCCGCATCGCGCGTGACGTCGAGGGCGTAAAATGACGCTGCTTCGCCGAGGCTGGCGGCAAGAGCTTCGCCGGCGGCCGCGTTCATATCCGCGATCAGCACATGCGCGCCATCTGCGGCGAACCGCTCAACGATAGCGCGGCCGATGCCGGAGGCGCCGCCTGAAACCAGCGCTGCTTTTCCCGTGAGCTTCGCCAACATTCGAACTCAGCGCGGTGCGAAGCGCACGTTGAGCGCACGATAGCCGAAGAAGATATAGCTCGGCGCCATGTCGAACGTCTCTTGCAGGACTTCCACGTCGAAGCGCTTGAAGCAGCGGGTGAAGAACTGCGCCAGCTCGGTGCGGGCCAGAAAATGACCGATGCAATGATGCAACCCCGGCCCAAAGGCCATCGAGTCGCGAAGGTTCGGTCGATCGACGTCCATCTTGAACGGCTCGGGAAAGACGCGCGCATCGACATTGGCCGCGAAGTTCATGATCCACAGTAAGTCGCCCTTGCGGATGAGCTGGCCTCGCAGCTCGAAGTCCTCCTTGGCGAAGCGGGTCATGCACTTCACCGTACCCGGATAGCGCAGCAATTCGGTCACGACGTTGAATGCGGAATCCGGATCGTCGCGGAGGCGCTCGCGCAGTTCCGGGTGACGCACGATCTGAACAAGCTGGGTGCCGAGCGAGTTTGCGGTGGTCTCCGCGCCGGCGACGACAAGCCCATGCAGCTGCGCCAGCACTTCGTCGTGGCTGAGGCGATGCAATCCGTCGCGCGCATGCACCAGCATCGAAATGAGATCGTCGCCGAGCTTGGCTTCCCGCTCGGCGATGAGAGCGTTGAACACCTCGTTCAGCGTCACAATCGAGCGATTGAGCTGCAGCAGCAGCTCGGGCGTCATCTTCGCCGCCGAACTGGCGCTGGTGAAATCGCTGGCCATCTTGAACAGCAAGCCGCGATATTCATCCGGAAGATCGAACAAGCGTTGCATGATCGTGGTTGGCAGCACGGCGCCCACGACCTTGTTGAAATCGAACTCTCGCTGCTTGTCGCACTGATCCAGCACCATGTCGGCGACTTCGCCGATGAACCCCTCGATCTTCTTCACCGAGGTCCGGTCGAATGCTTTCATCATGAGGGTGCGGATGCGCAGGTGCTCCGCGTCGTCCAAACGATTGACGATCAGCGCTGTGTATTTACGGACAGCGCTCGCTTCCGCGGCGACCTCCGGGGGCATGTCGCGAAACAATTGATCCACGCGCGCTGCGGTGAGGCGCGGGTCCGCGTAGCAGGCTTTGACGTCTTCGTGCCGGGTGATGATCCAGCCCTTCTGGTTCTGGCTCCAGAACACGGGCGCCTCGTCCTGCAGCCGGATAAGGTCATCCCAAGGATTGGCGAGGAACGCGGGGTCGGCGAAGTTCACGTCGCGGACGCCGCTGGCGGGCGGCGAGGCTGCGGATAGCGCGCTCATGCAGAGCCTCCCTGGCGACTCGTCTGGGGCATGGACTAGCCTGCGAGCCTTACAGTGATAGATAATCACTATTCCGGCGGCCGCGCAATCCGGAGGCCGTCATTCCTGCTTCTATCCCGGTCTAAGGGCTTCGCCTTCGCTCACGCCTGCCGGCGGGTTCGCGGGCGGCGATTGACAGGCGCGTTCTGCGGGCTGATATCAGACGGTGATAGATAATGAACGGGCGCGAGGAGCCAGAGGCTTGATCGCCGCCGAGGGGAGCAGCGGATGAACCAAAGGCTGACGCCGCGCACATTTCCGCCAATCGATGAATTGCCGCACGCGATCGGTGATCATCCGTTTTGGCAGGAAAGCGTGTTCTTCACCTGGGGCGATGTCGAGCGCGGCGTGTTTGGCTACCATCGCATTGGTCATGAGCCGAACGCGAACGACGGCAAGGGTTTTGTCACCTCCTGGAACGGCATCGGGACGCGCGAGGGCGTGCGTTATTGTCGTTACTTGCTCGCGCCGATGCGCGGCGAAGATCGCGACGCCAACAGCATGCGCGCCGGCAATCGCTTCCAATATCATCACAAGGATGGCGTTACGCGCTGGCGCATCGCCGATGACGTATGCAGCATGGACCTGACGTCCACGGACTACACGCCGCTGTTCGATCTTTACCCCAGCGGCGGCGCGGTGACGCAATACTTCACGGGTCATACCGAGGTCGGCGGCAGGGTCGCCGGCGATTTGCGGTTGGGCGATCAGTCCTGGAAGATCGAGGGTACGGTGTATCGCGACCATTCCTGGGGCCCGCGCATTCGCGGAACGATGCTGAGCCATCGCTGGATCGCAGGCACCGTGGGGCCGGAACTCACGTTTAACGCAACCTCCTGGCACGGCTCGGACGGTTCGCTCAAAACCTATGGCATTGTCTGCCGCGACGGCGAGATCATGTACGCGCGTGAAGTGGATATCCTGGTGAATATGGAGATCGACGCCTATTCGCACCGGGGCGGCATGTTGCGCATGGTCCTGGACGATGGCGACGTGATCGAAATACACCCCAAGCTGGTGGATGGGTTTTTGACGGAACACCACCAGTCCGCAGTGATCGACGCGATGTGCGAGGTGTCCTGGAAGGGGCGCAAGGGCTTCTGCGATTTTGAAATCACCACCAATCCGCGTGGCGGCGAACGCCCGGTGAGCGCGCTTGTCCGCGCCACCAAGGAACAAGGTCTTTCGACGCGGCCATGGCGGCTCTAAGCTGGTTTCGTGCCCAACATGGATGACCGTCCCCAAGAGACAATCCCCACGGCGAGCCGCTATCTCGACAACCTGCTGAGCGAGATGGATCGTTGGATCCGGCCTGAGCTGCAGAGCGAGCAAAGCCTATTCAATTATCGCTCCATGCGTCGCGTGCTCGTGCGGCTGATCACCAGCGGCGATCCGCTGCCCGTGCTGGATGAGATCGGCGCCGGGCGCGCACCGAGGCCGGCGGGCGCGCTTTCCGACAAGGATCTGCATCGCGCCGTGCTCGATGAGGCGGCGCGCATGGACGAATGCTTACGCGCGGGCGATGTGCGTCTGGCCCGCGCGGACAAGGCGGAAGACGCGCCACAAGTGAAGGCGACGGCGATCGAGGCGGGGCTCGCAGCGTTGGGCTATCCCCACGCGCGCGTCCACGACATGAAGGTGGTTTTCGGCGGCCGCTCCAAGGAAACCATTCTGTTCAGCATCAATGGCGTGCCAGGGCTGCCGCGCGATCTGGTGATGCGTCGCGATCTGCTGACCGGATCGCTCGGAACGCGCGTTGTCGACGAATTCGCGCTGTTGGAGGTCTTGCACGCGCACGGCGTCAGAACGCCCGCGCCGTTCGCCGCAACCGCAGAAGGCGGGGCAGTGGGAACGCCGTTCCTCATCATGGCGCGCGCCAGGGGGCGCACCGCAGGCGAAGCGGTCACGGCGCCGCTTCGAAGCGAGCAAGTGCTCGCCGCCGCACGCGCGTTGCCTGCGATCCACCGGACGCCGACGTCGGCGGTCGCGACGCTTCCGATGTTCGAACGCCCCGCGGCTTCGCCGCAGGAAACGGCGGCTCTGGTTGAGAAGATGGCCCGTCAGTGGCGAGAGAAGGCGCGAACGTTCTCGCCCGCGGTGGAAGCAGCCTATCGTTGGCTTGGCGCGCACGCGGCTCAAGTTGCGCCGCACGCCGTGCTCGTGCATGGCGACTACAATTTCCACAATCTGCTCTATGACGGGGACGAGCTGACCGCGGTGCTCGACTGGGAGCTGTCACACCTCGGTCACCCGGCGGAGGACCTCGGCTACGTCAAGCAATGCGTCGAACAGCGCGTGTCCTGGGACTCCTTCATGGCCGAATATAGAGACGCTGGCGGCCTCGACGTTTCGCTTCACGATGTGCATGCCTATGCGCTGCTGTCGATGCTGCGGCTGATCGGTTACATCCTGCACAGCCGCGATCTGTTCGAGAGCGGCGCCGCCGATACGGTCGGCAAGGGCGAAGTCAGCAGTTATTTTCTGCCGCGCCTGATGCAACAGGTTTCGCTTGAGATGCGTCAGATCATCGCCGAGGCATGACGCGGTCAGTCGGCCAGCGCAGCGCGCTGATTTGCGCCGAGCGCTCAAACACTCCGTACCCAATCTGCTCGCGCCAGCGATATCCGGCGACATAACTCGCATACTGGCGCGCCTTGGTGCGCGGCGTGCGATCTGCGCCGTGAAATTCATGGCTGGGCGGCGCACTCGTCGCACAAGTGGAATGGATGAGTTCCACGTCTACGCTCTCTGCGCCGCTTTCCGTCTCCATGGTTAGACGGAACGTCCGCGAGGCGGGGTCGGCGATAAGGTCGGGCTGCATGCTTTGCGGCGGCGTGTCGCCGGCGCAGATGGCGGAATTATGCGCTTTCAGCTGACGCACGCTCGTTACTTTGAGCGCTGACGCATCCGGCGCGAGCGTGCGCAGATAATGGGTGAGTTGGTCCGGCGTGGGCGCTGCGTCCTCTGCGGGCGCGGCGCGCTCGTGGGCCTCGATCGCCAGCAAGGCTTGCTCGTATGCATGTGCAACATCGGCGTCGAGTTCACAGGCCGCCCGTGCAAGGTCGTTGACGGCGTTTCGCTCAGCTTGTGACTGCGCGCGTATGCTGAGGTCCTGCAGCAGTCGGCCGTGAAGGTCGAGAAGCTGATCGTGGTGTCCGGGAAGCTCAGCGTCCGATTTGACTTCGCGCACCCAGGCCGGAAGGCTTTCGCCCAGCGCGGCGGCTGTGCTTTCGAGCAATTGGACGCGGCGCACCATGGTCGCGGCGAGAATTTGCGGCAGTTGCCTATGCAGCAAGATCAGGCGCGCGGCGACTTTGGGGCGCGGCTCTCGTAAAGCGCGTGCGGATGGTCAAGCGCCGAAGCGGCCAGCAACTCCGCGCGGATCGCCGTCAGAAGATCTGCGGGCTGCAGCCTCATTCTGTTTCCACCCCCGAAGCGCCTTGCAGCCCCTCTGACGTGGGCTTCGTGGCGGCATTGCGTTTATAAACAAACATCGTTAGGCTAACTTTCACAAAAAAGAAAGCGACATCGGGAGGGATGCGGTGACCGAACAGGCTTCGGTGCTCGCTGCGCCGGCCGCAGCGGCCGCGGGCGAGGGGAAGTGGGCCGTCGCTTGGCTGCTGTGCGCAGCGCATGCCGTCTCCTTTATTGATCGCTTCGTCATGGTGCTGGTGACCGAGCCGGTGCGGGCGGCGCTGGCGCTGTCAGACACGCAGCTTGGGCTGCTGCAGGGCACAGGCTTCGCCCTGTTCTATTGCGGTTTCGCCATCCCGCTTGGCTGGGCCGCCGACATCACCAACCGCCGCAACCTGATCATAGCGGGGCTGTCGGTTTGGAGCATCGCGACCGCGGCTTCGGCCTTCGCGACTTCGTTTGAAGCGCTATTCGCGGCGCGCATTTTTGTCGGCATGGGGGAGGGCTGTCTGATCCCGGCGGGGATGTCCTTGCTGACGGCCTATTTCTCACGCGAACAATTGGCGCGCGGCGTCTCGATTTTCGGCGCCGGCGCGAATATCGGACACGGCGTCGCCTTCATTGGCGGCGGCGCTCTGTTGAGTTGGTTGACGGTGCGCGGCGGACTGGCATTGCCGGGCCTGCCGGTGCTGGCGCCTTGGCAGGCCACCTTCCTCGTCGCGGGGCTTTGCGCCTTTCCCGTTCTGATCATGCTGCGAAGTCTGCGAGAGCCGAAGCGATCGCAGACCGCGACGTCCATCGGTGAACATGCGCGGGCGTTCGGTGACGCCATCGCGTACTTGGGGCGAAATTTCAGCGCCTATGGATCGTTCTTCGTCGTCGCGAGCGCAACCGCGACAATGGGTTACGCGCTTATGAGCTGGTCATCGAGCATCCTGGTGCGCATGCATGGATTGCCCGTCGCGCAGGCGGGGATGTGGGTTGGAATTCTTGGCATTGTCGGCGGACCGTTGGGTAGTCTGGCGGGCGGTTGGATTCTCGATGTGATGACCAAGGCGCGCATAACCGCGGCGCCGCTTGTTTACATGGCGGGTGGAGCGGTGCTTTGCCTTGGACTGGTCTCGGGCTTTTGTTTCGCGCAGCGCTTCGAGGTCTCCGCCGCATGCCTGTTCGCCTTCTGCTTTTGCACGACAGGCATGCTGCCCGCGATTTATGTCGGCATGCAGGTTCTGACGCCGGACAGTTTTCGCGGCATCGCCGCCTCCGTCAACATGATGCTCTACACGCTGGCGGGTCTCGGCATTGGTCCAACGCTCGTCGGGCTGCTCAGCGATCGTTTGCGCGCCATGCAAGGCTCGATCGGCATCGCGCTCGTGGCCGCGGAAGCGGTTCTGGCCGCCATTGTGATTGTGACGACGCTGCTGGCGCGGCGTGCGTTTCAGGCCAAGGTGCTGCCGGGCTAACGCATCAAGCGCGCTTCAGGCGAACGAGAACATCATCAGCATCGAGCGCGCATGGTCGATGAACTGCATTTCGTCCGCCGTCCCGTCGCGCAACACTTCCGGGGAGGCGCGCGTCGCCGCCATGGCCCCCAGCGTGTCGAAGTAAACCTGGCCAAGGCCGTCATACCGATTAATGGCAAATCGCGAGGCCAGCGCGCCAAGCTCCTCCGGGTGCGCGTCCGCGTGCAATTGCCGATAGCCCGCCGCGCTTTTAAGGCGCGCGCCGAACGGGGCGTGGCCGATCCGCCAGCGGCGTGCGTACGCGTCTCGCGATAAACCGGGCAGACGGTGGGTGAGCATGGCGACCCAGATCGCGCCGAGACCGGGCGTGATTGCGTGTTCGCCGCCAGCCACCACGACGGACGACGGCTGATCGATGGGCGCCGCCGCCCGCGCGATCAAAGTCTCCACGGCGACGGCGACTTCCGCGATGACGCCCCGGCCCAGGATCAATGCCGCAAATGGGCAGGGCGTCATGGAAATCAGGCCGGAACCATCGGGCGTATGTTTTGGCAGGTCGCGTCTTATGCGAGAGCCGATAGCTAAAGGCTGCGCGCCGGGCGATGCTGCCAAGGCTGCGCGCAGGCGTTCCAAGACGACACCATCCGCCGCACCTTCCGCGGGCGCGAGAAGGACAGCGACGGCGGTTGTGTCTGGCTTGGGCATCATGGCGAGGTCCTCGTTACTTGGCGGAAAAATGAGAGATTTGGACAAGTTTGGCTCGGTGTGTGGCGCAGCGTTGGTTACATATCGGCGGTGTCGCGGCCTTGCGGCGTCGGAAGTCTTGGGCGGGCGCGGTGCATCGGGCGAGAGCGCCTTTCGTAGGGAGAGCGTAAGGGGCCTGATGTCCGAAAGACACAGGTTCCAAACACTGTTTGATGTCTCAATTGACGAATTTACAAAACACCGCTAGTTTTTGCCAGGCGATAAGGAGGCGGCTGCGCTTGCAGACGCGGACAAAGCTCCGCCGCCGCGGGAGGAAGACATGAATTTGAAGCCGTCCATATTGGCATCCAGCGCGCTGTTCAGCGTGGCGTTGGCAACGTGCGCAGCGCCAAGCGCGTTCGCGCAACAAGCTCAGGCGACCACCACGCAATCCGATGAAGAAGTCATCGTCAATGCGCAACGCCGCGCGCAGCGGCTTGAGGACGTGCCGATCTCGGTGACCGCGCTGACGTCCTCGCAACTGGATTCGCAGGGCCTCAAGTCCACGCACGATCTGGCGCAAGCCGTTACGGGGATGACGATCACCGAAAGCGGAGGCTACGTTCAGCCCTTCATTCGCGGCATCGGCTCGACGGTGACCAATCTGGGCGAGCAGGGCAGTGCGGCGACCTACATCGACGGCGTGTATATGCCGATGGTGTCGGGGCAATGGTATGATCTCGCCAACTTGCAATCGATCGAAGTGCTCAAGGGCCCACAGGGCACGTTGTTCGGGCGCAACGCCAATTCCGGCGCGATCCTGATCACCACGCGTGCGCCATCATCGACGCCGAGCGGCAATTTCCAGCTGGGCTATGGCAATCTCAATTCGGTCAGCGGTCGCGGCTACGTGACGGGGCCGGTAGGCGATAACATCGCGGTATCCCTCGCGGGCAATTACGATAGCCATGACGGCTATATCCGCGATCTTTATACCGGCGGAAACACGATCGGGGATGGCGAGCGCTACACGTTGCGCGGCGCCGCGCTCTTCCAACTCACCGACAATTTCAAGTTCACACTGGCGGTCGATACGCAACATTCATCGGACCCGACGCCGATCCTCACGCAGCCGATCAATGGCTATCAAGGTTATCTCCCGGGCGGACTCCTCCCCCAAGGCCCGCGGGATTTCGTCGGCAATGAAAATGTCGGCTACGTGAACATGCAGACCGGCTATTCCGGTCGCGCGCAGTGGGATCTGGGCTCTGTGGATTTCACCTCCACGACCGCCGTTCGCCACTACGTGACGCACTCCATCAACTACGATTCCGATACGACGCCGACGCGCTTCTCGCAGATTTCGAATAAGGACGAGGGCACGCAGACGACGCAGGAGTTTCAGTTGAACTCCCACCAAGGGGGGAACTTCAACTGGGTGCTCGGCGCCTTCTACATGGATCAGGAGTCGGATTACCGGCCATTGCTCGTGGCGTCCACGAGCACGGTGACGAGCATCACGGCGCAGCAAACCACGCGGTCTTACGCGGCGTTCGCAGACGGGACGTATGATTTCGGTCCGATCGAACTTACGCTGGGCATACGCTATTCGAAGGAAGACAAAGCCTATGACGGCCAGCGCAATGGCGTTCAGCTCGTCACCAATGCGCACAAGACTTGGGAATCAACAACGCCGCGCGCGGTGATCGCCTATCACCCCAGCGAAGACTTCATGGCGTATTTCAGCTATTCGCAGGGCTTCAAGGCCGGCACGTTTAACGCGAACGGTCTGTCCAGCACGCCGGTGAATCCAGAAACCGTCGATGCGTATGAGGCGGGCATCAAATGGACGCCGGCGAACAACGTCGTGTTCAATGCTGCAGTGTTTGATTATCAAACCAGCGACATGCAGGTGCAGGCGCTCAATCCCTCGAACAACCTGATCACCATTATCAACGCGGCGGAGGCGGAATCCAAAGGCGTCGATATGGATCTCTCATGGCGCCCAACCAGCGACTTGTCGATCCGCGCGGGCCTTTCATATCTGGACGCAACGTTCACCAGCTTCCCGAACGCGCAGGTCTATATTCCGGTCGTCGGCGGCGACGGGCGCAATCAGTCGGTGATCAAGGACGTGACGGGCAACCATCAAGTGCGGTCACCGGAATGGACCTCGAACATCGCTGTCGATTACACGTTTCACCTCGCCGACGGCGGAACGGTCGTACCTTCCGCGAACGTCTACAGTACGTCGGAATTCTACTGGGAAGTGAACAACCGGATCAAAGAGCCGTCGCACACGCTGATCAACGGCCAGATCACTTGGAATCTTCCGGGGAACAACGTGGCCCTCTCGGTGTGGGCGCGCAACCTGACGGATGAGGTCGTGTTCCGGAACGTGTCGGCGGCCGCGCAAGCCGATCGTCGCGCGGCGGATGAACCGCGGACCTATGGCGTCCGGGTGGGTTACTCGTTCTGACGACGTTGCAGGACTGGGCGTCGTCGTGAGACGACGCCCAGATTCCATGCCGAGCGGGCAGGGGTTGAATCGCGCATGAGCGACGCCGCTTCGTTTGCTCCTTCTTATATCGACCACCACAGCGAAGACTTCGCGCGCCGCCAGCTCGACATTTACCGCGAAGCGCGCGCCCAGTGCCCCGTACTCCATTCCACGGCACACGGCGGCTTCGCCATCCTGACGCGGTTTGATGACGTGCGCGCGGCGCTGCGCAATCCCGCCTTGTCATCCGCGCGCTTCGTCGGCGCCGATCACAAGCTTGCAGGCGGCGTCGCCATTCCGCCAAACGGCATGCGCATCGGCATGATCGAAATGGATCCGCCGGAGGCGACACGCTACCGCGATTTGCTCAAGGGCTGGTTCAGCATCCCCGCCGTCGAAGCGGGCGCTCCGCGCGTGGAGCAATTGGCGTCTTGGGTGATCGATCGCGTGATCGAACGCGGCGCCTGCGACGTCGTTGCAGATCTGGCGCGTCCGATGCCGACTCTGCTGATTCTCGATGTGCTCGGGCTGCCATTCACGCGTTGGCAGGATTACGGCAAAGTTCTCCACGAGGCGGTCGCCAAGGCGAGTGGTTCGTTCGCCGGTCTCAAATGGCTGCTGACGGATCTCCGCAACACAATCGAGATGCGCGACTATCGCTCCGACGGGCTCGTCGCGGCGTTGGCGCGCGCCGAAATGGACGGAGCGCCGCTGAGCGGCGACATGATCTGCGAATTGTCGATGATGCTGCTGTTCGGCGGAACGGATACGACAATCGCCGCGATTGCCCATGCAATCCTGTATCTCAGTCGCCATCCGGCCGATCGCGCGGCGTTGATCGCCGCGCCGCAGAAAATGGCTGCGGCCGTTGAGGAGGTTCTGCGGCTCTATTCGCCGAGCACGGGCGTGGCCCGCACGGTGACACGCGAAACGAACGTCGGCGGCGAGACGTTTGCGCCGGGAACACGCGTGCTCTGCGCCGTCAACTCCGCCAATCGCGACGAAGCTGCGTTCAAGAATGCCGAGCAGTTCGATCTGACGCGCCCGGCCAAACCGCATTTGGCGTTCGGCGCCGGTATTCATGCGTGCCTGGGACAGAATCTGGCGCGCATGGACCTGCGTTTGTTCTTGAACGCCATTCTCGCGCGGATGCCGACCTTTGAGGTGGATGAGGCCGGCGCGACGCCGTACGCCAGCACCCCGCTTGTCAGCGGCTACGCTTCCATGCCGATTCGTTTCACGCCGGGTCCGGTGCTAGGCGCTCGCACGGACGCACCGGTTCTCACGGCGCCGCCATTTCAGCCGCGCTGAGCGTCAAGCATCGCGCCACGCGAGCAGCGGCGTTGTCGCCAGCCATGGCGTATCGGCGCGTACGCGCTCCTCGTAAGATGCAATCGCGGCGCTGTGAGCCAAGGTTTCGCTGATATCGTCGGCGCCGGAGAGCAGGCGCGCGCGGCGTTGCGAGTCGATGACGAAGGGGACAATCTCACCATTGCTGCGCGTGATGGTCTGCTGCTGCAGATCGATGGCGAGTTCGGCAGTTTTAGCGTCCGCGGCGTCGACAAGCAGTTGGTCGACGACTTGGCGCTCAAGGGCGATCGGCAAAATGCCGTTCTTGCAGCAATTGCTGTAAAAGATGTCGGCGAAGCTGACCGCGATCACACAGCGGATGCCGAAATCCAGAAGCGCCCATGGCGCGTGCTCACGCGAAGAGCCGCAACCGAAATTTTCGAGCGACACCAAGATGCGCGCATGGCGCCAGGGTTCGCGGTTGAGCGGAAACTCCGGCCGTTCGGCGCCGCTGGCGTTGAACCGAGCAGCGTGAAACAGCGCGCGCCCAAGACCCTGACGCGAAACGGTCTTCAGGAAGGCGGCCGGCGCCAGCATGTCGGTGTCGACATTCGCGAGCGGAATCGGCGCTGCGATGGCGCGAAGCTGCGTAAAGGGCGTCATGCGAGGAAGCTCCTCACGTCAACCAGCCGACCGGCGATCGCGGCGGCGGCCGCCATTGCTGGCGAGACGAGATGCGTGCGCCCGCCCGGACCTTGCCGGCCTTCGAAATTGCGATTGGATGTTGAGGCGCAACGCTCGCCGGGCGCCAAGCGGTCCGGATTGAGTCCCAGACACATCGAACACCCGGCGTCGCGCCACTCAAAGCCCGCGTCTCGGAAGACGAGGTCCAAGCCTTCTTGCTCGCCCTGCGCTTTGACTGCGGCGGATCCGGGCACGACCAGCGCGCGAACCTTCTCCGCGACGCGTCGACCCTTCGCGACTGCGGCAGCGGCGCGCAGATCTTCGATCCGGCTATTGGTGCAGCTCCCGATGAACACGACGTCGACGGGAAGCCCGCTCAGCGGTTGGCCCGGCGCGAGGCCCATGTAGCGCAACATGGAAGCCACCCGGGCGCGGCGCGCGGGATCGCTCTCTGCCTCCGGATCGGGCGTGACGCCGGAAATGGTCGTAACCGCTTCGGGACTCGTGCCCCAGGTGACCATTGGCGCGATCTGAGCCGCGTCGATTTCGACGACGCGATCATAGACGGCGCCCGCATCCGATCGCAGTTCGCGCCAATGCGCTTTCGCCCTGTCGAACGCAGAGCCGCGCGGCGCGCAGGGACGACCTTCAAGCCAGGCGAATGCCTTTTCGTCGGGCGCAATCATGCCCGCGCGCGCGCCGGCTTCGATCGACATGTTGCAGATCGTCATGCGTCCGGCCATGTCGAGAGCGTCGATCGCGCTCCCGGCATATTCGATGACATGGCCGTTCCCGCCGCCTGCGCCGATTACGCCGATGATGTGAAGAATGATGTCCTTTGCGCTCACGCCGAGGCCAAGTTCGCCATCGATGCGGATGAGCATCGTCTTTGAACGCTTCTGGATCAGAGTCTGCGTTGCGAGAACGTGCTCCGCTTCGGACGTGCCGATGCCGAAAGCAAGCGCGCCGAAGGCGCCATGGGTGGACGTATGACTGTCGCCGCACACGATCGTGGCGCCCGGAAGCGTCAACCCTTGTTCCGGTCCGATCACGTGCACGATGCCATGGCGCGCGCTGGTGAGCGCGGCGTAGGGCAGGCCGAATTCCGCGGCGTTGCGCTCGAGCGTAGCGACCTGCGTGCGGCTGTCGGAATCGCGGATAGCGGCTAAGCCGCCGCCACGATTCTCCGTAGGGACATTGTGGTCAGCCACCGCCAAGGTGAGATCGGGCCGACGCACTTTGCGCCCTGCGGCGCGTAAGCCCTCGAAGGCTTGAGGGCTCGTCACCTCATAGAGGAAGTGTCGATCGATATAGAGCAACCATTCGCCGCCGCCGAGATCAGCGATCGCGTGCGCGTCCCAAACCTTGTCGTAAAGGGTACGCGCGCTCATGACGCGCACGCACCGCGTTTGGCGGTCCGGACGCGGCCGCCAAGCGCGCCGCCCGGAAGGGCGGCGCCCTCGACCGCGACATCCAGGAGCGCTTCGAGATTCACACCCGTGCGTACGCCCATGGCGTCGAACGTCCACACGACATCTTCGGTCGCGACATTACCCGTGGCGCCCGGTGCGTAGGGGCAGCCGCCGAGACCCGCGAACGAGGCGTCGATGACGCGCACGCCAGAGCCGTAAGCAGCGAGCACATTCGCGACGCCGAGACCGTAAGTGTCGTGACCGTGAAAAGCGAAGGTGCGGATAGTGGGAAAGCGCGTTTGCGCGGCGCTGAAGAGCGCAGCGACCCGATCCGGCGTGACGCGCCCTGTCGTGTCGCAGAGGGCGTATTCCGCATTGGGCGCGTGCGGAGCAAGTTGTTCAAGCAACGCCAACGTGGTTTCAGGCGCCACCGCCCCGTCGAATGGGCAATCGAAAGCGGTGGCGATGTTGACGCGAAGGTTGACGCTATCTCCGATCGCCGCCATCAGCCGCGCGAATTCGGCCACGGAGTCCGAGGGCATGCGGCGGACATTGTTCATGTTATGCTTCTCGCTGACAGACAGCACAAAGGCGATGCGGCGTGCGCCGGCTTCGATCGCTTTTTCCGCATAGCGCTGGTTGGGGGCGAGCGCTTGGATCTCAAGATCCGGCAGGGCCGCGGTGGCGGCGAGGATCTCTGCGGCGTCCGCCATCTGCGGCAGCGCGGAGGGGCTCACGAAGGCGGCGCCTTCGACGCGCCGCAAGCCCGCGGCGTGCAACGCCAAGATCAATTGGATTTTAGTATCGGTCGGTATGAAGGGCTTGATCGCCTGGAAGCCGTCGCGCGGTCCGACATCGACAAGTTCGACCTCTGTCATCAGATCACGCCCTCTGCGCGGAATTTCTCGATGTCGGCACGTGTCATCTTGAGCAATCCGGTCAGGACCTCATCGGTGTGCGCGCCGATTGGCGGGCCTGGCCAGCGTATGTCGTCGTCCGACGCCTCGATGTGCGGTACGACGCCCGGATGAAGGATGGCGCGATCGAACGTCGGATCGTCGACATGGCGCACCATCGCGCGCTCGCGATATTGCGGATCGGCGGCGATGTCGGCCGCGGTATAGGCTTTGGAATTGGGAATGTCGGCGGCCGTGAGCAACGCGATCAGGTCTTCGGACTGATGCCGCTTTGACCAGGCGCCGATCAACGCATCGAGCGCGGCCGCATTCTCCACGCGCGCTTGATTGCCGACAAATTGCGGCGCGTCGATTAGGTCCGGCCGGCCCATCAAGCGCATGAGTTTGGCGAACAAGGGCTCGGAATTCGCCGCGATCAGCACCCAGGCGCCGTCCGCGGTGGGGTAGGCGTTGCTCGGGGCGGCGGTGGCGATCGCACCGCCGGAGGGCTGCTTGATTTTGCCAAGCGCGCCGTACTCCGGGAGCATGCCTTCCATCAAGCTCAGCACGCTTTCCGTGAGCGCAACATCAAGCGTGCGGCCCTTGCCGTCGCCACGCGCGCCATCGCGGCGCCAGAGCGCGGCGACGAGCCCGAAGGCCGCATAGAGCCCTGCAAGGCTATCCCCAACGCTGACGCCGACGCGAACAGGCGGTAGATCGCTGACGCCCGGCGCATGATCAGTGAGATGGCGCAAGCCGCCGATCGCTTCACCAATGACGCCGAACGCGGCGCGGTCACGATAGGGGCCGCTCTGTCCATAGCCGGAGATGCGCGCGATCACGAGGTCGGGTCGCGATTTGCGCAGCACTTCGGGGCCGAGACCCATCTTCTCGAGTTGGCCCGGCCGGAAATTTTCGATCAGCGCATCACAATGCCGGACCAGCGCGAGCACGATCTCCTTCGCGCGCGGCTCTTTCAAGTTAAGCGTGATGCTTCGCTTGTTGCGGCCATGCACGGACCACCACAAGGACGCGCCGTTGATTTGCTCGCCCCACTGTCGCACCGGGTCGCCGCCGGGCGGCTCGATCTTGATCACGTCGGCGCCGAGATCGGCAAGCAAGCGCGCACCGAATGGCGCGGCCACGAAATGGCCGATCTCGAGCACGCGTACGCCGCTGAGAACCTGATCTAGCCCTGTCATGCAGGTGTTTCGCTCCCGGACGCGCCGCAACGGGCGCTTGCTATCATACAGTGTTAGATATAGATGTAAACGCGATGCGAAAGCAGCCTGCGGCCGAAGTCGGGCGGCGCATCGAGGAGGATTTCCGCCGATGGGGCCAGGCCAGCCCGGAAGTCTGTATCAGCGCGCGCTGAGCCCTATCCGCATTGGCGGCGTCGAGATCAAAAACCGCATCGTGCGCACCGCACACGCCACCATGCTTGCACGTGGCGGCGGCGTCACCGACGAACTCATCGCCTACCACCTCGCGCGCGCCGAGGGCGGCGTCGGCCTCTCGATACTCGAGGCCGCCGGCGTGCATGCTTCTTCCGTACTGTCGCTCGCCAATCTCGACGACAGCATTATCGATGGTTATCGGCGCATCGCCGAGGCAATCGCTCCCACCGGCATGAAGCTCTTTCAGCAGCTTTGGCACGGCGGTCACATCTATCCGGCGCCAACGGGAGGGCCATCCTTTTCACCGTCGGGCGTGCCGAGTCACATTGCCGGCGTGTCGCCGACGCCGATGCGCGTTGCTGATATCGAAGAGGTCGTGGCGTGTTACGCGCGCGCGGCAAAACGCTGTGAACTCGGCGGTCTGGATGGCGTCGAGGTGCATGCGGGGCATGGCTATCTGCTCGCTCAGTTCCTTTCGCCAGTGTTGAATCAACGCGAGGACGACTATGGCGGGGATCTGGCTGGCCGCATGCGTTTCCTGCGCGAGGTGCTGGCCAGCGTGCGCGCCGCGGTGTCGCGGGAGTTTCCCGTCGGCGTGCGCCTGAGCGACAGCGCCGACGCGCGCATTCTGTCCATGGCCGAAGTCGCGGAAGTCGCGCGTCGACTGAAGAGCGAAGGGCTGATCGACTACGTCAATGTTTCCTACGGCGACTATTACGCGTCGCACCGTCAGGTCGGCGCCATGGACGCGCCGACGGGCTATCAGATTCCATTTACGTCGGCGGCCGTCGAAGGTATTGGCATTCCGCGCTTGCTCACCGGGCGCTTCCGCACGCTGGAGGAAGTCGAGCAGGTGCTGCGCGCCGGCGAAGCGGACCTCATCTCTATGGTGCGCGCGCACATCGCCGATCCCGATATCGTCGCCAAATCCGCGGCAGGTCACTCCGAGCGCGTGCGACCGTGCATTGCCTGCAATCAGGGTTGCCTCGGCCGGGCGGCGACATTTGGTCGACTGGGTTGCGCGGTGAACACAGCGGCCGGCGATGAGACAAAACTGGCGGAAAAGAACATTCGCAAGAGCGCGACGCCGTTGCGCGTTTTCGTCGCCGGCGGAGGCCCCGGTGGAATGGAGGCGGCGCGCATTGCGGCGCTCGCGGGGCATCGCGTCACGCTTGCGGAGGCGACCAGCACGCTCGGCGGTCTGACGACCAGTTATCGCCGCGCGCCGCGCATGCAGACGATCGCGGATTTCATCGGCTGGCAAGAGCAGGAGATCTATCGCCTCGGCGTGGACGTGCGGCTTTCGGCTTATGTCGAAGCCGAAGACATACTCGCCGAGCGCCCCGATCACGTCATCGTCGCGACGGGCGCGGATCATGAATTGTCGTTAGTGCAGGCGCAGGCGCCAGCCGAGCCGATCGAGCGCGCGGCGGGCGCGACGATCGTGACCGCGATCGATCTCTTCGGTGCGCGCGACAAGAACTGGGGGGCGCATGCGCTGGTCGTGGACGAGCACGGCCATTACGAGGCGATCGCTGCAGCCGAGTATCTCCTGGAGCAGGGCTTGGCGGTGACGTTCGCCACGCGCCACAAGATGTTCGCGCCACAAATCGACATCACGTTGCGCACGCAGCCGGCTTTGGAGCGTCTCTACGCCAAGGGGCCGTTCAAGCTGTTGGTTAGCACGCAGATTGTCGCGATAGGGCCGGGCGAAGCTGTGCTGAAGCCGCTGTTCGGCCCGCAAACGGAGACTATCCCGGCTGACGTTGTCGTGTGGGCGCCGATGCGGAGCGGCGCGCCTTGGCTTGCGCATGCTCTGAAGGACGCTGGCGTCGCGACCAGTTGCATTGGCGACGCGCTCGCGGGCCGCAACATTCAAACAGCCGTACGCGAAGGGCATCTGGCGGCGCGCGCGCTCGCTGACTGAGCCTCACTCAGCAGCGACGCGCACCACCATGCCATCCATCCCCGCTGTCGCCTGAATCTGGCATGCAAGACGAGATTCCGGCAGCGCCGGATCGCTGGCGGATTCAAGCATCGACTGCTCCATATCGGACGCCGCGCCCGTCATCGCCGTCCATTGGGGATCGACATAGATGTGGCAGGTGGCGCAGGCGCATGCGCCGCCGCAATCGCCGTATATGCCGGCGACATTGTTGGCCATCGCCGCATCGCGCAGCGTCTCTCCTACCTTGAGGTCAACGCAAATCTCGACGCCGCTCCGGGTGACGAAGGTGATGCGCGGCATGATTCATCGCACCTTCGCCAGTTCGGGCACCACTTCGGCGCCGAGCAGGCCGACCATGTCGACATATTCCTCGCGCGGCACGCCGCCCATGTCCATCTTGACGATGTTCACGTCCGCATCGAGCACCCCATGCAACTTTGAGAGCCGCTCCACGAAGTCGCTCGGGCTGCCGACGATGGCCGGGCCTTCCGTGGTGAGCCAGTCATAGTCGAAGGCGACGGTGGCGAACGCCGGCGGATCCGGGTTGACGCGGCAGATGACGCGCTGATTGAAGGCGTGATAGGCGCGATAGCGCGGTTCGAAGCGCTTGTGCGCTGTCTCGGTGTCGCGCGCGACCCAGCCATGCCAGCAGGCGCCGACTTCCGGCTTGTGGCGATGGTTCGCCTTGGCGAAGGCTTCGCGGTACGTGTCAGCGACGCGAACGAAATTCGCCGGCTTGCCGAACGCGCTCGGCAGCATCAGCTTAAGGCCGAGCCTGCCGGCCAGAATCGCCGTTTCAGGCGAAGCGCCGCCGCCGATCCAGATCGGTAAGGTTTGATTCTGGATGGGCGTCGGCTGCAATTGCTCGCCGCGAATGGCCGGCCGGAAACGACCTTGCCACTCGAGCGGCTTTCCGGGCCAGAGCTTACAGATGAGTTCCATGGCCTCAGCAAAGCGCTCAGCTGATTCCTCGATAGGCTGGCCCATCAATTCGTAGGTCTTGGCGAAGAATGTGCCGCGCCCAGTCGCAATCTCGCATCGACCGTTGGAGATGACATCCACCGTGGCGTAGTCTTCGGCGACGCGTAGCGGATCAAGATTGGCGGCGAGTGCAATCGCCGGCGTGAGTTTGAGGCGCTGCGTGCGCGCCGCGATCGCCGCCAACAGCACGGGCGGAGCGGAGAATGTGTAGTCGATGCCGTGATGCTCGCCGATATTGATGCTGTAGAAGCCGGTGCGGTCCGCGACCTCCGCGGCTTCAATGGTCATTGCGTAGCGTTCACGCGCCGAAAACTTCCGGCCGGTCACCGGATCGTCAATGATGTCCCCCAGGGACAGGAGGCCCAACTTCATTCTTTCCTCCCCTTCGTTATCAAACAATGTTAGATTAGGAGGGATTATCGAGGCGGGTCAAGAGGCGGAACCCGCATCGGACGCAGTTTATATGCTTCTGCGAGTCGGTTGCGGCCTCCTGAAACAATGTTAGGTTTTTAGCCCTGTCAGGCGGAGCGAAGCGTGATCGAGGACATTCTGCACCAAGACGGCGTGCTCGAGTTGGTGGTCAATCGGCCGCCCGTGAACGCATTCAGCATCGGCTTGCTGCATGACCTCGCGGCGAAGCTCGAAGCGATCGAGCAGCGTCCGGAGGTGCGGGCGGTTTTGTTGCGCGCGGACGGGCGCGGTTTTTGCGGCGGCGGCGACGTCAAGGAAGTGGAGGCGCTGCAGGGGTTCGAGGGGATCCTCGGGCAGTCGTCCGGTTCACTGCGCGCAAGCTTGGCCGTCATCAGCTGCGCCGCGCCCGTGGTGTGCGCCGTGCACGCCTATTGCGTCGGCGTCGGCGTTCTCATTGCAGGCTCTGCGGATGTTCTCGCGGCTTCGCACGGGACACGGTTTGTGCTGGCCGAGATCGACAATGGCGCGACAGCCGGCGCGGTGCAGGCGTTGAAGCTCATGCCGGAGAAGCGCGTGCGCGCGGCGATGATGACCGCCGATCCCGTGATGGCGGAGGAATTGCATGCGCTCGGCAGCATCTATCGCTTGACGGAGAGCGTTGAGACGCTGCCGCAAGCGGCGCGCGAGATCGCGGCGCGCATCGCGTCGAAGAATCCCGGCGCCATGCGCCGGTTGAAAAAATCGTTGAACAACACGACCAGGGCGCACGAGATCCAGGCGCTCTATCGCGCCGAGATGAGCTACACGTACGAACTCAATATCATGGGCGACGCCTCGGCGGGGCGGCAGGCCTTCATTCAAGGGGATCGCGCCAGTTACACAGCCGATGCGGCGGCGCCTGAAAAGAAGAAATAGGCCCTATTTGGCCTGTTTGACGCCGCTTTTGGCCTTCTTCGCGGATTTGGCGGCGGTGGTTGCGGGGGGCGCGGCGGCGAGTGCAGGAGGCGGGGGCTGAATCGGCTTTCCGCCGGTTTCCTCATATTCGGCGAGAATGGCCGCCACGGTCGCTTTCGCCATCACCTCGAACACGCGCGAGCGCGAGATGCTGCGATCCTGGCTGACATGAAACAGAAACGGATAGTGCGTCTGCCAGCTGCTGTCCGGTTGTTCGGACTCGACGGCGGATTGGTAGATCGCGCATCCGAGCGCGAGCGCTTCGAGCGCTTCCAGAAGCGGCATGATCGCGCCAGGCGGCACGCCTTGGACCGCCAGCATGCCCGCTGTCGCGTTGTGCTCGGCAAGACCGATTTGCAGCGGGTGGCGGCGCATCAGGATGGGGATCAGGTTCGGGTGCGCGCGCAGCGCCTTCCAATATTCGGTGGCGTTTTCCACCAGCCATTCGCGCCAGTCCTTATGCGCGTTGTGGGGCGTCCGGACGTTTGACAGCGCCAACTCGCAGGCGCCGGCGAGGATATGCTCCTTGCTGTTGAAATGATGGTAGAGCGAAATGCCGCGCACGTTCATCTCGGCGCCCAGGCGGCGAATGCTGAGCGCGTCGAGCCCTTCCTCGTCGATGATGCGCAGCGCCACTTCGAGCGTCGTCCTGCGTGAGATCAGCGGTTGCTTTGGCCGTCCCATTTCCATTTCCCCTTCGCGGCGGTGCGGCGACTCATTTCCCCCGACGCTGATAGGTTTAATATCTAGTGGTTGGCCTAGAGGCAAGCCGACAGCCCCCTCCGTGTGTTTGTCTGGAGGGGGTGGGTTGTCATTAAAAACTTCCGATGTATGATTATGTGCGCTGGCGACAGCCGCGCGAGAACAAATAAGGCGCGAGGACGGTGCGCGGGCGGGTGAACGGCTCCGCTCGCGCGGTGAACGATGCGCTCAAGGGGGAAACGAGCTTGCCTCACGAGCCGAAAATGGCTGCGGCGGATTGGGTGGCGCACTACGCGCGGACGCAGCCTCACAGCGTCGCGCTGTGCAATTACGACACGGGTGAAACCCGCACCTGGGCGGAGCTTGAGCGGCGTGTGCGTCGCATGGCGCATGCGCTGAGGCATGAATTCGGCGTGGCGCCGGGCGAACGGATCGTCGGTCTCGCCAATGGCGACATTCGTTTCTTCGAGCTGCAGTTTGCCTGCGTTCGCGCAGGCGTCGTGTTGGCGCCGCTGAACTTCAGGCTTGCGGCGCCCGAATTGGCGGCTTTATGCGTCGATCTGGCGCCTAAGCTCATGGTCACGGACAACGCTTGGGGCGACGTTGCGCGCGAAGTCTGCAGCGCGGCTGGCGTTCCACGCGTGACGGATTGGGACGAAGGCCAGGATTTCGATCAGGCGCTCGCGCGCGCCGGAGAAATTCCCGAGCGCTACGATCTCGATCCGGACGCGCCGCTCCTGATCCTGTTTACATCCGGAACGACGGGTCGGCCGAAAGCGGCGATTGTCACCTTCGGCGGCATGGTCTGGCAGGCGCTCAATCAAGTCGAGTTCTGTTTCAACGCCGAACGCAATTGCCACGTTTTTTCGCCGCTGCCGCTGTTCCACGCGGGCGGCCTCAACAGTCTCAGCAATCCAATTCTCTGTTTCGGCGGCCAGGTCACGGTGAGCGCGCGATTCGACCCGGCCGCGACGACGCGTTTCGTCGGCGACCCGCGCAACAAGGTGACGCATCTCGGTCTCGTGCCGCTGATGTACAAGATGATGGCCGAGAGCGCGCCTTTCGCGACCGCTGACTTCTCCAGCATTCGCACCTTGCTGGTCGCGGGCGGGCGGCTGCCCGAAACGCTGCGCGAACTTTACGCCGCCAAAGGCGCAACGTTCATGACGCAATACGGCGGCACCGAAACCGGGCCGACAATCACGTCGATGAACGGCGCGCGTCTCGACAAGATTCGCGCCGGCTCCTGCGGTCAGCGCGCGATGTTCACGCAAGTCCGCTTGGTGGGGGCGGGAGGCGCCGATGTCGAACGCGGCCAGCCGGGCGAAGTGTGGGTGCGCGGGCCGGCGGTCATCCGCGGCTATTTCGGCCGAGATCCGTCGCTTGATTTTCACGATGGCTGGTTTCCAACCGGCGACGTGGCCTGGGAGGATGACGAAGGCTTCTTCTACATCGTCGATCGCGTGAAGGATATGTACAAGTCCGGCGGCGAAAACGTCTATCCCGCCGAGGTCGAGCAGGTGCTGCTCGAACATCCCGGCGTCGAAGAGATCGCCATTATCGGCGTGCCCGATGAAAAATGGGGCGAGGTCGGCATGGCCGTGGTGGTCGCGAGCCGCGGCCACACTGTTACGCTCGAATCCCTGCGCGCCATCTGTGAGGGCAGGCTCGCGCGGTTCAAGCAGCCAAAACATCTGACGTTGATGGAAGCGTTGCCGCGCAACGTTACCGGAAAGATCGCCAAGGAAGAATTGCGCGCGCGCTTCAACGGCAGCCGCAGCGCCTGAGGCGTGATGGAGTTTTTATGACGGAAGCAGTTCGATATTCCCGCAAGCCCTATCTGATCGTTCACCGCGAAGAGCGCGTGCGCAAGGAAGTGTACGGCTCGATCGACGACGCCGTAGTGTTGCAGGCGCAGCTAATGCGGAGCGACTCGCCTTCGAAAACCGTGCTGGTGGCGATGCATCCGATCGGCGCGCCGGCCTATCTGCCGATCTTTCCGCAGCTCGCACGCGCGGGCCATCACATCATCGCCTGCGCGTCGCGCTATTCGAACGGCGATGCGGCGTTACAGATGGAAAATGTCGTGCTTGATCTCGCGGCATGCGTGCGCGATGCGCGCGAGCGGCAAGGCTACGAAAAAGTCGTGCTGATCGGTTGGAGCGGCGGCGGCTCGCTGATGGCGGGGTTTCAGGCCGAAGCCGAAAAGCCGGTCGTGACGAAGACCGCGGCGGGAGAGCCGACGCCGCTCGCGGACGCGAAGTTGCTGGCGGGCGACGCGCTTGTGCTCGTGGCTTCGCACCGCAGCCGGCATCATCTGCTCACCGGGCAACTCGACGCCGCGATCGTGGATGAGCAGGATCCGGAGCGGCGCAACCGCGAACTTGATCTCTACGATCCTGCTAACCCGGCGCAGCCGCCCTATTCCGCGGATTTTTTGGCGACGTATCGCGCCGCGCAGTTCGAACGCAACCGGCGCATCACGCGCCGGGTGAAAGAAAAGCTCGCGGCGTTGAAAGCAGCGGGACGTGAACACGACGAATTCTGTTTCACCGTGCACGGGACGATGGCCGATCCGCGCTGGCTCGACCCGACTGTGGATCCGAACGGCCGCCGCGCAAACTGGACCTATCTGGGCGACCCGCGCGTCGTGAATAACAGCCCGGCCGGGCTTGGGCGGTTCAGCTCACTGCGAAGCTGGCTCTCACAATGGAGCTTCGACGACGCACAGTTCGACTCTGTCGACGCGGGGCCGCGCATCACCGTGCCCAGTCTCGTCGTTACCGCGGGCGCCGATGACGCCTGTCCTCCGAGTCACACCAACGCGATGTTCGACGCGTTGGGCGCTAAGGACAAAGAGAAGCGCCAGATTGACGATGCAAATCATTATTTCAGCGGCGCCTCGTCGCGCCCGCATCTTGCACAAGCCGCGGAGACGATCACCGAGTGGCTCGCTGCGCGCGGCTTTGGCGTTTAGGAGAAGACAGTGGCGGCGCCCTTTATCGTCGGCATCGGCGGCACGTTGAGAGCCCAATCGTCCAGTGCGAGAGCACTTAATTACTGTCTCGATCGCGCCAAATCGCGCGGCGCGCGCGTGTCGCTTTACACGGGCGAAGATCTCAAGGCGCCGCTCTACGAGCCGGGCATGGCGCTCGATGGAACGAACATGGCGCCAGTGATCGAGGCGCTGCGCACCGCGGACGGCGTGATCCTCGCCTCGCCGGGATATCACGGCAGCATCTCCGGAGCGCTGAAGAACGTGCTCGATTACACCGAAGAGATGGCGAAGGACGCGCGACCGTATTTCGACGGCCGCGCGGTGGGTTGCGTCGTCTCTGCCGCCGGGTGGCAGGGGGGCGCAAGCACGTTGGCGGCGCTGCGGGCGATTGTGCATGCGCTGCGCGGTTGGCCGACGCCGCTTGGCGTTGTGTTGAATTCCGCCGAGCCGCTGTTCGACGCCGAGGGGCGGTTTCTTTCGACGGACATCGCGCGGAACCTCGATGTGATGACCGATCAAGTTATCGAATTCGCGCAAAACCAAAGCGCGCGCTGCAAGCGCGCGGCTATGAGCGCCAAGGTTTAGGAGCGGCAATGACGGACCTATTTTCGGACTATCAGCGTATCACATTCAATCGGCGCGGGCGCGTGCTTGAGGTGACGTTCAACCGCCCGGACAAGCTGAACGCGGCGGATGCGCGGCTGCACGAAGAGATGGCGCGCGTCTTTGTCGACGCCTCCAACGATCCCGACAGCGACATCGTCGTCCTGACCGGCGCCGGTCGGGCGTTTTCATCAGGCGGCGACATCATCTGGATGCAGGAGATGATCGACGAGCCGGATCGGTTCGAAAAGACGCTGCGCGAAGCCAAACAAATCGTGTTTGGCCTGATCGATTGCGAGAAGCCGATCATCGCCAAACTCAATGGCCATGCGACCGGTTTGGGCGCGACCATCGCGCTCTTCTGTGACGTGATTTTTGCCGCTGACACGGCCAAGATCGGCGATCCCCATGTCAGCGTCGGGTTCGTGGCGGGCGATGGCGGCGCGATCATCTGGCCGCAGCTCGTAGGCTATGCGCGCGCCAAGGAATATTTGCTGACGGGCGACTTGATGAGCGCCGCCGAAGCCGAACGCATCGGGCTGATCAATCACGCCGTGCCCGCCGCTGAATTGGATCAGCGCGTGGCGGAGTTCGCGGATCGGCTCGCCGCCGGGGCCACGAAGGCGATCCGCTGGACCAAAATGTCCGTCAATGTCGGTTTGCGGCAGCTGGCGGCATCGGTCATGGATGCTTCCATCGCTTACGAAGCGATGTCGAATGTCTCGCCTGATCACCAGGAAGCCGTGCGCGCGTTCGCCGAGAAGCGCGCGCCGGCGTTTGGCCAGGGGCGGAGCAAGACGTGAACTTCGACGAAAACGATATCGTCGTGCAACTTCGCGGCACGCTCGAGCGCTTCATCGAGAAGGAAATGCCGCGCAAGCTGGCGGCGGAGTGGGACAAGCGCAATTACTTCCCGCGCGAGGTTCACAGGAAGCTCGCCGATTTGGGCGTTCTGGGACTGACGATTCCGGAGGAGTATGGCGGCGCGGGCCGCGACATCGTCGCGACGATGGTGGTCATCGAGGAATTGTCCCGCCGTAGCCTCGCCGTGTCCGTACCCTATATCATGGCGGCCTGTTACGCGGGTATGAACATCGAGGAATGCGGAAGCGAAGCGCAAAAGCGCGAGATTCTTCCGCGCATCGTCGCCGGTGACCTTCTCTTCGCTTATGGACTGACGGAGCCCGATGTCGGCGCCGACCTCGCGAGCGTCAAGACGCGCGCCGAACGCGTTGGCGATGTCATTAGAGTGAATGGCGCGAAGCGATTTTGCTCGGGCGCCGGCATCTGCGACTACATCTACACGCTTGTGCGCACCGGCCCCGAACAGGAGCGCCATCGCAACCTCACGCTCTTGCTGATTGATCCGAAGGCGAAGGGCGTCACCGTGCAGCCAATCGAGTCGCTGGGCATGAAGGGCGCGGCGACGACGGACGTCAGCTTCGAAGATGTCGAGGTCCCTACGTCGCATATCGTCGGCGGCGCGGATAAATGGAACGCCGCCTGGCCCATGCTCGTAGGCGCGGGACTTGACGTTGAAAAGCTGGAAGTGGCGGCGATTGGCGTCGGCATTGCGCGCGCGGCGCTGGATGACGCCTGGACCTACGCCTTCGAGCGGCGGCAATTCGGCAAGCTGATCGGCAATTATCAGTCTATCCAGCACAAGCTCGCGGAAATGAAGACGCAGCTGCACGCGGCGCGGTTGGTGCTCTATCAGGCGGCGTGGCTCGCCAACGAACGGCGTCCATGTTCGGTCGAAACGTCGATGGCCAAGCTATTCGCCACCGAGGTCGCCAAGACCGTGGCGCTCGAATGTCAGACTATCCTCGGCGCCTATGGATATGTGAAGGATTTCGACGCCGAGCGCTATGTGCGTGATGCGCTGCTGATGCCCATTATCGGCGGTTCCTCGGCGATCCAGCGCAACAACATCTTCAAGATGTCCGCCGCGGGCCGAGCCTAGCATGCGCGTCGTGGTCATCGGCGCCGCCGGCAAGGCGGGCTCTCGAATAGTCGAGGAACTCATCAGACGCGGCCACGCCGTGAAAGGCGTGGCGCGCACGCCGCATCCGGAAGCGCCTATCGAGATGCGTCTCGCGGACGCCAACGATCCGCTGGCCTTGGCAGGCGCCATCTCCGGCGCTGACGCCGTGATCTCCGCCGGCCGCTTTCTCACGATGAAAGCCGAACCGATTCTTGACGCCATGAGGGGAGCTGCCGTGCAACGCCTCCTCTCCATTGGCGGCGCCGGCGCCCTGCTGGTAAACGGCGTTCCGTTCGGCGACACGCCGCAATTTCCGGATTTCGCTAGGCCCGAATCCGAGGCTGGCCGAGCCTTTCTCGCGACGTTGTGGGCGAGCGACACCGATTGGACCATGCTCGCGCCCGCAGTTCTGTTTGCGGCGGGCGAACGCACGGGAGCGTACCGACTTGGCGGCGACACGCTGATGCGCGATGCATTCGGAGAGAGCCGCATATCCTACGAGGACTTCGCCAAGGCGTTGGTCGACGAGTTGGAGCAGCCGAAGCATCGGCGCGCTCTTTTCTCCATTGCGTATTGAGTTCCTTGCATGACGGCAAAGCATCTGACGGGCAAAGTGGCGGTCGTCACCGGCGCGTCGAGCGGCCTCGGGGTGCGGTTTGCCCGCGTTCTTTCGGCTGCGGGCGCCAGCGTCGCCGTTGCGGCGCGTCGTACGGATCGGCTGGCGGCATTGGTGGAGGAAATCAAGCAAAGCGGCGGGCGCGCCGCCGCTTTCAAGCTCGATGTCGCCAATCCGGACGAAATCGGTCCGTGCTTCGATGCGATCGAGCAGGAGCTTGGGGCGATCTCCATTCTGGTGAACAATGCGGGCGTCAGCGGCAGCGGCCTCGCGCTCGACGTGTCGCAAGATGTTTTCGACGCCACCTTCGCCGTCAATGTGCGGGGCGTCTTCATCGGCGCGCGTGAGGGCGCGCGTAGAATGCTCGCCAGCGGAGTTGCGGCGCGCGGCGATGCGCGCATCATCAATGTCGCCTCTATAGGCGCGTTCACAAATCTTGGCGCGCTGACGATCTACTGCGCCAGCAAAGCGGCCGTCGCCTCTTTCACCAAAGGGCTGGCGCGCGAGTGGGCCAGCAAGAACATCGCCGTCAACGCATTGTGCCCAGGCTTCATCGAGACCGAGCTCAACAGTGACTGGATCGCCACAGAGTCAGGGCAACGTCAGATTGGGCGATTTCCGCGCAAGCGCGTGATCGCGGATTCTGCGCTGGACGACGCGTTGCTGCTGCTGGCGGGCGCTGGCGCGTCGTTCATGACGGGCACGCTTCTCACCGTCGACGACGGTCAATCCTTATAAGAACAGAAGAGGGAGAGCGGCTCTTGGGTGCAAACGTGAAGGACGCGGCGCCGCTGGTGATCAAGTCGGCGGAGGAGTTGCGTTGGGACGACGCCGCGGATGTCGTTATCATCGGTTATGGCGGCGCTGGCGCGTGCGCGGCGCTGGAAGCACGCGCGGCTGGCGCGGAAGTTTTGGTCATCGATCGCTTTGGCGGCGGCGGGACGACCGCTTTCAGCGGCGGCGTCATCTATGCGGGCGCAACCCGCTTCCAGCGTGAAGCCGGCTTCGACGACACGCCCGCCAAGATGTTCGCCTATCTCTCTCTGGAAGTGCGCGACGCCGTACGCGAGGAAACGCTGCATCGCTACTGCGATGGGAGTGCGGCTGATGTCGAATGGCTGGTGAGCCACGGCGTGCAATACGCGTCCGACGCCTATCTTGAGAAGACGATATTCCCACCCGAAGGAAAGTATCTCTATTATTCGGGAAACGAGAAAGCCCCCGCGTACGCGGAGAAGACGCCGCCGATTCCGCGCGGGCATCGTGCAGTCGGCGCCGGCTATGGCGGCCAGTATTACTTCGCGGCGCTCGCGCGTTCGGCGGCAAGAAACGGCGTGCGTATTCGCACGCACGAGAACGCTCAGCGTCTGATCACCGACGCGAGCGGACGCGTTATTGGAGTCGAGGTGAGGAGCCTTGCGCCGCACCTGCACGAAACGCACCAGCGGCTGTACGAGCGCGCCAGTCCATCGCTGCCGCACAATAACAAGTCCGTGGAAAAGCTGCGCGCCGAGGCCATGCGTCTCGAAGAACAAGGCTCAAGCGTGAAGCGCATACGCGCCCGCAACGGCGTCATCCTCGCCACCGGCGGGTTCGCCTTCAGTCCAGAGATGTTGCGCCGCTATAGCCCCGCCTTCGCGCGTCACTATCTGTTGGTGCACAACCTGGCGACGCTCGGCAATGATGGGACCGGCGTCGCGCTGGCGGAGGGCTTGGGCGCCGGGGTAGGCCGGATGGAGTCGCTCTATGTTGCGCGCAATGTCGCGCCGCCGGAAGCGGCGCTGCACGGCATCATGGTCAATCAGCAAGGCCGCCGGTTCGTCAACGAAGACGCATATTCCAGCGCAGTGGGTCTCGGCATCGCGCAGCAACCGGATTGCAAAGCGTGGCTGATCCTTCCCGCCGGCAAATTTCGCGCAGCGGTTAAGCAGGCGATGTTCTGCGGCTGGCATAGGTTCAAGTTCTTTGGCGCGCCGGCGCTCATCAACTTTGCGTTGGGCGGGACGAAGCGCGGCGCGAACGTGCAGAGCATCGCGCGCGCATGCGGGATCGACGCTTCGGGGTTGCGCGAGTCCGCGGCTGAACACGATCGCGCCATCGCGGAAAACAAGCCGGATCCTGGCGGCAAGGACAGCCACAACCGGGCCGCACTCGGCGATGGTCCGTTTTACGCGATCAACATGTCGATCTCGAATGGCTTCGCGCTGACGCCATTCATGACGCTTGGCGGATTGAGAGTGGACGAGGACACCGGCGCGGTTCTGCGCGCTGACGGCGGCGTGATCGCCGGTCTCTATGCGGCTGGCGTTTGCGCCATGGGTTTGCATTCGAACGGCTATATCAGCGGCATATCGCTGGGCGACGGGGTCTTTTCCGGGCGACGCGCCGGGCGGGCTTGCGCCGCCGTGCGGCGTGCCGCGGAGGCCGCTCATGTCTAGACGGCCGCCCGTCGAAGCGACCGCCGAGCTCTCCACGATCGACGAAATCGTCGACGAAGCGCGCAATGGCCGCATGTTCATCCTCGTCGATGACGAAGATCGGGAGAATGAAGGCGATCTCGTCATACCAGCGCAGATGGCGACGCCCGATGCGATCAATTTCATGGCGAAGGAGGGAAGAGGCTTGATCTGCCTCGCGCTCACGCGCGCGCGCGTTGAGCAACTGAACCTCAGCCCCATGAGCCCCGAGAATCGGTCGCCGCACAACACCGCCTTCACCGTGTCGATCGAGGCGCGCGATGGCGTGTCGACCGGCATTTCCGCGGTTGATCGGGCGCGAACCGTCGCCGTCGCCATCGACGCGGCGCGGGGTCCCGAATCGATCGTTTCTCCCGGGCATGTCTTCCCGCTCGTGGCGCGCGATGGCGGCGTCTTGGTGCGTGCGGGGCACACAGAGGCTTCAGTGGATATCGCGCGCCTGGCGGGCCTCAATCCCGCCGGCGTCATCTGCGAGATCATGAAGAACGACGGCTCAATGGCGCGCTTGCCGGACATCATTCCGTTTGCGCGCGCGCACGGGCTGAAGATCGGCACAATCCGCGATTTGATCGCCTACAGGCTAAAGCGCGATCACAATCTCGACCGTGTCGCAGAAGCTGTGTTTCAGAGCGAGTATGGCGGCGCGTGGCGGGCGATCACCTTCCGCAACACGGCGATAAGCAGTGAAATGCTTGCCTTGGTCCGCGGTGACATCAGCGCGGAGGCGCCGACCTTGGTGCGCATGCATGTGCTCGACGTATTTTCGGACATGCTGGGCGAGCAGGGGCCGCGGACGGGTCTCATACGCGCGGCTATGCGTGAGATCAGCGCCACGCCAGCCGGGGGCGTGATTGTCGTGCTAACGCAGCAGATGCCGGATTTGCTTTCGCATTTTGTTCGCACAAAGGGGGCGCAGGTCGATTCAGGCGCCAGTTTTGAATACTTGCGTGATTATGGCGCCGGCGCTCAGGTGCTCGCCGCGCT
>DASZSK010000131.1:0-8197 GCA_035548735.1 Caulobacterales bacterium | reverse complement strand
CCCGGTGACGGACTGGCGCCGCGTCGCGCCGCTCGCGACGGATGCCAGCAAGCCGCCGAACGGCATGCATTTCATGCCGGACGTGCCGAAGCTCAACGCGATGCTGTCGGCGCCCGAGCGCGCGATGCTGGGGCCGGCGCAGGAGCAATGGCTCGAACAGACGATGGCGGCGTCGAAGACGGACGCGGTGACGTGGCGTGTGCTCGGCAATCAGGTGGTGATGGCGAGCGTGCTGTTTCCCGATCTTTCGCGCACCTCGCCTTTGGTGATGATGCTGCTGGAGCGCATTCATCCGGGCGTGGGTGAGCTGTTCGCGCACACGCGCTTCCCGATCCCACTCAATCTCGATCAATGGGACGGCTATCCCGCGGCGCGGGCGCGGCTCTATGATATGTTCCGGCGCGTGGGCGGTTCGACCATCGTGCTGTCAGGCGATAGCCACGCGGCCTGGGCGAACGAACTCGCGGACGCGCAAGGGCGCGTCGCGGTGGAGTTCGGGACGACGTCGATCACCTCGCCGAATGATGCGGAGAAGCTGAGGCCGGTGGGAATCGATTTTTCTTCGGCCGTCGTGGCGCGCAATCCCGATGTGAAATGGGCCGACTTCCTGCATCGCGGCTTCATCTTGCTGACGCTGACGCATGAGCGCGCGCTGGGGGAATTCTTCACCGTCTCCACGATTCACTCGAAGGACTATAGCGTTGCGCGCGCCATGGCGTTCAGCGTGACGCCGGGCGATGCGGGCGTGGGCGCGCTCACGCGCGCGACTTAGCTGACGGCGACGCGCAGCTCGCTGTAGGCGTCGATCAATAACGAGCGGATCTGGCGCCAGTCCGCATCGGTGATGGCGCGCCCTTTGCGGTCGCGCAGCTCCATCGCCTCGACGCGCAGATGCGCGTAAGCGCCGAGGCGCTCGGGCGCGACGCCATAGAGATAAGCCGCGGCTTCGGCGACGGCGGGTTCGTAGCCGTTCGGCCCGACATGTTCGCGGCGAAGCTGCCACCATTCGAGTTCGAGTTGCGCGGCGCGAGCGGGATCGATGTCGGCGTTCGTGGCGTCATTGAGCAGCCGGAAATGCTCGGTGAGCGCAGGCAAGGCGGCTTGCGCCTCAGCGCGCGAATGCGATGCCTGGAAGATGCGCGCCGCGTCGGCGGCGGCGAAACCGGAGCGCAGACTGATCCAGGGCGAAAGCCCGAAATCGTCGTGCTCGGTCAGGATGATCTCGCGGGCCAATTCCACGTGCTTGCGTTCATAATAGTCGCGCCAGAGGTCCGTTTCGGCGCCGCCCAGCGCGACCGGATCGAAGCTGCGAAACTGGTTTGGGCCGGGCGAGAACAGCCAGAGCGCGAACGCCAGCAGCACGGCGGCGAGGAGAAGCAGAAGCGGACGACGCATCGCCGCTGATACGCGCGGAGCGCGGGTTTGGTTCAGCCGGCCTGAGGCTGGGATGCAGCGCGTGGGGGAACCTTCACCTGCGCTTCGCCCTCGAGAACGACGACGCCGTCGACCGTGCAGGCGCAGGTGAGCCGCGCGCGGTTGCCGCGCTCGCTCAGCTCCACCACTTCCACGCTCGCTTCGACGACATCGCCGATCCGCACCGGCGCCTTGAAGTTGAGCGTCTGCGACACGTAGATCGCGCCGGGGCCAGGCAGGCGCGTGCCGATCACCGCGGAAATGAGGCTCGCCGTATAAAGGCCGTGGGCGATGCGTCCGCCGAAGGGCGTCTTCGCCGCGAAATGTTCGGAGAGGTGGATCGGATTGCGGTCGCCGCTGATCTCGGCGAAGCCGACCACGTCGGACGCCTTCACTTCCTTGCGGTAGGTCTCGCGCATGCCGACGCTCAGATCTTCGAAGGCAAGCGATTGGGTCGAGGGCAGGGACATGGAAGCTTCAGGACTCGCGTGACAAGGATTGGTCCGCATTGATGCGGCGATAGAAGCAGGAGCGTTCGCCGGTATGGCACGCCGCGCCGGTCTGTTCGACCCTCAGCAACACGGCGTCCTGGTCGCAGTCGATGCGCGCCTCGATCACGCGCTGGGTGTGGCCGCTCTCCTCGCCCTTGCGCCAGAGCTTTCCCCGCGAACGCGACCAATAGGTTGCCTGGCCCGTCTCCAAGGTAAGCCGGAGCGCCTCGGCGTTCATCCAGGCGAGCATCAGCACTTCGCCGCTGCGCGCATCCTGCGCGATCGCGGCGACCAGGCCGTTGGCGTCATAGCGCGGCGTTAGGCTTGTGGCGGTTTCGATCTCGGACATGCAGCAAGCGTAGGCTAGCCGCCGAGCGGCGTGAAGCCGGCGCCCGCGGCGCCGGTGAACGCGACGGGCAAGGGCCGGCCCTCCAGCCAGTCCAGCGCCAGCTCGCCGAAGGCGGGCGCGTATTTGAAGCCGTGCCCGGAGCAGCAGGAGAAGATCAGCACGCGCTCATCTTCCGACCAGGGGCGGATGAGAAAATGGCTGTCCGGGGTCAGCGTGTAGAGGCAGCGCGCCATGCGGATCGGATCGGGATCGTCGAGGCGGAGATAGAGCGCGGCGTGCTCGGCCAGCAGCGCGGCGTCTTCTGCGTCAGGTTCGCCGACGTCATCCGGATCGACCGCTTCGCCGACCGCATGCAGGCCGATCTTATAGAGCCCGTCGGGCGTGGGCATGCCATAGACGCCGGCTTCGTCGTCGACGCAGATCACCGGCACGAGCGAGCGCGTCTTGAACCAGCCGAGCACGCGGCGTTCGACGCGCAGGTGCGCGGGCGCGAGCTTCGCAGCCCAGCCGCCGGCGGCGACAATGACGCGATCAAAGTGCTGCGCGGCGTCTTCCGGCGCCATCCTGGTTTGCGGGTGCAAGCGTGCGCCGTTGCGCCGGGCGTGCTCAATCAGAAACCCGCGCACGGCGTCAGCATGAACGGTTCCGCAATCGCTTTGCCGACAGATTTCCCAATCGCTTGGAAAACGCAGACCGCCATCCGTGGCGTGCGCGATGATGGACGGCGTCAGCGTCGCCGCGGGATGGGCGTAATACGCGCTGAGCGCCGCGCAGGCGCGCACGAACGCCGAGCCGGGCGGGCCGGCCATCACGCCGCCGCGCCAATCGATCAGCGCGCGGCCGCTCTCATGCTCCCACAACCGCCAGATCGGCGCCGCGCGCGTTGCGAGCGCGACATACGCCTCGCCCTCGCCGGGCGTCATGCGCATGATGCGGGTGTCGCCGTGCGAAGAACCGCGCGCGTGCATGAGCTCGAATTGCTCGAAGCCGTCGACGGCGTGACCGGCCTGCGCCAAGCGCGCGGCCATGGAAAGCCCCGCAACTCCCAGCCCGATGACGGCGATTTTCATGCGACGTCAGTAGTGCATGTTGCGCATGCGCGGAAGTCTGCGAGAGTGGGCGCTTCATGAGCCTCAAAGACCGCATCAAGGCGCGGGTCGCCGCGTTCGACGCGTGGGCGCGGCCCTGGGCGTCGCGTTCGAAATGGCATGGCTGGGCGTATGAATTTTTGCTGTTCGGGCTGAAGCAGGCGTGGGCCTGCCTGTTCGGCGCCGCCATGCTCGTGCTGCTGGTGGGTACGCACTTCCTGTGGCCCGCGCATGCGCCGCTGGCGCGCTACGATTTCCTGGTGATCGCGGCGCTTCTCGTGCAAGTGCTGCTGTTGGCGACGAAACTCGAACGCTGGGACGAGGCGGTCGTCATTTTCGTGTTTCACGTCGTCGGCACGATCATGGAGATTTTCAAGACGGCGCACGGCTCTTGGATTTATCCCGAGCACAACATCCTGCGCATCGGCGGCGTGCCGCTCTTCTCCGGCTTCATGTACGCCTGCATCGGCTCGTACATCGCCCGTATCTGGCGGCTGTTCGAGGTGAAGTTCGCGCATTATCCGCCGATCTGGACGACGTGGACGCTGGCCGTGCTCGCCTACGTCAATTTTTTCACGCACCATTATCTGCCCGATATCCGCATCGGTCTGTTCGCGTTCTCCGTGCTGATCTTCGGGCGCACGGTGTTTTATTTCACGCCGGACGAGAGGCCGCGGCCGATGCCGATGATCATCGGCGCGCTCCTGGTGTCGCTGTTCATCTGGTTTGCGGAGAATCTCGGCACGTTCGCGGCGGCGTGGGTGTACCCCAACCAACAGGACGGCTGGCGTCTGGTTTCGATCGAAAAGATCGGCGCATGGTATCTGCTGATGCTGCTGAGTTTTGTGCTGGTGACGATCGTGCATAAGCCGGTGGACGCCGCGCGCGATGACAAGGGCGGCTTGCAGCTCAAGCCGGCCGCGGTCGACTAGAGCGCTACGGCAATACGATCGTCTGGCTGCGCGTGTCGATCACTTGTCCGTTGCGTTCGAGGCGCGCCTCGCCGCGATAGCGACCCACGGGCCAGCCGCCGCGCGGCGTCACCTGGCCCGTCGTCACCCAAGCCTGGGCTTGGTCGCGCGGCTGCACGCGCGTCGCTTCGCTGATGAGAGCGCCGTCGGGTCCGTAAAGCCGCAAGCGCAGGACGTCGGCGTTGTGCGGGCCGATGGCGAGCGACCAGAAGATCAGCGCCGGCGCCTGTCGTGACGCGTTCGCGGGAAGTGATTCCACATCCGACGTCTGCGCCGAAGCCGCGCCGCTGAACCCGCTCGTGAACCAGCGCGCGCCGCGATAGGCGAGTTGGACGCGCGCCGCCGGCGACCAATACGAGGCCGGCGTCTTCGCCGCCGCGCCGCATCGTTCGCTGCCGATGGCTGCGCCGGTTAGAGCGTCCACCTTCTGCCCATTGTGGAAGAGCGTCAGATGCAGGTGCGTGAATTGGGTTTGCCCCGAGAGGCCGACGAGCCCGATCTCCTGGCCGACGCCGACGCGCTCGCCGACGCGCACCCGCACCGAGCCGCTGCGCATATGGCACAGAAGGCTGGTCCAGCCGTCGCCATGATCGATGTTGACGCCGTTGCCGCATTCCTTGCCGGCGATCGCGGTCGCGTCGCCGCGTAGAAAGGCGCCGTCCGGTTCGCCGTCGCGGCCGCCGCGTACGACGCCATCCGCCGGCGCCAGCACGCGTACGCCTTGCGCTGCAAGCGCGGCGGGAACACGAAAGTCGAGTCCGTCATGGTCTTGGTACGAAAGCGGTCCGCAATCGGGGTCCGTCGCGCCGGGGCCAGGGTCGACGTCGACATAATTCTGCACGGCGCACACGTCGCCGACGCGGCAATCGATCGGCAGTTCGAACACCTGCGCCGCCGCTGGTCGCGGCGCGAAAGCAAACAGGAAGAGGACTAGAAGGAGCCAGAATCGCATCGCCGCCTCGCCCGGATCACGTCGCAGTGAAAGCGAGTGTGCGACGATGTTCAAGTCAGCCGTGCGGGTTTAGCCTCCATTGAAAACGGGGGAGGCTATGAAACGCATTCCATTGTGCGCCCTTATGGTCGCGACGTTGGACCATTTCGTCGAACAAGCGTTCGATCCGCACGTGCACGCTATCGAGAGTGTCGGTGAAGCCGGGCCGCGTCGAGATGGAAGCGGGTGACACCCAACTGGTTCTGACCAATCCGGAGCAATACCGCGAGCCGCTGTTGCGCGATGTCACGGCGGATGGGCGCGCAATCGCCGCGGCGCTGGGCGCGGGCTATGGCGTGGAGGTCAGTGGACTGGAGCGGCAGGTGGCGTGGAAGCGCTCAGGTGATTTGGAGCTGACGCTCTTCCTTCCGTATAGCTTGAGCGTATCGCCGAGCCGGTAGTCCTTCTCCCCTTGTGGGAGAGGGTGGCGCGAGCGCGGCGAGGACGGATGAGGGGTGAGAACGATTACTTGCAACGTTCCACCTTCACCACTCACCCGATCGCACTTCGTGCGATCGCCCTCTCCCACAAGGGGAGAGGGACTTCGCGTCAGCTATAGCCGGCGAGCTTGAGGAAGCGTGCGCGTAATTCCGGATCGTCCTTGAAGGCGCCGGTGAATTGCGTGGTCACGGTGGTGACGTCCTTATGATGGACGCCGCGCGTCGACATGCACTGATGCTCGGCGTCGATCAGCACGGCGACGCCGCGCGGCTTCAGCGACTCGTTCAGCGCTTCGGCGATCTGCGCGGTCATCGTCTCCTGCGTCTGCAGGCGCTTGGCGAAGATCTCGACGACACGGGCGATCTTGGAGATGCCGACCACCGACTCGGTCGGCAGATAGGCGACGAAGGCTTTGCCGATGAACGGCGCCATATGGTGTTCGCAATGGCTCTCGACGTCGATCTGCTTCAGCATGACGATGTCGTCGTAGCCGCCGACTTCCTCGAACACGCGCGAGAGTTCGTCCTTCGGGCACTCGTCATAGCCGCGGAACCATTCGCGATAGGCGTCGACAACCCGCTTGGGAGTGTCTTTCAGACCCTCGCGCTCGGGATCATCGCCGGCCCAGGCGATCAAAGTGCGGACCGCCTCCATGGCCGCTTCGCGCGAAGGCCGCTTCTGCGCCGCCTCTTGAGGCGAGCGCCACTTGATAATCTCACTCATCCGGAGTCCTTGACGTCTGAGGGGCGGAGGTCGAGCCGGGAGGGTCCAAGGCCTGAGCCTCAGCACCCGGACTTAACGCCCGCCCGCGGTTAACCCTCAGGCAGCGGCCCCCAAGCGGGCCCATTTGAGAGATAGTATCTAACACGGTTAGTGCTAGTACGCATCCGCTTCGCGGACGGTTTTCTCTAAATGCAGCTTCACCTCACCAATACCCTCACTCGACGTAAGGAGGTTTTCGAGCCGGCGGATCCGGCGCGGGTGACGATGTATGTCTGCGGGCCGACCGTCTACAATTACGCGCATATCGGCAATATGCGCCCGCCGGTGGTGTTCGACACGCTGTTTCGGTTGCTGCGCCATGTCTACGGGGCCGAGCACGTCGTCTATGCCCGCAACTATACCGACATCGACGACCGCATCATCGCCCAGGCGATCCAGCAGAATACGCCGATCGAGACCATCACCGACAAGTTCAAGGCGATTTACGACGAGGACACCGCGGCGCTTGGCGTGCTGCCGACGACGCTGTCGCCGCGCGCCACGCAGCACGTGCCGGGCATGATCGCACTGATTCAGAAGCTCATCGACAAGGGCTCAGCCTATGTCGTGCCGACGGGCGTTTATTTCGCGGTCGCGAAAGACGAGGACTACGGCAAACTCTCCGGACGCGCGCAGGACGAATTGCAGGCGGGCGCGCGTGTCGAGGGCGAGGACGACAAGAGGGACGCTTCGGACTTCGCGCTGTGGAAAGCGGCGAAGCCGGGCGAGCCGGCGTGGGATGCGCCGTTCGGGCGCGGGCGCCCGGGTTGGCATATCGAATGCTCGGCGATGATCGAGGAAGAACTGGGCTCGCCGATCGATATTCACGGCGGCGGGCTCGACCTCATCTTTCCGCATCACGAAAACGAAATCGCCCAGAGCGAAACCGCGCATGGGCATGCGCTGGCGCGTGTGTGGATGCACAACGGCTTCCTCACCATGAACACCGAGAAGATGTCGAAATCGCTCGGCAACGTGGTGACGCCGCGCGAGCTGCTGGCCGATGGCTGGCCCGGCGAGGTGCTGCGCTGGGCGCTCTTGAGCGCGCATTACAAAGCGCCGCTCGATTTCACCACGGATTTGCTGCGTCAGGCGCAGGCGAGCCTCGATCGGCTTTATGGCGCGCTCTTGCGGCTCAAGTCCGTAAACGCGGAGCCAGAAGCGCCGGAGAGCTTCGCCGAAGCGCTCGCCGATGATCTCAACACCCCCAAAGCGATCGCTGAGTTCGCGGCGCTGGCGACGGCCGCGAATGTCGCCACGAAGCCGGCCGACCAAACGCGCGCGAAAGCGGCGCTCCTCGGCGCCGGGGCGTTGCTTGGCGTGTTGCAGAACGATCCGGAGCAATGGTTCCGCGCCTCGTTCGGCGAAAAGGCCGCCGAGATCGACGCGCTGGTGGCCGAGCGCGTGGAAGCGCGCAAGGCGAAGGATTTTGCGACGTCGGACCGCATCCGCGATCAGCTCGCGGCGATGGGCGTCGAAGTGATGGACAGCGCGGCTGGCAGTACGTGGCGGCGGAAGGGGTGATGCGCACGCTGATCGTTCTGGCGTTTTTGGCGCTGGCGGCGCCGGCGTTCGCCGATCCCGCGGGCGATCGCATCTTGGGCGAGTGGCGCGGGCAATCGCTCTGCACCGACCGCGCGCTCGCGCCGAACTGTCACGATGAAATCACACGCTACGTGTTCACATCAGCC
>DASZSK010000130.1:0-37706 GCA_035548735.1 Caulobacterales bacterium | reverse complement strand
GCGCTCTGCGGGATCTCGACGTTCCCGTATTGCCGCATCTTCTTCTTGCCCTCCTTCTGCTTCTCGAGGAGTTTCCGTTTGCGGGTGATGTCGCCGCCGTAGCACTTCGCGGTCACGTCCTTGCGCAGGGCGGAGATGGTTTCGCGGGCGATGATGCGTCCGCCGATGGCGGCTTGAATCGGGATTTTGAACAGGTGCTGCGGGATCAGCTCTTTCAGCTTCTCGCACATGGCGCGTCCGCGTGATTCCGCGCGCGCGCGATGCACCAGCATGGCGAGCGCATCGACCGGCTCGTCATTGACGAGGATCTGCATCTTCACCAGATCGCCGGCGCGGTGATCGATGATCTGATAGTCGAAGCTGGCATAGCCTTTCGACACGCTCTTCAGCCGATCGTAGAAATCGAACACCACTTCGTTGAGCGGCAGCTCGTACACCATCATCGCGCGCGCGCCGACATAGGAGAGTTCTTTCTGGATGCCGCGGCGATCCTGGCAGAGCTTGATGATGGAGCCGAGATATTCGTCGGGCGTGAGGATGGTGGCCTTGATCCACGGCTCCTCGATTTCCTTGATGTGCACGACGTCGGGCAGGTCGGCGGGATTGTGCAGCTCGCGCACTTCGCCGTTGTTCATGTGTACGCGATAGACGACCGAAGGCGCGGTGGCGATGAGGTCGAGATCGAACTCGCGCGAGAGCCGCTCCTGGATGATTTCGAGGTGCAGGAGTCCGAGGAAGCCGCAGCGAAAGCCGAAGCCGAGCGCCGCGCTCGTCTCCATTTCGTAGCTGAAGCTCGCATCGTTGAGGCGAAGCCGCGCCATCGCCGCGCGGAGGTCTTCGAACTTCGCCGCATCGACCGGAAAGAGGCCGCAGAACACCACCGGCTGCGCCGGCTTGAAGCCGGGCAGGGCCTGGCTCGTCTCGCGGCGATATTCGGTGATGGTGTCGCCCACGCGCGCGTCGGCGACTTCCTTGATGCTGGCGGTCAAGACGCCGATCTCACCAGGCCCGAGGTCGGCGACATCGATGCGCTTCGGCGTCAACACGCCCAGCGTATCGACGTTATAATCGGCGCCGGTCTGCATCAGCTTCACGCGCATGCCCTTCTTCATCACCCCGTCGATGACGCGGAAGAGCACGACGACGCCGAGATAAGCGTCGTACCAGGCGTCCACCAGCATGGCTTTCAGGGGCGCGTTGGGATCGCCTTCTTTCGGCGGCGGCAAGCGCGTGACGATGGCTTCGAGCACGTCGGGAATGCCGACGCCGGTTTTCGCTGAGACGTAGATCGCGTCCGACGCATCCAGCCCGATCACGTCCTCGATCTGGTGCTTCACGCGCTCGGGCTCGGCCGCGGGCAGGTCGATCTTGTTCAGGACGGTGACGATCTCGAGATTGTTGTCGAGCGCCTGATAGACGTTGGCCAGCGTCTGCGCCTCGACGCCTTGGCTTGCGTCCACCACCAGGAGCGCGCCTTCGCAAGCCGCCAGCGAGCGCGAGACTTCGTAGGCGAAGTCGACATGGCCCGGCGTGTCCATCAGGTTCAGGACGTAGTCGTGGCCGTCCTTGGCCTTGTAGTTCAGGCGCACCGTCTGCGCCTTGATGGTGATGCCGCGCTCCTTCTCGATATCCATCGAGTCCAGCACCTGCTCGGTCATCTCGCGCGCCGACAGCCCGCCCGTCGTCTGGATCAGCCGGTCGGACAGGGTCGACTTGCCGTGGTCGATATGGGCCACGATGGAGAAATTGCGGATGCGGTCGCGGGGAGTCATGGGAGCGCCCGTGCCTATCGGAGTGCGCCGCCTGCGCCAAGGGCCGCAAGCGGTCGGCGGCTGAAACCCGCCCGTCAGGCGACTTGCGGTCGTCGAAACTAAACCATAAGTTGTATGCGGGGTGGCGGTCAGGGGGTAGACGCGTGGACGGGCTCGAAAAGGCGCAGCGGGACCATCAGCATCGGCTGACGTCGATCGACCACCGCTATCGGGTGCGGGTCGACGCCGCACAGCGCGAGGTCGACCGGCTGAAAGGGCAGTGGGACGACATCCAAACCGCGGAAGACCGCCTGCCGCGCTATTCGCATCCCTTCTTCTACTGGCTGGTGATGGCGATCCTGGCGGCGTGCGAGTCTCCGCTTAACCGTCTCTCGTTCGAGCTGTTCTTCTCCGACAGCCCGCTATGGGCGTTTTGCGTCGCGCTCTTGTGCGGCGTGGTGCTGATCGGGCTGGCGCACTTCTTCGGCGAGGGGCTTTGCCGCTTCCGTTACAATGTGAAGCGCCAGCGCACCGACAGCGGCAAACGCAATTCGGGCTTCGGCGTTGTGTTCATGCTGCTGCTGCAGGCCGCTTTGATCTTCGCGCTCTGCTACGGCATCGCCATTCTGCGTCAGGGTTATCTGAGCTATTCGCTGCGCCAGGATCCCTCGTTCAACCAATATCTGGAGCAGGACCAGTACGTGCAGGCGGCCGCTTTCGCGCTGCGCGCTTCGCTGCAAGTCGATGGGCTCGTGTTTCTGGTGATCAATCTGGGCGTGGTCGGCATCGGCGTGCTGGCGGCGATCTTCTGTCACGATCCGCATCCGGACTTCGAGAAGGTGGATCGCGATCTGAAGGCGGCGCGCAAGGATTTGGCGTTTCATGAACGCACCTACGCCGAGGCGCTGGCGAAGGAAGAGCGCCGGTTCGGCGCGGAAGAGATCAGCGCGATGGACGGCGGCTGGGCGTCGCGTTTCCCGCGCCTGCCCGATCTCTCGCGCTGAGGGTGGGGGCCATGCGTCTGGTCTTGCTGCTGGCGACGCTGTTGGCCGCGTTGGGCGTGTTCGCGCTGGGGGCGCGCGCGCAAGAGCCCGTGGGCCGCTATTGCGCGGCGAATGCGCCCTCGACTCTGCTGCTGATCGACCGGACGACGCCGTATGACGACGCCGATCGCGCGGCGATCCGCGAGACCATGAGCGGCGTTGTCGAGCATTTGGGCGACAGCGAACGGCTTGTCGTCGCCACCATCGAGAATCACTACAGCGTCTCGCGCGACGTGTTCGACGCGTGCAATCCGGGCTGCCTCGATCGCAGCCTCTTCACCAATTGCTCGGAGCTGCGCGCCAACGCCGAACGGCCGGAATTCCGGCGCCGGTTGTTCCTGGCCGTGCAGCCGCTGACGCGCAACACCAGCGAGCTGCCGAATTCCGACATCACCGGCACGATCGCGCGCCAGACGCAACGGCGCGGCCGCGCGTTCACGCGTGTCGTCATCTATTCCGACATGCTGGAGAACAGCCAGGCCTTGCCGTGGCCGACGTTTCGCGACCAACCGATCGCGCAATTGATGGCCGTGGTGCGCCAGTACAACCTCATCCCGAATGTGCGCGGCGCGACGGTGACGATCTCAGGCTTCGGCCGGTTGCATGATCCGGGGCGGCCGCCGCTGGCCGCGGCGATCGATTTCAAGGTGCGCGCCTTCTGGGCGCAGTATTTCAGCGCCGGCGGCGCCCGCGCCACGCAGTTCGACTAGCGTGAGGCTCTAACGCTGCTGGCGATTGTCGAGGCGGGGCGTCGCGCTTTGGCGGCTCTGAGCCTCGGCCAGGTGGCGGAAGGCGGCGGCGAGCTGCAGATAAAAGACGCGGGTCGCCGGGTTGCCGGCATGCGCCGCTAGAGCCTTCAGCTCCTCCGCCCGGGCCATGCGCCGCACATATTCGCCGTCCGGTGGGTGGGTCACATCGGTGTCCGCCAAAGCCCCAGCCGAGGCAAAAACCGTGACTGGGCAAATGGTTCCGGCCGGCGCTGCGGCACGCGACGGGCGCGCGCGGCGGGGCGCCCTCGGATTGACGCCGGCTCAAGGCTCCCCTACACCCTCGCGCCTCAAACCTTCCCAGGTTTTGATCATCAAAGCTGGCGCGCCCGGCTTTGGGCCCAGATGGCGGAATTGGTAGACGCACCAGTTTCAGGTACTGGCGAGTAACATCGTGGAGGTTCGAGTCCTCTTCTGGGCACCATCGCTTTTCTTCCCGCGTTTCTGAGCGCCGCGATGGATATGGGCTGACGAGCGTTTCGCGCGATTTGATAGCCGGGAGCGAACTGTGTGCATTCGCTCGCGGAATCTCATTCCGACAGCATCGCATCAAGCGATCACGCAACCAAAGCGGCGCGACATTGAAGCCGCCGCGTTCACCCAACCGCGTCTGTGAATCGCCGCTTCGGCGCGAACGAGCCGTTCGGCCGGGGCTCGGCGCGGCGCAATTCCGAGGTGATTTTCGGACCGCGAGAGGCCCGCCCGCGCCTCGGCGCTTTGCGTACAAATATTGACTGCCAAGGCAGTCAGTATTGACGGAGCGGGCAAGCTATGAGAGCGTCCCTTCCGATCGCGAAACGGCGTCTCGCAGAGGACGCGGCAGCGACGGGAGGGAAACATGAACCGCTTGGCCTATACGGCTTCGCTGCTTGCGCTGTTTGTTGCGGCTTCTCCGGCGATGGCGCAGACCGCCGGTCAATCACAAACCAGCGCGACGTCCGACACGTCGGGCGATGAGGTCGTCGTCACGGCGACGCGCCGCAGCGAACGCCTGCAGGACGTTCCCATCAGCATCACCGCGTTCACGCAGGCCGAGCTGACGCAGAAGGGGATCGTCGGAACTGAAGGGATTGCGCGCGAAACGCCGGGCGCCGTGCTCGATCACCGCAGCGACAACAATCTCAGCGTCACCACGCGCGGCATCTCCACCAATGGCTATCAAGCCGGCCTGCAGAGCACGACCACCGTCTATCTCGACGATCTGCCGCTCACCACGATCGGCAATTCGGTGACGCTCGATCCCAGCCTGTTCGACGTCGAGCGCGTCGAATTCCTGCGCGGGCCGCAGGGCACGCTGTTTGGATCCGGTTCGCTTTCGGGCGCGCTGCGCATCCTGACCCGGAGCCCCGATCTTTCGGGCTTCGATGCGTCCGCGCTGGTCGATGTCGGCACGACGCCGGACAGCAACAGCCTGCGTCAGCGCTACAATGCGATGATCAACGTTCCGCTCAGCAGCACGTTCGGCGTGCGCGCAGTCGGCTTCTATCGCGACGAGGAAGGCTATATCGACAATCTCGGCACCGGCAAGAAGAACTCGAACGCGCTGAACGATTGGGGCGGGCGCCTCATCGCGCTGTGGGAGCCGAGCGATCGGCTCAGCGTTCGGCTGATGGGGCTCTATGAAGACAGCCATCCTGACGATGCTTCGCTGGTGACGCCGAGCCTGGGTGATCGCAAGCGCTACAGCACCATTCCCGATCTCTATACCTCGGAGTCGCAGCTCTATAACGCGACGGTCGATTATCAATTCAACGGCGCGCGCCTCACCAGCTCAACCAGCTACGGCTATCAGGACGGCAATTTCGACGTCGATCTGGGCGGCACGTTCGGCCTCACCATCCCGTTCTATTTGTTCGATCACGGCATCTGGAAAACCTTCGTGCAGGAGACGCGGCTCGTCTCCGATCCGGGCGGTCGATGGGATTGGGTCGCGGGCGTCTATTATCTGCATCGCGACTCGTGGCTCGACGGACGCGAAACCTCGACGCCTGCTTATCTTTCGACGCACAGCATCACCGGCCTGCCGGCGGATGCGACGTTCTACAAGTTCGGCAGCGATGCGAAATCCTACGAACTCGCCGGGTTCGGCGAACTCACCTATCACCTGTCCGACACGCTCTCGCTGACGGGCGGCCTTCGTTACGGCAAATACGACACCACGATCGATACGTTCGCGGGCTACAATTCCGCGTACTTCACGTATGCGCTGTTCGGTCTAAGCGGCCCGCTCGCGCTGGTCCCCAATGCGGCGGCGAGGTTCGACTATCCGTCGGCGGCGAAGACGTCCTGGAAGGTGAGCCTCACCTACGAGCCGACGCGCGATCTCACGCTCTATACGACGGTCTCCACGGGCTATCGCACGCCGGTTTACAATGCGCGCGCGGGCAGCGTCAGCACGGTCGATCCGACCGATCTCGTCATTCCCACGGGCGCAAGCTCCGACGATCTCACCAATTACGAGTTCGGACTGAAAGGGCGCTGGTTTGACGGACGCGTGACGGCGAACCTCGCACTTTATCACATCGACTGGCAGAACCTTCAGGTCCAAGCCAATCGCGTCTCGGACTCGATTCAGTTCGCCACCAATGTCGGACGCGCGGCGAGCGATGGCTTGGAAGCGGAAGTCACCTGGGCGCCGGTGGAGCATCTTGTGCTCGGACTGAACGGCTCGCTGAACAATGCGCGGATCACCGAAGTGTCCGCGCAAGAAGCGGCGATCTCGGGCGCGGTCAAGGGCGCGCGGCTGGCTTCGCCGCATGTGCAGGGCTCGCTGTTCGGGACGTATAGCTACGAGTTCGGCTCGGGCGTCGGCGGCTTCACGAGTTTGCAGATTCAGCACGTGAGTTCGTTCCCGGACGGCTTCCCCAATACGCCGGGCAAGCCCACCGTGCCGTTCGCGCTCTATGATCAAACCGATGACTACACGCTCTACAACATGCAGACCGGCCTGACCTTCGGCCGCCTGACCGCGACGCTGTACGGGGAAAATCTCGGCAACAGCCGGGCGGTGACGTACATCCATCCGGAGGCGTTCGTGTATAGCCGCTACGCCATCGTGCGGCCGCGCACGTTCGGCGTTCGCCTCGGCTATCAGTTCTGAGGCGGCGATGCTGAAGACGCCGCGACAATGGGTGCGGCGCGCGCGTGGAAGGCTTGGTTCAGCGTGTTTGAGCCTTGTCCTCGCGGCGTGCGCGACGCAATCGCTCGAAGGACATGAAGCGCAGCCGCAGGCGCGTGTGCGCGACGGCGTCTTGCAGGGGGTCATCGATCCTGCCGCGCATGTCGTTTCGTACAAGGGCGTTCCGTATGCGGAGCCGCCGGTCGGCGATCTGCGCTGGCGGGCGCCGGTCCCGGCGCATGCGTGGGCGGGCGTGCGCGACGCGCGGGCGTTCGGCGCTGCGTGCCTGCAGCCGCCGCCCGTGCCGGGCAGCGTCTATTTCAGCGATCGGATGGCGCCCACGAGCGAGGATTGCCTGACGCTGAATGTGTGGGCGCCGTCGGGCGCGCGGCGCTTGCCGGTGATGGTGTGGATCCATGGCGGCGCACTGGTCGGCGGCAGCAGCTCGGAGCCCTTGTATGACGGCGCCAAGTTCGCCCAGCATGGCATCGTCTTCGTGTCGATCAATTATCGCCTGGGCTTGCTGGGTTTCCTGGCCCACCCGGCGCTGAGCGCGGAATCGCCTGAGCATCTCTCCGGCAATTACGGCCTGCTCGATCAGATCGCAGCGCTGCAATGGGTGCGCGACAATATCGCCGCGTTTGGCGGCGATCCGAACCAGGTGACGATTGCGGGTGAATCCGCCGGCGGGCTTAGCGTCATTGCGCTGCTTACCAGTCCGCGTGCGCGCGGTCTGTTCAGCCGGGCGATCACGCAAAGCGGATACATGCCGTCCTACCGCGCGCTGCACGAGGCGTCGCTTGGGCTTCCTTCGGCGGAGGCGGCCGGGCAAGCGCTTGGCGCCGCGGCGGGCGCCAATGACGCAGCGGCGCTGCGCGCGGCTGACGTGACGGCTCTGTTCAATGCGGGCTTGGCGACGGGCTGGCAGCCGGAGCCGACCATCGACGGCGTCATTCTCCCGCGGCAGTTCGCCGATGCGTTCGCGCGCGGCGAACAAGCCAAGGTCCCGGTGCTCGCCGGCTTCAATGAAGGGGAGATTCGCTCGCTGCTTTTCCTGATGCCGCACGCGCCGGACACGTCCGCGGCGTACGTGGCGGACGTGCGTCGCCGCTTCGGCGCGGAAGCGGATCGCTACCTCGCGGTCTATCCGGGCGCCGATCCGCGCGCCGACGTGATGGCGGCGACGCGTGACGGCTTTTACGGCTGGGCCGCTCAATATGTCGCGCGCCAGCAGGCGGCGGCCGGACAGCCGGCCTATCTCTACTATTTCCGCCACAGCACGGTCTCCGAACGGGCGCGCGACCTGGCGGCCTTCCACGCCAGCGAACTGCCTTACGTGTTCGGCCAAACCGGCCCTGACGCGCCGCTCGGGCCGAACTGGCCGCGTCCGCCGCAGAGCGCGGCGGAAACGCAATTGTCGGAGGCCATGCTGAGCTATTGGGCTTCGTTCGTCCGCGATGGCGTTCCGCGCGCGCCGGGGCAGGCCGCATGGCCGCGCTACACCATGGCGCGGCGCGCCTATCTCGACATCGACGACAGCCCCTCGGCGCAAACCGATCTTCTGCCGGGCGCTTTCGCCTTCGCCGACGAGCTGGTGGCCGATCGGCGTCAGCATGGACGCGGCTGGCGTCTCGACATTGGCTTCTCGGCCTTTTAACCGCAGTAAGGGCAGGCGGCCTCGCCGATGCGTCCTGTTATGGCCGGGAGTTTCACAAGCGTATGAGCAGCGTCGATCAACCCTCCCGCCCGCGAAACCACAAAGCGCGCGCGCGCGAAGCCTCGATCGAGCGCATTCTCGACGCCGCCGAACAGCTGTTCTCGGAGTTTGGCTATCACGGCGTGACGCTGAAGGATGTGGCGGCGCGCGTCGGCGTCAGCCCGACGCTGATCCACTACCACTTCAACGGCAAGGAAAGCATCTTCGAGGCGGTCTGGTCGCGTCGCGCGCCGATCTCGGCGCGCAATCGGCTGGACGCGATGCGGCGCTACGCGGAAGAGGCGGGCGACAAGGTCACGGTGGAGGGCGCGCTCCGCGCCTGGATCGATACCGACCTCAATCTGCAGATCGAGGATCCCGAACAATGGACGGCGTTCGGCAAGATCGCCGCGCAAGCCAACAGCGCCGCCGGCTGGGGCGCAGGCAAGATGATCAAATATTTCGATCCGGTCGTGCTGGCGCTGATCGACTTGCTGAAGAAGGCGATGCCGGAGTGCGATGAAGAGACGATCTTCTGGGGCTATCACTTCGTGTCGGGCGCGATGACCCACAATATGGCGCGCACCGGGCGGCTGGACGAGCTCTCGCATGGGCTCTGCTCGTCCGACGATTTCGCCTCCATCAAGGAACATATGGCGACGTTCATGGCCGCGGGGTTCAAAGCGATTTGTCAGAACTCGCGCGCGAAGAAGCGCCGGAGCCGCGCCTAGTCATGCGGGAATGAAAGGGCTTCCGACGATTGCCGCGCCGCTCGGCGCGAACGCGCTAGGCCGCGGCCATCACGCCGGCGGGCGAAGCGAGCGCGGCGGGCAGCGAAAGCGTAAAGCAGGATCCTTCGCCGGGCGTGCTGGTCGCCGTGATGTCGCCGCCCATCAAGCGTGCGGTTCGCCGCGCCGCGGCGAGCCCAAGCCCCAGGCCCTCAGCGCCATGCGCGCGCCCGTCGCTCTGCGCGAAGGCTTTGAACGCGCGCTCCAGCGCATCGGCGCTCATGCCCGGCCCGGTGTCGCGAACGCTGATGCGCACGACGCCTTCGCGCTCCGCCACGCTGACGTCAATTCTGCCGTTGGCCGTGAACTTGGCGGCGTTGGACAGAAGCCCCTTGAGACAGGTGCGGACGTGGTTCTGGTCAGCCATGGCGCGCGCGTGCGCCGTTACGATGCTGATCGTGTTGCCGCCTGCTTCGAGATGGGGGCGATGGTTCTCGACCATCTGGCGCACCAGCGCGTCGGCATCGATCGCCACTGGTTCGAGGTTCACGTCGCCCGCTTCAAGATTGGCGAAGTCCATGATGCGCTCGATCAGGCTGAGCAGGTGGCGCGCGGAGCGCGTGATGCGGTTGGCGTCTTCGGCGATGACGCCGTCGGCCTCCTCGACGATCATCTCCGAATAATTGATGACGGCATTGAGCGGCGTGCGCAATTCATGCGTGACGGTGCAGAGAAATTCGGTCTTGAGCTGGTTGGCTTTCTCGGCCTCAAGCCTGCTCTGCTCGGCCGCCGCGCGGCCGTGCTCAGCTTCGCTGCGGCGACGCTCGGCCTCGAGCTTCGCCTGCGTCAGATTGGTGAAGAGATGCGCGTGCGTCTTGGCCGTGCGCAGCGCCTGGCTGGCGAAGCTGATGATCGCCAGATAGAGGCCGCACGCGGCCCAGAACGGATCGACGTTCGGCGTGGACGTTCGCAGCAAGGGCAGCGTCAAGAGCAACGCTGCGCCCGGCGCGACGCTCAGCACGATGGCGCGCGGCGTCTCCACCAGCAAAACCACGAGGTTGATGATCGAGGCGCTGGTCATCAGCATCGCCGCGAGTTGGCCCGGCACGCCGCCGTGCAGCGCGCCCCAACCCGCCAACAATGTGTAGCTGGCGATCGAAGCGAGCGCGCTTATGGCAAAGGCGACGCCGGAATAATCGCGCCGTTTTCCGCTGGCGCCGAGATAGAAAGCGGCGAGCCGGCCTTCGAACAGCATGCAACCGACGACGAGCGCACACAAAGCAGCGGCGGCCAGGGCGTCGCCCGTGATCAACCACATGCTGCATGCGCAAATGACGCTGTAGCCGATGCGCCAGCTGATGCTGTTGCGCCGGGCCGTCGCCGCGCCCGCCAAGGCGTGATGAGAGAACCAATCGCTCAAGCGGCCAAAGCTCCGGAAGCCGCCGAGAGGGTGAACCCCAACCTTTATCAGGCGCTTAAAGATGTTGACGTCGACAGCGCGCGACAAGTCACTGAGGCGTTAACATGACGAGTCCGCTCATCAATCGTCGCGACATCGATTTTCTTCTCCACGCGTGGCTCAACGTGGACGATTTGGCCGATCGCGCGACCATTGATGCAATCCTGGACCTCTCCGAGAAGCTCGCTGCGGAACAATTCCTCACGCACTTCAAGCGCAACGATGTCGAGGAGCCGCGCTTGGAGGACGGCGTAGTGCGCGTGTGTCCGGCGATCCATGACGCACTCAAGCGCTATGCGGCGCTGGGGCTGTTTTCGGCGGGATTCTCGGAAGAGCAGGGCGGGCTGGGCTTGCCTTACGTGGTTTGTTCGGCGGCCTTCGCATTCTTCGCCGCGGCGAACGTGGCGACCGCCGCGTATCCGATGCTGACGGTCGCCAATGCGCGCTTGATCGCGACATTCGGCAGCGCCGCGCAATTCGAAATGTTCGCGCGCCCGGAGATCGAGGGCCGATGGTTCGGAACCATGTGCCTCTCCGAGCCGCAAGCGGGCTCGAGCCTTGCGGATATTCGCACCAAGGCGATGCTCGAGGGCCCAGATGAACTTGGCGATCGCTATCGTCTGATCGGCAACAAGATGTGGATCTCCGCCGGCGATCAGGACGTCAGCGAAAACATCGTGCATCTGGTGCTGGCGAAGATTCCGGGCGAGGACGGAACGCTGCCTGAGGGCACCGCGGGAATCTCGCTCTTCATTGTACCGAAGATCCTGCCCGACGGATCGCGCAATGACGTCGCCGTTGCTGGGCTCAATCACAAGATGGGTTATCGCGGCACGGCGAATTGCCTGCTGAATTTTGGCGAAAAGGGCGGCGCCGCGGGTTGGATCGTCGGCAAACCCGGCGATGGTTTGCGCCAGATGTTTTTGATGATGAACGAAGCGCGGATCGGCGTCGGCATCGGCGCGGCGGCGATCGGCTATCGCGGCTACATGCTCAGCGCCGCTTATGCGCGCGAACGGCTGCAGGGACGTGCGATCGGGCAACGTGCGGGCGCGCCGGTTGCGATCATCGAGCATCCCGACGTGAAACGGATGCTGCTGCAACAGAAAGCCTATGCCGAAGGCGCGCTGGCGCTTTGTCTCTATTGCGCGCGGCTGGTTGATGAAGCTGAAGACGCGGAAAAGGCGGCGCTGCTTGGATTGCTGACGCCGATCGCCAAGACCTGGCCGTCCGAGTACGGCTTGGCGGCGAACGATATCGCGATCCAGATTCATGGCGGCTATGGCTACACGCGCGATTTCGATGTCGAGCAATTATGGCGCGACAACCGGCTCAATCCGATCCATGAGGGCACGACAGGCATCCAGGCTATCGATCTGGTGGGGAGAAAGCTTTTGGGCGATGGCGCAGGCTTGGCCGTGCTGGGAAGCCTGATCATGCAGACGGTGGAGGCCGCTTGCGCCACGACGATGCTCAAAAGTAACGCGGCCGCGCTGTATGCAGCCTGGCGCTCGGCATTGGATACGATCGAAGATCTGCGCCACTGCGAGCGCGGCGCCGCGCTCGACAATGCAACTGCGTTTCTCTCGGCCTTCGGCCATATCGTCGTCGCCTGGCTCTGGTTGGATCAAGCTCTCGTCGCCGCAGGCTTGAACCAATCCAGTGCGGCGGATGGGGCTTTCGTCGAAGGCAAACTGCGCGCTTGCCGCTTCTTTTTCGAATGCGAATTGCCCAAGGTGAATGCGCTGCTGAATTTCGTGGCGTCGCGCAGCGACGTCGCGTCGGGCGCGCCAACGGCGATCTTTTGAGGCGGGGACCCTCGAACGCGGACAAGAAAGGAAACGTCATGGGCGGCATCTGGAAATACGCGTTGCTTGGCGCAGCGCTTTGGGCCGGCGCCGTCAGCGCTCAGGCACAGACCACGACGACGCCGTCGCCGGAAGCGTCGCCGCCAGCGCCGGACTACAGCGTCGGCGCCAATTGGCTCTGTCGCCCCGGCCGCAATGATGCGTGCGCGCAGGATGAGAGCGCCGTTATTCTCAGCGCCGACGGCCACATGACGCACGAAGCGTTCAGGCCGGCGGCGCATCCGCGGATCGATTGCTTCTACGTCTATCCGACGGTGTCGCTCGATCCTGGCGGCAACAGCGATCTCACGCCGGGACATGAAGAATATTCGGTGGCGCAGGTGCAATTCGAACGCTTCGCCGCGCAATGCCGGCCGTTTGCGCCGATGTATCGGCAGGGAACACTGACGGCGCTGCATGCGCGCATGAATGGCGAGACGCCGCCCGCCGTTGATCGCAACCTTCCATACAACGACGTGCTGGCGGCGTGGCGGTCTTATCTCGCGCATGACAATCATGGCCGCGGCGTCGTGCTGATCGGCCACAGTCAGGGCTCGGCCATTCTCATCCAGCTCATCCGCAATGAGATCGACGGCAAGCCGGTGCAGGCGCAGCTCGTCTCGACCATTCTGCTTGGGGCCAATGTCGTCGTGCCGAACGGCGCCGATGTCGGCGGAACGTTCCAGCATATCCCGGCGTGTCGCGCAGCGACCCAGACGGGGTGCGTGATCTCGTACGTGACGTTTCGCGATAATGCGCCGCCGCCGCCGGTCGGCATCTTCGCACACGCGGCGGATCCGCGAACCGGGGAGCCCATTCCGAATGCGCACACAGTGTGCACCAATCCGGCCAATCTCGCCGGCGGATCGGGACTTCTGCACAGCTACTTCCCGACGGATTTCGGCCAGTGGACGCCGCAGGGCTTCGCGTGGACCACGACGCATGCGCATCTCGACGGCGCCTTCGCCTCGACGCCGGGGCTCGTCAGCGCACAATGCGTCACCGATGGGCCGAGTACGTTTCTGGCGGTTCACGTCAGCGCCGGCGCCGATGACGTGCGCACGCACGACATTCCGGGCGACGTGATCGTGAACGGCAGGCTGTTTCCAGATTGGGGCTTGCATCGTGTCGATGTGCCGATCGCGATCGGCAATCTCGTCGACATCGTCGGCCAACAGGGCGCGGCCTACATGGCGGCGCATCGCTAGAGCGTCGGCTTCGATGCGAGGTGGATAGGGAAAGAAGAATGACTGAACGAACGGGGCCGCGCGGCGGATCGATCATCAAGACTGCGGTCACGGCCTCGGCCGCCGCGTCGATCGAATGGTACGACTTCTTCATCTATGGAACAGCGGCGGCGCTGGTGTTTCCGAAGTTGTTTTTCGCGGCCGATTTACCGCCATTCGTGGCGCAGATCGCGGCGTTCAGCACGTTCGCGGTCGGGTTCATCGCGCGCCCGATCGGCGGCGTCGTGTTCGGGCATCTGGGCGACATCTTCGGCCGCAAGCGCGCGCTCTCAGCCGCGTTGCTCATCATGGGCGTCGCCACCACCAGCATCGGCCTGCTGCCCGGTTACGCGAAGATCGGCGTGATCGCGCCGCTTGCGCTGGTCGCGCTTCGCTTCGCGCAGGGGCTCGCCGTCGGCGGACAATGGGGCGGCGCCGCGTTGATGGCGATCGAGAGCGCGCCGGCGAACAAGCGCGGCTTCTACGGAAGCTTCGTGCAGATGGGCGTGCCCATTGGCCTGGTGCTGGCGAACATCGTCTTTCTGCTGGTGAGCGGCGCGGTGTCGGCCGACGCGTTTCAGGCGTGGGGCTGGCGGATTCCGTTCCTCTTCAGCATCGCGCTCGTTCTGATCGGCATTTACGTCCAGCTCAATCTTGAAGAGTCGAGCGAGTTCGAGCAGGCCGATGCGGGCGCGGCGGAGGGCGAGCCGAAGGGATTGCCGCTGGCGAAAGTGCTGCGGGGCCATTTGGGCGACGTGCTGCTGGCGGGCGGCGCTTTCGTCGCCAACAACACCTGTTTCTACGTGGCGATCACCTGGGTGGTGGCGTACGGCGCTTCGACCGTCGGAATCCCGAAGGAGACGCTGCTGGCGGGCGTGATGTTGGCGAGCGTGATCATGATTCCGGTTCTGATCTTTTGCGGCGGCATTTCCGACAAGCTCGGCAGGCGCGGCATCTTCATGCTCGGCGCGCTGCTCGCGGGCGGCTGGGTATTCGTGATGTTCCCGTTGATCGAGAGCGGCACGCTGCTCAACATCACCATCGCAATCGCCGTTGAGATGGGTTTGCTGAGCATGATGTACGGGCCGCAGGCTGCGCTGTTCGCGGAATTGTTCCCGGTCGACGTGCGCTATTCCGGCGCTTCGCTGGGGTATCAGATCGGCTCCGTCGTCGGCGGCGGGCTCGCGCCAATCATCGCCACGGCGCTGTTCGCCGAATTTCATTCGACGCAATCGATCGCCTATTATCTGTGCGCGATGTGCGCGATCTCGTTCTTCAGCGTGTTGGCGCTGGCGCTTCGTTCGGGCCGCGCGAAGGGGACATAGCGATGCTGACGCGCAAGCAGGTTCTGCTCGGACTGGGCGCCGCCGCGACGGCCTTGCCGATCGGCGCGGCGGAGGCGCGCGGGCGCTGGCTTGGGCGCGTCAATCCGCGCTGGGTCGTTTCCGAAGAGGAGGCGATCCAGTGGCACCAAGTGAAGGACGAGAAGGGGCCGGCGCTGACGGGCAACGCCTCGTGGCGGCAATTCCTGGCGTTTCTCGAAGCCAAACTCGGCGAATATGGCTGCGTCGACATTCAGCGATCGCCGTGGATGTTCACGCGTCTCGAAACCAGCACGTGGCCGGATGATTCCAAATGGAGTCTCGTCTCGGATGGTCGCCGCGTGCCGCTGTCGAATTACGGCGCCAATTGCGGCGTAACGGGCGCGCAGGGCGTCACCGCGCCGTTGGTGCTTTGGGATCCCGACAGCAAGCCTGACGTCGCCGGCAAGATCGTGGTGTTTCGCCCGACGCCGCGGGGCGACGTGCGCGCCGCCTTCAGCGACAGCGATTATGAATGTACGACGCCGTTCGACAGCTATCCGGTCGAGGGACGCCCCGTGCCGCAGACGCAGGACGGGACCAGCTCGATTTCAGCGGTCGTCTGGGACGAGATGACCAGCACGTCCGCGTTCATCCGCGACATCGCCAGCGCGGCGCCGGCCGGCATTGTCTTCGCGATGAATCTGAACCGGGCCGAGACGGCCGGCCTCTACACGTTCCCAGTCCCCGATCATTACGGCTTTCCCTCCGTCTATGTCGATCGCATCAATGGCGACGCCGTTGTCGCGGACGCGCGCGCGCAACGTTCGGCGACGATCCGCGTTGAGGGCGAACACGTGCAGTCCGAAGCGTATCAGCTCGTCGCCTATCTGCCGGGCAGGGATTACGGGACCGATCGCGACGAGCAAATCCAGTTGCGCACGCACACGGATGGCCCCTCGATCAGCCAGGACGACGGCGCGTTCGGATTGCTCGGCGTCGTCAAATACATGGCGCACATTCCACGGCGCGATCGTCCGCGCACGCTCTTGGTGGAGCTGGACTGTCGCCACTTCATGCCGGGCGCGGAAGCCAATTGGGCGCAGCAGGACTATTTCGCCAAATTTCCGCACGCGCGCGACAAGGTGATGGCCCTGATCGCGATGGAGCATCTCGGGCAGATTGAATATGTCGAAGATGGCGACGACATCAAACCAAGCGGCCGCTCCTTGCCGACATGGGTCTATGCCAGCGCCAATCAGAGCATGATCGACGCGGCCTATCATGCGGCCCTGGCCAACAATGTGCGCTCCGCCGTGATCCGCTCGCCCGGTCGCCCCGGCGCGCACGGGCAATCGCAAGGGCCGTGGTACGGAATGTCTCGGCCGGGCTCGCTGCTGGGGCTGCCGACATATGGCGTGCAGGGCGATCTCGGCGCCTATTGGGCGATGTCGGGGCGCATGAACCGGTTCGATGCGCGCTCGTTCACACGCCAGGTGGCCATGTTCGCGCAATTGACCGGCTTCTTGATGGACGCCGACCGCGCCGCGCTGCAGTCGCCGAGGGCCGAGCCGCCAACATCCGGCGCGCTGCGCTGAAGGATTATTCGTCTACGGCGATCTGTTGCAGCCGTGTTCGATCGAGGACGCGAAGCTTGCCGCGGCCCGGCGCGATGAGGCCGGCTTTGCGCAAGCCCACCAGGGTTCGATTGACGTGCGCGACGGTCAAACCCAGCGCATCGGCAATGTCGTCCTGACGAAGCGGAAAGTCGAACTCGCCTTCATGCACGAGGCCGCGCTGGTCGAGACGCGCTTCGATGTCGAGAATCAGTTGAGCCAACCGACCGATGGCGCGTCGACGTCCAACGTCCGCGAGTCTTCGATCCATCGACGTCATTTGCGCCAGTACGGTTCGCGTGAAGGTATCAAGATTGCGATCCGTCGCGAGCACAACCCTTCGCATCGCGGATATCTGAAATGCGCACAGAGACACATTTGTTATCGCGCGCACCGCGAAGGGGAGTGGCGAAGCTTCGGCGCAAAGACCCTCCACAACGATGCTATCGCCCGGCAACAGGAAGGAGAGGATCTGTCGACGTCCGTCGGGGAACTGCATGAAGCGGCAGGCCCAGCCCGAGTAGAGCGTAAAAACTCGGCTCGGCCGTTCGCCCGAGCGGAGAATGATCTGTCGTGCTCGGTAAGTCGTCGTCTCGATCCGCTGCTTGCAGATTGTTTGCGGAGAGTCGGTGAAAGCAGGTCCGTAAACGGCAAAGGAGCCGATCTTACATCGCGAACACTTGGGCGGGGCCTCTAGCACGACGCGCCTTGTCTTTCGTCGGACAAATGTAGAAGAAGTATCGTGCCGAGATAGTCTCGTCCAGGTTGGTAATCAAAGCGCCATCCCCTGTCGGGCGAGTGCATGCGACAGTATTATGATGTAGATCAATCGCGATGATTTCGGCTGGTAATTTGTCGTTAACGTTGTTCCCTTCACCTTGACCCAAATCTCGCTGAGAACACACGCGGGGGTGGCGGATACAACCTCACATCTATTTATAATCATACTTTGATAGGGAAAATCCAAAACATGGCGCGTGCAGCCCGGCTGCTGATCGTCGATCGTCAACCTCTGTTCCGGGACGGCCTTAGCGCGCTGTTGCGCGCGGCGTGGCCGGACTTTGAAATCAGGGTGACGTCGGACCCCGCAACAGCGGATCCGGCGTTCGATCTCGCGCTTGTGGACATCGATGTTTTCGAAGCGCCCGGCGCGCCGATGCTCGAAGCGTTCGTCGCGCAGGCCGGCATGGCGCCCGTCATCGTGTTGTCGAGCAGCGCGGATGCATCAGCGGTCGCGCGTTCGCTCGCTGCAGGCGCGCGCGGACATCTTCCGCGCACGATGAGCGGCAACGCCATTCAGTGTGCGCTCTGTCTCGCTCTTGCGGGCGGCGCTTGCGTGCCGGCGCAGGCGCTGAGTACGGCGAGGCCGCTTGCGCAATCGAAGGAGGGCGCGCCGCGCAACGCGCGCGAGATGACGGTGCTCACGCATCTCGAACGCGGCCGCTCAAACAAGTCGATCGCGCGCGATTTGGGCATCTCTGTCGCGGCGGTGAAACTTTGCGTGCAAGGAATCCTGCGCGCGACCGGCGCAAAGAATCGCACTGAAGCCGTGCTCAATGCGCGGCGTATGGGTTTGCTGCCGGTCGCCTAGGCGTCGCGCGTCACTCCGCCTCATATCTTATGCTGGTCGAACGTGTTTGCTTGCGTGCGCAAACGCACATTCGCTGGCTGAGCTTAGCCATGTGGCTATTCCAGATAGCCAAACGGCAAGCCATCAGACGTGGCCGTCGCAGCGTGCGTGCGGCGCCTTCCCGTAGCAGCTCATTAACCAGCCTCCGCCGCTAATCGCGCTCGCAGATTGCGATGATTTCGCGAGCTGCAACGCGCGAGCATTCGCGCATGTTGAAGGGGGCGGTGCATCATGTTTCGCAAGAACGCGACTACGTCGACGCTTGGAAGCGCGTATCAGGGCGCTGCTTTCGAAAGCTCATCGGTCGCGATGATGGTCGTCGATCGCGACTTCAAAGTTCAGTACATCAATGAAGCGACCAAGCGCCTGCTGCGCGACAATGTCAGCGCGTTTCGCACGCTCTGGCCAAGCTTCAATCCAGACGCGATGGTTGGAATGTGCATCGACACCTTCCACAAGAACCCTTCGCATCAACGGCAATTGCTGTCCGATCCGTCACGCCTGCCGTACCGAACCGAGATCAGCGTCGGCGACTTCAAATTCGCACTGAACGTCAATGCCGTGTTCGACGCGAAGCGCAATTATGTCGGCAATTTGCTGGAGTGGGACAACGTCACCGCGGCGCGCCTCAATTCAGGGATGCTGACGGCGCTGCATCGCTCGCAGGCGATCATCGAGTTCTCGCTGGATGGCAAAATTCTCAACGCCAACGACAACTTTCTGCGCACCCTCGGCTACACGCTGGAAGAGATTCGTGGGCAACACCACAGCCTTTTCGTCGAGCCGGAGTACCGGATGAGCCCGGACTATCGCGCTTTCTGGGATCGCCTCGGGCGCGGCGAATTCGACTCGGGAAAATATCTGCGCATCGCCAAAGGCGGACGCGAGGTGTGGATCCAGGCGTCGTACAACCCAGTGCTCGACGGCAACGGCAAGCCGTATAAGGTCGTGAAGTTCGCCACCGACATCACCGCGACCGAACTGGAAGCGAACGAACAGCGCGCCAAGATCGAAGCGATCGGCCGTTCGCAGGCGGTTATCGAGTTCAAGCCGGACGGGACAATCATCGGCGCGAACGAGAATTTCCTCAACGCGATGGGCTACACCGCCGCTGAAATCGTCGGGCGTCGCCATTCCATGTTCGCCGATCCGACTTACGCGGCGAGCCCGGAATATCGTTCTTTCTGGGAGCGGCTCAATCGCGGCGAGTTCGTCGCCGACAAGTTCCGCCGTCTCGGCAAAGGCGGTCGCGAGATTTGGATTCAAGCCTCGTACAACCCGCTGCTCGATCCGAAGGGCCGCGTGTTCAAGGTCGTCAAGTTCGCCACTGACGTGACCGCGATCGAGCACGAACGCAAGCGCAACGAAGAGGAGCGCGCTCAGAAGGCGGCCGAACAAGCGCGCGTCGTCGATGCGCTGGCGAGCGGGCTGAAGAAGCTGTCCGACGGCGATCTTACGACGCGCATTTCCAATGCCTTCGCGCCCGAATACGAGCAATTGCGCGCCGACTTCAACGGCGCCATGGAAAAGCTGCTTGCGGCGATGAAGACGATCATCACCAATGCCGGCGCCATTCGCTCTGGCGCGGGCGAGATCAGTCAGGCGGCCGACGATCTATCGCGGCGAACCGAACAGCAAGCCGCCAGTCTCGAAGAAACGGCGGCGGCGCTCGACGAAATCACCGCCACGGTGCGCAAGACGGCGGAGGGCGCGAACCAGGCGAATTCCGTGGTCGGCGGCGCGCGCACCGATGCGGAAGCGAGCGGCCAGGTGGTGCGCGAAGCCGTTGCGGCGATGAGCGAAATCGAGAAGTCCGCGAACCAGATTTCACAGATCATCGGCGTGATCGACGAGATCGCCTTCCAGACCAATCTGCTCGCGCTCAATGCGGGCGTCGAAGCGGCGCGCGCCGGCGAGGCGGGCCGCGGCTTCGCCGTCGTCGCCTCGGAAGTGCGGGCGCTGGCGCAGCGCTCGTCCGAAGCGGCGAAGGAGATCAAGGGTCTCATCTCCACGAGTTCGCAGCACGTGGAGACCGGCGTCGAGCTGGTTGGGCAAGCTGGAAAAGCCTTGCAGCTGATCGTCACCAAGGTCGGCGAGATCAACACGCTGATTGCGGAGATCGCGGCCTCGGCGCAGGAGCAAGCCACGGGGCTTGGTCAGGTGAATACGGCCATCAATCAGATGGATCAGGTGACGCAGCAGAACGCGGCGATGGTCGAGCAGTCGACGGCGGCAAGCCATTCGCTGACGCAGGAAGCCGACGAACTGGCCCGGCTGGTTGCGCGCTTTCAGACGGGCGAGCCTGCGCCCGAAGCGCAGCGAACGACGCGGAGTAATAAAGCGCCAGCGCAGCCGATCTCGGTGCAGAAGCGGCGTGTGGCGGCGTTCGCGAACGGTTCGGCGGCGCTCAAGTCGTCGGACGACGACTGGCAAGAATTCTGAGCGGCGTCACGGCGCGACCGATGCTGTTGCCACAAATTCTCAACGTCGAGGCGGCGCCTGCCTTGTGGGCCGAGCTTGGCCGCGCACGCGGCGCTCCGCTCGAACTCGATGCATCCGAGGTCGATCGGCTCGGAGCGCCGTGCCTGCAGGTGTTGCTCGCCGCCGCGAACGCCTGGGCGGAATCGGGCTTGCCGCTGCGCATCATAAGGGCGTCGCCAGCTTTTCGTGAAGCCGTGCGGGTGATGGGGGCGGAGCTGATGCTGCCGCTGTCGGAGGGGGAATGATGGCGAAGACCATTCTGACAGTCGACGATTCCCGCATGATGCGCGAGATGCTGCTGATGGTCTTACGCAACGCCGGCTTCGATGTCGTGCAGGCGGAGGACGGCGTCGAAGGTCTCGCCGTGCTTCAAACCATGCAGACCGCCGACGTCATCATCACCGACATCAACATGCCGCGGCTCGACGGCTATGGCTTCATCGAAGGCGTGCGCGGCGGGGCCAAACATCGAACGGCGCCCATTCTGGTGCTTTCGACCGAAAGCGATACGGAAAAGAAGAACCGGGCCCGCGCCGCCGGCGCAACGGGCTGGATCGTCAAGCCATTCGACGCGGACGCGCTCATCGGCGCCATTCGCCGCGTCTCGGCCTGAGGGCGCGCATGGATCCGCTCGAACAGATCAAGCTCACCTTCTTCCAGGAATGCGATGAGCTCCTGGCCGATCTGGAGGCGGGTTTGCTCGCGCTCGAGGCGGGCGAGGGCGACAGCGACACCATCAACGCGGTGTTCCGCGCGGTGCATTCCGTCAAAGGCGGCGCCGGGGCGTTTGGCTTCGAACAGCTGGTCAAGTTCGCGCATGTGTTCGAAACGACGCTCGACGCCATGCGGTCGGGTGTGCTGGCCGCGGACCATGACGTGGTCAAGATCATGCTGCGCGCCTCCGACGTGCTGGCCGATCACGTGCAGGCGGCGAAAGGCGAGGGCGCCGTGGACGCCGCGCGCGCGGCGACGATGGCGGAAGAACTGGAAGCGCTGACCGGCGGCGGCGCGGCGCCGCCAAGTGTTTCGATGGACGCCGAGATCGACGATTTCGGCTTCCAACCGGTGCAATTCGATTTTGGCGAGCCGAGCGCCGGCGCGTGGGTTCTGACCATGACGCCGCGCCGGGACATGTATGCCAGGGGCAACGACGCCTTCCTGTTGCTGCGGGAGCTGGCGCGCGTCGGCCCAACTATCGTGACGCTCGATGCTTCGGCTCTGCCGGCGTTCGATGCGCTTGACCCCGAAAGCGCCAACCTCACGTGGCGCGTGGAATTCGGCGCGGACGTTGACGACGCTGCGATCCTCGAGGTGTTCGACTTCGTGGGCGACGATTGCCCGATCACGTTCGAGCGCTTGGGCGCGGCGACGCCGGCGATCGATTTCGATGCGCTCATCGCCGAAAGCGAAGGCGAGCCGGCCGTCGTCGCCATCGCGCCGCCGCCAAGCGCTGCGCCCGCGCCGGCGGCGGAAGAAGCGCCGCAGGCGAAGGCGAGCGCGAAGGCGTCCACCTTGATCCGCGTCGATCTCGACCGCGTTGACCGGCTCATCGATCTCGTCGGCGAACTGGTGATCAATCAGGCGATGCTGGCGCAGCGGGTTTCCGAGAGCGAGTTGGCGCGTGCGTCCTCGGTCGCGATCGGCCTCGATGAACTCGAACAGCTCACGCGCGAGATCCAGGACAGCGTCATGGCGATCCGCGCTCAGCCGGTCAAATCGGTATTCCAGCGCATGCCGCGTCTGGTGCGGGAAATCGCGGACGCTACCGGAAAGCAGGTGCGTCTCGTCACCGAAGGCGAGAACACGGAAGTGGATAAGACAGTGATCGAGCGGCTATCCGATCCGATCACGCATATGCTGCGCAACGCCATCGATCACGGACTCGAGCAGCCGGAAGAGCGCATCGCGAGCGGAAAGCCGAGCGAAGGCGTCGTCCGGCTGGCGGCGCTGCATCGCTCCGGTCGCATCGTTATCGAAGTTGGCGACGATGGGCGCGGCATCAATAGAAAGCGTGTGCGCGAGACCGCCGTGCAAAAAGGCTTGATCGCCGCGGACGCGACGTTGAGCGACGAAGAAATCGACAACCTCATCTTCATGCCAGGCTTCTCGACCGCGGCGGCGGTATCCAACATCTCCGGTCGCGGCGTCGGCATGGATGTCGTCAAGCGCTCCATCCAGAGCCTGGGCGGACGCATCTCCATCACATCCGAACCGGGCCGGGGATCGACCTTCACGCTATCGTTGCCGCTGACGCTCGCCGTGCTGGACGGCATGGTCGTGACCGTGGGCGGGCAGACGCTGGTCGCGCCGCTGACGGCGATCATCGAAACGCTGCGTCCCAAGCCGGACGAGATTCGTCGCATCGGCCCGCGCGAAGCCGTGCTCGCCGTGCGCGGCGGGCATGTCCCGCTGATCGATATCGGCGAGGCGCTGCACTGGCGCAGCACGCCGATCGATCCGGCGGCGGGCGTGATCTTGCTGGTCGAGAGCGAGCTGGGCGGACGCGCGGCTTTGGTGGTCGACGCTATTCAGGGCCAACGTCAGGTCGTGATCAAGAGCCTCGAAGCCAACTACCAGCGCGTCGAAGCCGTCGCGGCGGCGACCATCCTGGGCGATGGGCGCGTGGCGCTCATCCTCGATGTCGATGCGGTGATCGATCGCCGCAACGATCGCACTCCATCCTCCACCTTGGCGAAAGCGAGCTGATCATGGACGCGTTGCAAGCCGATCCCGAGGAATTCGAACTGATCTCGTTCCGGATCGGGACGCAGGAATTCTGCCTCGACATCATGGCGGTGCGGGAAATTCGCGGCTGGACGCAGGCGACGCCGCTGCCGCATTCGCCCGCTTATGTGCGCGGCGTGATCAATCTGCGCGGCGCCGTATTGCCGATCATCGATCTCAAGACGCGGCTTGGGCTCGGAGCTTGCGAACCCACGGCGCGCAGCGTGATCATCGTCGTGCAGATCGATGGCCGGCTGGTTGGGTTGCTGGTCGACGCGGTTTCCGAGATCGTCGCCACCTCGCGCGCGGCGATTCAGCCGACGCCCAACGTGGCGTGCGATACCGTTGCGCAATTCGTGCGCGGGATCATTGCCCTGGAAGGGCGGATGATTTCCTGGATCGCGCTCGATCACATCCTCCCCGATGTCGAAGCGGCGGAGGCGGCTTGAGAGCGGCGGCTTCCCTTCGCGCGGACTCGCTGGTCGAAGGCGAGTACAGGCTGACGGCGGAGAATTTCGGCCGCGTGGCGGCGATGCTGCGCGCGCAATCGGGCATCCATCTGCCGGAGACGAAAGCCACGCTGGTTTACTCGCGGCTCGCCAAACGTCTGCGTGCGCTTGGGCTCCGCAATTTTGACGAATATTGCGCGCTGGTGGATTCGCCAGAAGGCGCGGATGAGCGCTCTGCGATGCTGGCGGCGCTCACCACCAACGTGACGCGCTTCTATCGCGAGCAGCATCACTTCGATCACCTGCGCGATCGCGTACTGGCGCCCATGGCCGAAACTGTGCGTCGCGGCAAGCGGCTGCGTATCTGGTCGTCGGCCTGTTCGACCGGCGAGGAACCGTATTCGATTGCGCTGACGTTGCTCTCGCTGATACCAGACGCCGCCCAGCACGATGTGCGCATCCTGGCGACCGACATCGATCCGGTGGTGATCGAAAAAGCCAAGGCCGGCGTTTATTCCGCGGATGGGGTTGCGCCGATTCCGCCGGCCTCGCGCGAGCGGCATCTTGAGAGAGTGCAAGACGGGCGTTGGCGGGTGAAGGACCACGTCCGCGGCCTGATTGCGTTCAAACAGCTCAATCTCATCGGCGAATGGCCGATGCGCGGCCCATTCGACATCATTTTCTGCCGCAACGTCGTGATCTATTTCGAAGAGCCGACGCAAGACAGGATCTGGGGCCGCTTCCGTTCGCTTCTGACGTCGGAGGGGCGGCTCTATATCGGCCATTCCGAACGGATCAATATCGACGGCTATCGCAGCGACGGCCTGACCATCTATCGGCTGGACGGAGCCGCGTCATGAAGCGCGTTCGCGTCCTCGTCGTCGACGACTCGCCCACTATGCGCGGCGTGATTTCTTCGGTGCTGCGGCGCGATCCGGAGGTTGAGGTCATTGGCGGCGCCGGCGATCCCTACGAGGCGCGCGAAGCGATCAAGCAATTGTCGCCGGACGTCATCACGCTCGACGTTGAAATGCCGCGCATGAACGGCATCGAGTTCCTGGAAAAGATCATGCGATTGCGGCCGATGCCGGTGATCATGGTGTCGACACTGACGCAAGCCGGCGCCGGCATCACGCTGCGCGCGCTTGAGATCGGGGCGGTCGATTGCGTCGGCAAGCCCGATTTCGACGGTCTCGTTGAGAAGGTGAAAGCGGCGGCCGGCGCGCGCGTGCGCGCGCTGGAAGTTGCGCGACCGGCGCAGCGCCCGACCGACTACAGGCCCGGCGAGCGCGTCGTCGCTATCGGATCGTCAACGGGGGGCGTCGAAGCGCTGATCACCGTGCTGCAGAATTTCCCAGAAAATTGCCCGCCGACTTTGATCACGCAGCACATGCCGGCGACCTTCACCAAGAGCTTCGCCGAAAGACTGAACCGATTGTGCGCGCCGCGCGTGGAGGAAGCGCAGGACGGCGCGCCGATCAAGATCGGCGCCATCTATCTCGCGCCCGGCGGCGCCGCGCATCTGGAAGCGCGCGGCTCGGCGCAACGTCCGGTCTGTGCGTTGCGCTCGGCCGATCCGGTCAGCGGCCACCGGCCGTCCGTCGACGTGCTGTTTCACTCCGTGGCGCGGGTCTTCGGCGCGCGCGCGCTTGGCGTCATCCTCACCGGCATGGGCAAGGACGGCGCGGACGGGCTTCTCGCCATGCGCGAAGCCGGCGCCCGCACGCTCGGCCAGGATGAGGCGAGCAGCGTCGTATATGGAATGCCGAAGGCCGCCTTCCAGATCGGCGCCGTCGAGAAACAGGCGCCGCTCTCTCGCCTCGGCCCCATCATGCTCGATCTCTGCGCCCAACCTCTGCAAGGAGCCGCATAATGCCTGCCCCTTCCGCTCTTCGTGTTCTGGTCGTCGACGATCAATTGACCATGCGCACTCTGATTCAATCCACGCTGCAACAATTGGGCTTCAGCCAGATCGCCACTGCCGGCGATGGCGAAGAAGGTCTGAAGGCGCTGCTGGCGAGCCCGGCGCACCTCGTCATCTCGGATTTCAACATGCCGAAGCTTGACGGCCTTGCGCTGCTGCGGGCGATCCGTGGACATGAGCCGATCCGCAAGACGGCGTTCATTATGCTCACGGGGCGCGCTGACGCCGAACTGGTGAAGCGCGCGATGCAGTATGGCGTAAACAATTATATCGCCAAGCCGTTCACGGCGGCCGCGCTCAAATCGAAGATCGAGGCGGTGTTCGGGGCGCTCACATGACAGTTGGCGCGACCCAAAAGGTTGAGCGCGTCACGCATGTGGTGCAGGGCGAATACGCGATTTCCGCGGACCCAGACCTCGTGCTGACGACGATTCTGGGGTCGTGCGTCTCGGCGTGCCTGCGCGATCCGGCGGTCGGCGTCGGCGGGATGAATCACTTTCTGCTGCCCGGCGACACGGGCGAAAAGGCGGAGACCGTGAAGTACGGCGTGCACGCCATGGAATTGCTCATCAACAGTCTGCTGCAACGTGGCGCCATGCGCTCGCGCCTGGAGGCCAAGTTGTTCGGCGGCGCCTGCGTGGTGCGCGGCCTCTCAACCGATGTGGGCGCGAAAAACGCCGCTTTCGCCAAGCGCTTCCTCGAAGCGGAGGGCATTGCATGCGTCAGTGAGGATCTCGGCGGCGCGCAAGCCCGGCGCATTCGCTATTGGCCGGTGAGCGGGCGCGCGTCGCTGCAATGGCTCGCGCCGAGCGCTGCGCAATTGCATGAATTGGAGCGTCGAGCGCCGGAAAAGCCGGCGACGGCCGGCGCCGTCGAACTGTTTTAGGACTTTGGAATGGGTGCATCGGAGGCTCTTGCGAAATCCAGCACGGGGCCGGCGCGCATGCCGGACGCGGAGCTGTGCGCACGCCTGGCGTCCGAACTGGAATCGTTGCGCGCGATCGGCTTGCGCATCGAGCTCTCGCTATGCAGCGCCGCCGACGCTTGGGATGTGACCGACGGGCGCCTGCATGACCTGCAGCAATTGGATTATCTGCTGCAGCATCTCGGCGCGCTTCGCGATTTTCTAAGCGCCTTGTCCGATGCGGCGGGCGGCGAAGCATCGGCGGCGCAGGCGCACGCGCTTGGGCGCATTCGCCTGGCCGATCTCAAGGCCCGCCTCGAAGGGGCCGTCGACCAGCCCCGAAGCGCGCATAGCCCAGAATTCTTCTGAGGAGACCGGCGATGGACTCCGCCACGAGATTCAACCTGGAGAGTTCGTCGATCCTGCTGCTGGAGCAAAGTCCACAGGCATTGGAAGTGCTCGTGCAGATATTCTTCGGGCTCGGGGCGCGTAACTGCCACAAATGCACGTCGATGGATGAGGCGATGAACGTCGCGCGCAAAACAACGCTCGATCTGGTCGTCGTGGATCCGAATCTCGCTGAGGGCGATGGTCACGCCTTCGTCGAGAACTTGCGGCGCTCCAATCTGGAGCCCAATCGCTCGATTCCGATCATCGTCATCTCGGCGAACGGCGCGCGCTCTGCGGTCGAGCGCGCGCGCGATGTGGGCGCGAGCTATTTCATCGTCAAGCCGGTTACGGCGCTCGTCCTGATCGATCGGATTCTGCGCATCGCCCGCGATGAACGCTGCTTCGTCGTGACCGACACCTATGCCGGCCCCGATCGCCGCTTCAAATTCGAAGGGCCGCCTCCGGGGATCGCGCCGCGTCGCAGCACGGATGTGAAGACGCGTCTGGAGGACGTGAGCGCGCCCAACATGTCGCAAGACGAAATCGATTCTCTCCTCAAACCGCAGCGTGTAGCCCTATGAGCAAGGTCATAACGTTTAAGCCCGATCAACGCATCGTGGCGCAGCTGCGACAAGCGGGCGGCATCACGATCGAGCAGGGAATGAAACGCGCAGAACGACGTCTCGAAAGCGTGCGCGAGCAATGCACTGCGATGCTTGATGCGAAGATCGAGGCGCTTGCAGCGGGCGCGGAAGACAACGTCGACGCGAGCGCTCTTTACGCAGGCGCCAGCGAAATATTCGGCCTCGCAGCGACCTTTCGATTGCAGGAATTGGCTGAAGCGGCGACGAGCCTGTGTGCTTTGTTGTCGCGAGGCGAGGCGCAAAATCGGGATTTGTTTACGCAATCCGTGGCAGTGCATCTTGATGCGTTGCGGACGCTGCGCCAGCCGCGGCTTAGCGGCGATGCGGCGGCGCGACAGGCGGTGGTGGCGGGGCTTCGTCGCGTGGCGGCCAAGGGAAAGGGCGAAGGACAGCAATGACAGTGGACATCGCGCGGTCTAGCGGAGAGCGCGCAATCGGCCCCCGCATGATCGAGCAGCGCATGAAAGCGCTCGGCATCGATGCGCAAACCCGTCAATTGCTGCAATTCCTGCGTCCGGAAATCGCGGCGCAGCTCGAGATTGTGGCGCGTGCGTTCTACGAGCATTTCGCGGCGTTTCCAGAAGTGTCGCGGCTTTTGCCGCTCGAATCCGTGCCCGTGTTGCGGCAGCATCAGAAGAAGCACTGGCTGGCGTTGTTCGAAGCGCGCTTCGACGAGGAATATTGCGCCAATGCCGTGCGGATCGGGCAAATCCATTTTGCGCGCGGAATCTCGCCGCGTCTCTATCTGGCCGGAATAAGCTTCTTTCACTGCCGCCTGATCGAGTTTCTCGCGCGGCGCTACGTGCGTGATCCGCAATTGCCGGCGATGCTGTCTGCACTGGCGAAGGCGATCGCGCTCGATACCGATCTCGCTCTCTCGGCGTACACCCGCGCTTATTGGAGCACGGCCAAGGAAGACACCTCGCAAGCGCTGTGGCTCTGACGGCTGGTTGTCGAAGGAGTGAATCTGCTAGTCGCCGACGGCCATCGCTTGCGAGAGCTGCTCCAGCAACCATTCGACGCCTGGATCGTGCGTGCTCGCATAGATTGCACCGATCTCAAGCGGCGGCGTCGGGTGCGGCGGCGCGAGAATCTGCAACGCCTCCGGCGCGAGCGCCTGGGCGAAGCGGCGCATCGTCAACGTCACCGCGTCGGTCGAGCGTACGATCAGCAGCGCGTGGGTGAGGTCGGATACGATGATGGCGGCGCGCGCGGTCGCGTCGTCGGTTTCGAGCGCCTCGCTGTAGGCCGTTCGCAGTTCGCTCGCTTCGTCGAGGAAGTGGCGCGCCTCGGCGTATTCCTCGCCGAAGATCGGCCGGAAGCGTTCCATCACCACGTGTTGCGCCCGCCTCAGCATGGCGACCGTGAGCGGGGCCCGCACGAAGGGATGATCCTTGCGCGCGGTCCAGATCAGATCGTCCTCGAACAGCCGCCGCCACGAGACGCGCTTGCTTGACGATGGGGCGACGCTGAACGCGATGTCGACGCGTCCGTGCTCGACGGCTTCGAGGAAGTCGCTTTGGACCGGCAGGAAGCGGATGCGCACGCGCGGCGCCGCTTCGCGCAGCCGCCGCAGTAGCGGCGGCAACAGCACCGCCGCGGAGGGTGCGCCGCCGGACAGCACAAATTGCCGCTCCGACCGGCGCGGATCGAAGTCCATGCGCTCGGTTGCATCGCGCAATTGGTCGAGCGCTGGCCCGGCGCGGCGCCCGACATCGAGCGCGTAGGCGGTTGGCGTCAGCACGCCGCCGCGCCGTTCGAACAAGGGATCGCCAAGGGCGATGCGGAGCCGCCCAAGCGCGTGCGAGACGGCCGAGGGCGTCAGTGCAAGTTCCGCAGCGGCGCCAGAGACGCTGCGACGCTCCAACAGGGCCATCAACACCCTGAAAAGATTGAGGTCGAGCGTCCTGAAGTGAATCTCGTTCATGTGAACCGTGCATAAATATCATTTCATTCACATGAATGGTCAACCTATCTTTGTCACGATGGCGGACGGGCGAAATCCTCCCGGATCGCCCTGCGGATCTGACATGGACGGCACGACCTTCGCGCGAGACATGCGCTCGCGTTCTCAAGTTCTGGCGGGCGCGATCATCGCCCGTTTACGCGCGGCTGACCGCCGCCGCCTCCTGTTGATGGTCGTTCCGCCGCTCCTGGTGGTGCTGATTGTGGCCGGCTGGCTGATCGCCAATGCCGGGATCATCAGCACGGACGATGCGACGGTGTCGGCGGCGCGGGCGCCGATCAGCTCGAGCGTCCGCGGCCGCGTGGTGCAGGTGCTGGTTCAGGAGAACCAGCGCGTCCATGCCGGCGACGTGCTGTTCCGCTTGGACGACAGCGATTTCAAGACGGCGGTTTCGCAAGCCGAAGCGCATCTGGCGGCGGCGCGTTTGCAAGTCGCGGCGCTGCGCGCGGGTTACGGTCAAGCGGTCGCCGACGCGAGCGCCGCGCGCGCCACCGCCGAGCATGCGCGGCGCGAACTTGCGCGTCAGCGCAATTTGTTCACGGCGGGCGTCGCTTCGCGGCGCGACGTCGATGAAGCCGAGAACGGCGCGAATGTCGCCAGCCGGCAGGCCGCCGCGGCGGCGCAGGCGCAAGCCACCGCACTCGCCAATCTGGGCGGAGCGACCAACACGCCTGTGGCGCAGCATCCATTGGTGCTGCAGGCGCAGGCGGCGCTCGATCAGGCGCGCAGCGATTTGGAGCACGCGCAGATCGTCGCCCCCGTCGACGGCGTCGTGGCGCGGGTGTCGCAAATACAGGTGGGCGCCTACGTGCAGCCGGCGCAAACCGTGTTCTGGCTGATCTCGGGAAGCCCATGGGTGGATGCGGCTTTCAAGGAAAACCAGCTCGAATCGCTGCGGCCGGGGCAGCCGGCGGAAATCCATGTCGACGCGTTTCCGCATCAGACCTTCCATGGCCACGTCGAAAGTCTCTCGCCCGGCACGGGCTCCAGCTTCGCGGTGCTGCCGGCCGAAAACGCCACCGGCAATTGGGTGCGCGTCGTGCAGCGGCTCAATGTGCGCGTCGTTTTTGACGACGCGCCGCCCAACGCCGTGCTGGCGATGGGATTGAGCGCGAACGTCAAAGTGAACACGCATGCGCCGGCGGCCGCGACCCTGCGCGGACACGAGCAGTGAACGATCGCACGTACACGCCAGCACAACGCACGCTGATCACCACTGCGCTGATCCTCGCGACCATCCTTTCGTCGGTCGCGTCGACCATCGCCAACGTGGTGCTGCCTGAAATTCGCGCCAGCACCGGCGCGGCGCAGGATCAGGTGTCATGGGTGCTCACGTCCTTTATTTTGGCGGGCGTCCTGGTGACGCCGGCGATCGGCTGGCTCGAAGGGCAGGTCGGCCGTCGGACCATTCTGCTCGTGGCGATCGTCGGATACGGCATCGCTTCTTCGCTCTGCGGTCTCGCCAGCGACATCTATGTGCTGGTGCTGTGCCGCGTCGTGCAGGGCGCGTTCGGCGCCGTGTTCATCCCGATGTCGCAGGCGATCCTGTTGGACATCAATCCCCCGGAGAAGCATGGACAGGCGATGTCCGTGTGGGGCATGGGCGCCGTGCTAGGACCGATCATCGGCCCGGTTCTTGGCGGCTGGCTGACCGACAATCTGTCTTGGCGCTGGGTGTTCTTCATGAACCTCCCCGTCGCGGTGGTGGCGTTCTTCCTGATCAGCGCGGCGCTGCCGCGACGCGGCGTGCGTGATCACAAGCCGTTCGATGCGTTCGGGTTCGTCGCGCTGGCCGCGGGGCTGGCCGGCTTGCAGATCATGCTCGACCGCGGGCCGGGCCGCGAATGGTTTGCCTCGCCGGAAATCTGGATCGAATGCGCGCTGGCGGTGTTCGGGTTCTACATCTTCGTCGTACACACGGCGACCGCGCGGCGACCGCTGTTCGAGCGTTCAATCCTGACGGACAGCAACTTCGTCATCGCCGCGACAATGATCGTGTTTTTCGGCGCGCTGTTGTTTGCGGGCGCCGCGGTGTTGCCGACGCTGCTGCAGAGCCTGCTCAACTATCCCGTGCTGCACACCGGCCTCGTGCAAATTCCACGTGGGCTCGGCTCATTCGCGGCGATGTTCCTGGTCGGCCGTCTGGTCGGGCGGATCGACAGCCGCATCCTGGTGCTCGTCGGCGTGGGATTGACCGGCCTATCCTATCTCGAGATGTCGCACTTCTCGCTGGGGATGGACGAACATCTGGCGCTGATCGCCGGGTTCTTGCAGGGATTGGGCGTCGGCATCGTGTTCGTGCCGCTTTCCGCGCTCGCCTTCAACACGATCTCGCCGGCGCTGCGCACACAGGCGGCGGCGATCTTCACGCTGATCCGCAATACCGGGTCGAGCGTCGGTATTTCTCTGGTCGGCGCGCTGCAAATCTACAATTCAAAGATCGTGCAATCGCGGCTGTTGGAAGAGGTGACGCCCGACAACCAGAACGTGGTCGCCGCGGGCGTCGACATGAATTCGCTGCAGGGTTTGGCGCAGCTCGCACGCGCGGTGTCGCGGCAGGCGGCGATGGTCGCTTATATCGACAGTTTTCACTTCCTCTACTGGCTCTGCATCCTGATCGCGCCGCTGGTGCTGCTGATCCGGTCGAAACGAAAGCCTGTGATCGATGCGTAGAAGTCTCTTGCTCCGAGTCGCCGCGCTTGCGGCGCTGAGCTTGGCGTCGGCCTGTGTGACGGTTGGTCCCAATTTCACGCGCCCGGCTGCGCCGGCGACGCAGTCCTACGCAATGGCGGGCGACGCGGCGCCGGGCGACGGCGTTGCGCTTGCGCCGGCGGCGGCGCCGGCCGGATGGTGGCGCGCGTTCGGTTCTTCGGATTTGAACGCGGTCGTCGATTTCGCGCTCGCCAACAATCGCTCGCTTGCGGCGGCGGATGCATCGCTGGCGCGCGCGCAGGCGAGCGCGGCGGTCGCGCGCGGCGAGGCTGGGCCAGATGTCGATGCGCACGCCAATGTGGCGCGCGAGCGGATCAATTCGGCCGCCTTCGGCTTCTCCGGTTTCCCAAGCCCCACCATCTCGCTCTATTCGATCGGCGCATCCGCGTCCTTCAATCTCGATCCGTTCGGCGGCGAGCGTCGGCGCGTTGAGAGCGCCGAAGCGCGTGCGCAAGCCGAAGTATCGCGGCGCGACGCGGCCTATCTGACGTTAACCGGCGACGTGGTGACGCGCGCAATCGAAATCGCCTCGCTCGATGCGCAGATCGCGGCCCTCAGCCAGGTGATCGACGACGATCGCCGTACGCTCGATATGACCAATCGCGCCATCGAAGCCGGCGGCTCGCCGCGCGCCGCCGCGAACACGGCCGAAGCACAGCTCGCCGAAGATGAAGCGCGTCTGCCGCCGCTGCGCGCGCGCTACAACGCGGCGCGGCACGCCTTAGCGCTGCTTGTCGGCCAAGCGCCGTCCGATTGGACGGCGCCGCATTTCGATCTCGCTTCGCTGTCCGTGCCGCAGAGCGTGCCGGTGAGCCTTCCATCGGAATTGGTGCGGCGTCGGCCGGACATCCTGGTCGCCGAAGCGCGCCTGCACGCGGCGACCGCTGATGTCGGCGTGGCGACGGCGGCGATGTATCCGCGGCTGACCTTGAGCCCGGACTTTACGCTGGCCGCGCTCGAGCCCTCCGAGGTGTTCAACTACACGAGCAGCGGATGGTCGTTCGGGCCGTCGCTGACGGCGCCGTTGTTTCACAGCGGCGCATTGCGCGCCGGACGCAACGCCGCCGATGCGACGCGTCGCGAGGCGTTGGCGAACTATGAGCAGACCGTGCTGACCGCGTTCGTGCAAGTCGCGGACCTGCTGGACGCGGTTGCGCAGGATCAGGCTTTGCTGGCGGCGCAAACGCATGCTTCGGACGCTGCGGCGGAGAATGCGCGCCTCGCCAATCTCGCCTACGAGAATGGCGCGGGATCGCTGATCCAGGTGCTCGATGCGCAGCGTCAGGCGCAACGCGCGCGGCTCGGCCTCATCGACGCGCAAGAGCGCTTGCGGCGCGACATCGCTGCGCTGTTCGTCGCCAGCGCGGCGGACGTCACGCAGAACCAGGCGGCTGCCCGATAAAAAAACAGGCGGCCGAAGCCGCCTGTCCAGGTTCAGGGAAGAAGCCTCTTAGAAGGTGTTCTTGAAGCCGATCTCGAACGTGCGTCCGAGCGGATTGGCCGTCCACGGATCGTAGCCGAACTCTTCCTGCGCGGGCGGGGGGTCCTTGTCGAACATGTTGGCGACGCTGGCCGTGAGGCTGAGGCCATCATTGACCTGGAGGCGATAGGTGAAGTCCGTGGTGATCCAGTCTTCGCCGTTTTCGCCGTACTGCACGCCGGCGCGCTCATCGCTCACCGCCGAAACGTAGTTCACGCCCAAGCGGAAGTTCTGCGCGCCCCAGCTGTAATTGGCGGCGAAGTTCGCACGCCATTCCGGCGCCGATTGCGCGAAGGTCGCGAAGTTCAGCGTACCCAGGCGATCGTCGCCGGTGGAGACGGTGACGCCGTCAAGCTTGGTCGGACCGGTGCGAAGTTCGGTGAGCTTCGTCGCGGTGACGTCGAGCGTCAGGTCGCCGGGGCCGAACGGCATGGTGTAGTTGGCCTGGATGTCGAAGCCATTGGTGGTCTGGCCCGGGCCGTTGCCGTAGAGCGTCGTGACTTGCGAGAAGCTGCCGACGCCGCTCATGCCGACCGTGCAGGCGGAGTTGAAGGTGATGCGGTTCAAGAGCGGCTGTACGTTCGGATCGCAGGTGGTGATGGTGCCGCCGGCGCCGTTGAACACCAGGCTGGCGATCTGGTTCGGATCGGCGATCTGGCCGATCTGGTCCTGCGTTTCGATGTTGAAATAGTCGATGATGAACTGGAAGTGATGGTCGTGGGCGAAGCCCTCGCTCTGCCAGATCGCGCCGACGTTCCAGGAGGTCGCCGTTTCCGGCTTCAGGCTGGAGTCGGTGACGAACTTCGCCGCAAGCCAGTTGCCGCCGGCGACCGTGAAGGTGCGCGCTGCGATCGAAACCGCGCCGGGAATGACGCCGATCGGCGGCGCTTGATAGTTGGTGCCGTACGAGGCGCGCAGCGAGAGCGGTCCCCAGACGTCCCATTTGCCGGCGATCTTGTAGACGGTGGCGCTGAGGCCGCCGGTGAATTCCTCATGCCGCGCGGCGAGCTGGAAGTTGAGCCAATCGGCGACCGGCACCTCCAATTCGCCGAACAGCGAATATTGCTGACGCTGTGCGTACGCGGGGAAGAGCGGCGCGAACAGCACGAACGGCCCCGGCGCGTCTGGCGTGCAGCCGCGGAAGTTCGGATCGGTCGTCGGCAAAGGTTGCGGCGACAGCGGCGTTGAGCCGACGCCGTTGGCGCTGGTGAAGTTGCTCGGCCATTCGCAAAGCGTCGTGCCGTTGAAAAGCGGATCGGTGCTCGACTGGCGGCTGTCGAGATCGCGATATTGCGTGCCCAACGCCCAGTTCACGTCGCCGCCGGGCAATTGCAGGCCGGTGCTGCCGTTGAACACGAGATCGACCGTCACATTGGTGTTGATCGTCTCGGTGGCGCGCGGATCGAACATCCAGCGCGTCAGCTCGGCCGAGTTCTGAGCGGCCGGATCGAAGTTCGGGTTGGCGAGACCGCGCACCGGCTGGCCGGCGAACGAGGTCGAGAAGGGGTTCCACCACAAGCAGCCGCCCGTGCCGGCCGCGGCCGGATTTTGCGTGCCGAAGCGGTTTGGATCGAGGTCCGCCGCATGGCAGTTCGGACCGCCGAAGCCGTTCAGCGCTTCCTGCAGGCGGAAGCCGATCGTGTCCGCGTGCGTGTTGAAATTGTCCGAGTGGTTGTAGGTGATGGCGAAGTCGTAGCCGACATCACGTGCGAACGAGGCCCAGTCGCCGAGCGTGCCGCGGACGCCCGCGGAGATGCGCCAGGTCTTGTTGTCGATCTTGTCGGGAACGCCGAAGCCATCGTCGCTCAGCGCGGAATTGCCGCCGTGGCCGAGCAGGCGATAGGTGATGGGCGTGAAGCCCGAGGCGCCGACAATGCTGTGCGCGGCCGCGAAGGCGGCGGCGAACGGGTTGGTGATCGGCACGTAGAATTGATCGACGGCGCCGGTGGCCATCGCCGGGCCGCGCGCCACGGGCTGCGCGGGCGAACCGAACACTTCGGGGTCGGACACTTCCGCGTAGGAGGCGTCCATATGGAAATCCATATGGTCGTTCACTTCCGCGTTCACCTGGCCGTAAAGGCGATAGACGTCCTGCTTGGAGACCAGGTCGTAATACGGGATGTAATTGTAGGCGCAGGTGTAGGCGTTATCGACGCGCCCGCCGACGGCGTTGCAGCTCGTGGTGGTGAAGTCGGAGATGATGTTGCCGGCGCCGCCGATGATCGAGCCCCATTCGCCCACGTCCGAGGCGCTGGGAATCGCCGGCAACGCGCCGCGCGCATACCAACCGGTGAGGTTGGTCAGCGTCGACCAAGGCGCGGGATTGTAGCCCGGGCCTGGTGTGAAGGAATTGTGCGTGAAGTCGCGATCGATGGCGCGCAGGCGCGAGCGGTGATCCCACTCCGCCGACCACATGAAGTTCACGCGGCTATCGCCGGCGCCGCCCAGCACGCCGACCGAATAGTCGCCGTCGGAGCCGTCGATGAATTTGTACGAGCCTTCGGTTTCGAGGCCGGTGAAGTGATCGCGGGTGATGAAGTTGACGACGCCGCCCGTGGCGTCCGCGCCGTAGATCGTCGCTGCGCCGTCCTTCAGGATTTCCGTGCGCTCCAACGCAATGGAGGGAATGTTGGACGCGTTGGCGTCGGTGCGGCGGCCGTTGAGCAGCAGCAGCGTCTTGTCAGAGCCGATGCCGCGAATGTTGTAGTTCACAACGCCCGGCGACACGCCGCCGAAATAGTAGGATTCACCGGTGGTCGGCCCCGCGATCGTGAGGCTCTTGGCGAATTCGAGCGCCGTCGGCGAGCCTTGGTTTTCGAGCGACTCCGCTGTGTACACTTCGACGGGAAGAGCGGTGTCGACCGGCGTGCCGCGGATCAGCGATCCGGTGACGACCACTTCTTCGCTCTGATCCGTCGCCGCCGGCGCTGACGCCTGCGGCGCTGTCGCGACCGGCGCCTGCGACGCGGTCTGAGCCCATGCGGGCGCGGCCGCGCTCGCCAAACCGATGAGAATCGCAGCGCCCGACGCGCCGCGGATCGCGGATTTCATATTTCCCTCCCCTGTGAGCATTTGCTTGACGCTCACTCTTGCGTGAGTGAGTGTTGCGCAGGCGGAGAGGTTCGTCAATTGATATTAACGAACGCGTGAATGAATATGTTGACGCTGTCGCGTGGGAGCGCCCAAGGTGCTTCGATGTCGCCCGGTGTCAGCCCGGCGATTGGAGGACGAGGTGCGAAACAAGGCTGCGGCGCAGACCCTCGCGGACGACCCTCAGCCGGACTCCGCCAAGCGCAAAGAGGGTGCAGGCGGCCCGGCTCCGCGCGTTCGCCGTAGCAAAGCGGAGCAGCGCGCCGAGAGCGTCGAGCAGATCCTCGATGCAGCGGAATATCTGTTCTCGAAGAACGGGCTTTACGGCGTGACGCTGCGCGACGTGGCGGCGCGCGTGGGCATCCACACGACGCTGCTGCACTATTATTTCGAGGACAAGCGCAACCTTTTCGAAGCGGTGTTCGCGCGCCGCGCCGGCGTCACCAGCGGCCGGCGCATGGCCGCGCTCGAACACTATGAGAAAGAAGCAGGCGACCACCCCACCGTCGAAGGGGCGCTGCATGCGTTCTTGGACACCGACCTCGATCTCTATTTCGAAGGCGGCGAAGCCTGGATGAACTACGCCGCCTTCTGCGCCCGCGTCAGCAACACGCCCGAGGGCGCCGAGCTGATGGACGTGCACTTCGATCCGGTCGTGCTGAAGCTCGTCAGCATTTTGAAGCGCGCGCTGCCGGATTATTCCGAGGAAGACATCTTCTGGGGCTATCACTTCGTCACCGGCGCGCTGATGAACACGCTG
>DASZSK010000129.1:0-12993 GCA_035548735.1 Caulobacterales bacterium | reverse complement strand
GCGACTGAGAACTTGCGCGCTTTCTGCAACATGAAGGACGTCAGTTAGATACGCTTGGCCTGCTTTGCAGGGGCTTGTGCCATTCAAATGCTGTGGCGCCTAGGCTCGCGCGCGTTTCGGGCTTGTGCGGAAGCATCAGCGCCGGCTCTATTGGCGGGAATGCGGAGTGGGCGTTTCAATGATAAATTTTCCAGATGACATATTCACCGAGCCAGAAAACGTCGATCCGGACACGCTGGCCAATTTGGGTCCGCTCCGCCGGCTTGCCGGCGTGTGGGAAGGTCGCAAAGGCGTCGATCTCAATCCGAAAGCCGAAGGCCCGGAGCGGCGCGAATTTCTCGAACGTATCGAGATGCAGCCGATCGATCCGCAAACCAATGGCCCACAGCTCTTTTATGGCCTCCGCTATCACGTACATATCGTAGCGGTTGGCGAGGACATCACCTTCCACGATCAGACCGGCTATTGGCTCTGGGAGCCCGCAACCAATCTGGTGATGCAGACGCTCGCCATCCCGCGCGGTCAGACCGCCCTCGCCGTTGGTCAAGCGGCGGCCGATGCGGATCGTATTCGCGTGCGCGCGGAGCGCGGCAGCCCAAGCTATGGAATCTGCTCCACGGACTTCCTTGAATGGGCGTTCCGCACGGATGCATACACGCTGGATGTCGCCTTCAATGCGGACGGCACGTGGAGCTACGTGTCAGATACGTTGCTGATGGTGCGTGGACGCGATGAGCCATTCCATCACCTCGATCGCAACACGCTAATGAAGGTCGCCGAGCCAAAGCCAAATCCGCTTCAACAAATCGTTCGCGACGGCTCCACCCGAGCGCGCGCGCACGGATTCTCCAACGACGCGCTTTAGCGGAGGAGGCGCGCCGCTCAGGCGGCTTGGCCCAGCATGCGCGGCAGGTACTGCTTCCATTTCGCAGCGCTGATGTTCTCGCGATAGCGCCCGCTCTGCACCGGATCGAGCACTTCGATCATGAAGCTGTTGTCGACCCAGACTTCCAGCACCCCAAACAGACCGCGGCCGCGCTCGCAATGCCGAACCGGCCAACCGGCGCGTTGCGCAATCTCAATCACCTCAGCTTCGGGGCGATCGACGCAGAGCGCCAAATGGCATTCGCTGGCGCGCTGTGCATTCGGCGTCGTGACGAACGCGCCCTCCGGCTCGTCCTCAATCAGCGTGATGAGATCGCCGCGCTGCAGAACCTCAAGGTCGATCGCGCCATCGCCGGAAAATACCTTCCACGCGTTCTTGCCGCCGGGCGGAAAACGCAGCGCCTCTCCGCTCAAAATCTCCGCGAGCACTTTCGCGGTCTTCGCCGGATCGTCGGCCGGGATCGATATGTGCATGATCATCGTCATTTCTTGCTTCCCTTGATTTTGGCCGGCGGCGCCGGCATGCCTAACAAAATCCGTGTCGCCTCCGCGGCGGCGCGACCCGCCTCATCGCCATCGAGATCCCAGGCGTCTTTCATCACGGCCCAGCCGTACGCCCCACCGATCAGATGGATCACCGCGCAGAGACGCGTCAGCTCGGGCTCCTTGAGATCAGGGCGCGCTTCCCGCACCGCTTTGCGGATCGCGGCTTGACGTTCGCGATTGGTGGCGCGGCGCAATTCGCGCCCCGCGCGCGAAAAGAGCGAGGCGCGGACCGCGCCCCCTTCCGCGTCGAAGTTCGGGAACAGCCACAGCGGCATCTCCGCCAAATCCTTCGCCGTCGATGGAAACCCCGGCGAACCCACGCGCGCCTGCAGACGCGGCCAGATCGCCCTCAGCAGATCGTCACGCGTGGCGAAGTGGCGATAGAGCGTGCGCTCCGTGACATTGGCCTTCTCGGCGATATCCGAAAGCCTCAACGCATCGAGATCCTCGGCCTTCAGGAGTTCGATCGCCGCGTCGAGGATGCGCGCGCGGGTGAAATCCTTATGGGCGTCGCGAAGGGCCGATGTCTTAGGCGCTGCACTCATGTCAGTTCATATGACATTTCAACCGATGGGCTGTCAAGCGGCGGGCTTTTCGCCCTGACGGATTTGTGATCCTTGGCATAGCCCGACGCCCGTCCCGGGCCGCAGCGGGAGACGCCAGAAGTGAGTCCGGACGTACATGGCTTCTTTCACGAAGCGACCAGTACGGTCACCTATCTGGTGATTGATCCGCAGACGCGCTGCGCCGCGCTGATCGACACGGTGCTCGATTTCGAGCCCGCGAACGGCAGGGTTTCACGCGCGTCGATCAGGAATGTATTGGCCGAGGCTCGACGTCTGAACGCCGACATCAAGTGGATCCTCGAAACGCACGTCCATGCCGATCACTTATCCGCAGCGCAGTTCGCAAAGCAGGAAACGGCCGCGCCCATAGTCATCGGCGCCGAGGTGAACACCATCCAAGCGATCTTCGCGCCGCGTTTTCGCGCCACGGACATCCGACCGGACGGCGGGGATTTCGATCGGCTCGTGCGCGACGGCGATGAATTGCCGCTCGGCGCCGCGACGATCCGCGTGATGCAGACGCCAGGGCACACCCGGGCATGCGTGAGCTACCTCGTCGGCGACGCCGCCTTCACTGGCGACACGCTGTTCATGCCCGATTACGGCACGGCGCGAACAGATTTCCCGGGTGGCGACGCGGCCACGCTTTACCGGTCCATCCAAAAAATCTTCTCACTGCCGCCCAGCACGCGCATCTTTGTCGGGCACGACTATAAGGGAGCGGGCCGGGACGCGTTTGCGTGGGAAACCACTGTCGGGGCGCAGCGCGCCGGCAACGTGCATATCCATGACGGGATCGATGAAGCGGCGTTCGTTGCGGCGCGAAAGCAGCGCGACGCTGGGCTCGCGCCGCCACGCCTCCTGCTTGCAGCGCTCCAGGTCAACATTCGCGGGGGGCGCTTGCCTCCCGCGGATGAAGACGGCGTGGCGCGCTTGCGCATTCCGGTCAGTATCGCCGACTGACGCTACTTCCAGCGTTCGCGAGCGCGGGCGGCGAGATCAACCGGCGGAATCGCGGCGCGTTGCTTCGTTGACTCCACGGGCGAAAAATAAGATTGCCGATCGAAACGTTCGAGCATGTCGTTGCCGATGAAACGCGTCCGCGCGGCGAACACGTTGCGATCGCCGTTCTTCGCCTGCTGCTGCACGTAGAAGCGCTGCGGCACGATGACATGCAGATCGTCTCGCGCGCGCGTCATGGCCACGTAGAGGAGGCGACGCTCCTCCTCCAATTCCGCCGTCGAACCCACGCCGAGATCAGAGGGGATGCACCCGTCCACGGCGCTCAGCACGAAGACGTTGCGCCATTCCTGGCCCTTCGCCGAGTGAATTGTCGAGAGGATGCAATAATCGTCGTCCTTCGACGGCTTCGCGGCTTCGTCGCTCGTGGCGTTCGGCGGGTCGAGCGTCAGATCGGTGAGAAACGCTTCGCGCCCCGGATAGCCGTTGGCGATCGAGACGAGCTGGCGGATGTCCGCGGAACGGACCCGCGCGTCATCATAGTGGAGGTCCATCACCGGCTCATACCAGCGCGCGACTTGCTCAATATCCGTAGGCCAAGTCGTGCGCGCGCGCAGACCACGCATCAGATCGCAGAGACCGTTCCAAATCGGTTCCGAACCCGCCGGGGGCGCCATCGCATCGAGCGGATCGCCGGTGAGCATGGGTTCGGCGTCGAGCACGCGCGCGGCGCGGCTCGGGCCTATTCCAGGAACCAACTGCAGCGTGCGAAATCCAGCGAGCCGGTCGGAGCGATTGGCGGCCCAGCGCAAGATCGCCATAAGATCCTTCACGTGCGCGGCTTCGAGAAAGCGAAGGCCGCCGAATTTCACGAAAGGAATATCGCGCCGCTGCAATTCGAGTTCGACCTGGGCGCTGTGATCGGCGGCGCGAAACAGCACGGCTTGGTTCTTGAGCGTGACGCCCCGCTCGCGCGCCTCGAGGATTTGCTCGGCGACGTAGCGCGCTTGCTCGGCCTCGTCGCGAACGTCAACCAACCGAGGCATGGCGCCAGGATGGCGCGCCGTGCGCAGTGTCTTCGAAAACCCCTCCTGGGCGCGCTCCATCACCGCATTGGCGGCCCCGAGAATGCTCGACGTGGAGCGATAATTCTCCTCCAACTTCACGATCGCCGCGGGCGGTGAAAAATGTGCGGGAAAGTCCAGAATGTTGCGCACGGTCGCGGCACGGAACGAATAGATCGCCTGTGCGTCGTCGCCGACCACGGTCATCGAGCGGCCGTCCGGCATCAGGCGCAGCAGAATGCGCGCCTGCAAGCGATTGGTGTCTTGGTATTCGTCGACGAGCACATGATCGAAGCGCGCGGCGATTTCCGCGGCGACGGCTTCGCTTTCCATGGCGTCAGCCCAGTAAAGTAGAAGGTCGTCATAATCCAAGACGCTCTGCTTCTGCTTCGCATCGACGTAGGCCGCAAACAGCTTCTTGAGTTCGGCCTCCCATTGCCGGCACCAGGGGAAAGACCGCGCCAACGCATCCGCCAACGGCTCCTCCGCGTTGACAACGCGCGAATAGATATTGAGGCACGTGACCTTGGTCGGGAAACGATTGGCGCCGTCGCCGAAGCCAAGTTCCTGGCGCATCATGCCGAACAGCTCGGCGGAATCCGAACGATCATGGATGGTGAAGTCAGGCGAGAGACCGAGCACAGGCGCCAGTTCGCGCAGGAGCTTCGCGCCAATCGCGTGGAAGGTGCCGGCCCACGGCATCGCCACTTCGCCGCCGCCGCCCGCTTGCGCCAAGGTCGCCCCGACGCGACGCCGCATATCAGTGGCGGCGCGGCGCGAAAACGTCAGCAGAAGGATGCGCGCCGGATCGGCGCCGTCGCGCAGGAGACCTGCGACGCGCGCGCAGAGCGTCTTTGTTTTGCCTGTCCCGGCGCCGGCGATCACGAGCAGCGGGCCGTCCCGATGCTCAACAGCGCGGCGCTGCGCGGGATTTAGCTCCTCGAAGATATCCGCTTCTGCGGCGCGAGACGCGATTCGGCTCATGCGCGAAGCGGAACAGCGTTTGCAGCGAGGCGCAACTCGTTGCGCCGTCGTAATCGACGTTGCTCAGAGCTGGTAGATGGAGTTCAGATATTCCGGCAGCAAATTGAACGACAACGTAAGCCGGTCCGGCGTCTTGTTGTCATCATAGGAATGCAGCATCTGCGGCGGCCAAAACAGGCAATCGCCATTCTTCACGCTCACATTGGCGTGCTGATAATGAAACATGAAACCGTGCGGGTTCGGCGCTTCATCGGGCTGGTCGTGCAGTTCGGCATGCGTGGCGAACACGCTCGACGGGCTGTGGAAGCGGATGATCGTCCGCTCGTCGGCGTTCAGATAGAGCGTGCCGCTCAACAGGCAATTGGCGTGGTTGTGCCTGGGCTGCACGCCGCCGACATCACAGACATTGAACCAGGCGCCCTTCGCGCGCATGGGGCCAGACTTCTTGTAATTGAGAATTTCGCGATACACATGCGTCCCAGCCTCTTCAACGCGGGCGCCGATGGCTTTCAGCTCCGGATAAATTTCGAAGACGTTGGCGCCGGAATGATAATGCGTGATGAGGCCGCTCGTCTGTTTGCGGACTTTCGGATCGGTTTGATCCCGGATGCGTGCGTTGAAAAAATCGCGAACGGCTGAAACGTCGCCCATCTCGACGGCGATCACCGGCAAGGCAAACAGGCTCAACGCTTTCCAGGTCGGACTCATTCGGGCTGCGCGGGGCAATAGCTCTGCACGAAATCCTTATGCCGCGGCAGTTTCGCGACGGCGGCGCTGATGTTCGCCTTGAGCGAGTCGAGCGCCTTCTTGAGCTGCGCGTCATCACCCATCATGCGGCCGATCAAGTGACGCCCTTGCGGCTTCACGCGCTGACCGAGCATGACCTGCACCCATGAATCCACACGGAAAAGATCACCCGGCGCCTGGTAGGCGAAGCCGCGCTCAAGGAAAAGCGCGATGCGCTCCTTCAGCGTCTCCGGAATCTCCATGTCGCGGCACTGCCGCCAGAACACCGTGTCGTCCCGCTCCGTCAGCTTGTAGTGCAGAATGATGAAGTCGCGGATGCGCTCGAATTCATTGCGCGAGAGGTCGTTATAGCGCTCGATCAAAGCCGGCGTGCAGCCGAAGAACGGGAAGAGCTGAATAAGCCGCGTCACGCCGATCATGATGAGGTGAATGCTGGTGGATTCTAGCGGCTCCAAGAAGCCGCTGGAAAGGCCCATAGAAATACAATTCTTGTCCCAAATCTTGCGACGGCGACCGGTGCGGAAGCGGATCAGGCGCGGTTCGAACAAGGGCTTGGCGTCGAGATTCTTGACGAGCGTTTCGCGCGCCTCTTCCTGCGTGAGATGCTCGCTTGAGTAGACCAGTCCGTTGCCGACGCGGTGCTGCAGCGGTATGCGCCATTGCCAACCGGCTTGGCGCGCGATGGAGCGCGTATAGGGAAGCATCTCATCGTTTGACGCCGTTTGCACGGCGAGCGCGCTGTCCATGGCGAGCCATTGCCCCCAATCTTCCCAGCCCGCTTTCAAGGTTTGTTCAATCAACAAACCGCGGAAGCCGGTGCAGTCGATGAAGAGATCGCCGGGGACGCGCTCGCCGGTCTCCATCACCAGCGCGTCGACGAAACCGGTCGCCGCGTTCTGCTCGACGCGGGAGATCTTGCCCTCGATGCGCTTCACGCCCCGCGCCTCGCCATAGCCGCGCAGATACCGCGCATAGAGACCGGCGTCGAAATGGTAGGCGTAGTTCATGGGCGAACTGTCGGAGGTGTAGAATTTGTCCGCTTCCGCCGCCTGCAGCTCGAAACAATAGTCGCCGAGCTCGCCTCCGAACCCCTTTGACTTCGCTTCCAGCCAAACATTGTGAAAGTCAGCCATCCAAGTGGATTTGCCGATCGAACCGAACGAGTGGATGTAGCGGTCGCCTTGGCGCGCCCAATGCTCGAAGGCGATGCCGAGCTTGAACGTCCCTTGCGTCGCACGCATGAACTCGCGTTCGTCGAGCGCAAGCAATTTATGAAACGCCTGCACTGTCGGAATGGTGGCCTCGCCGACGCCGACCGTGCCGATGTCGTCGGATTCGACGAGCGTGATTTCGATAAGACGTCCCAGCTGCTGCGCGAGAGCTGCGGCCGCCACCCATCCGGCCGTACCGCCTCCGGCGATCACCACTTTCTGGACGAGCGGCTTATCCATCGGCGCTTCCCCTATCGATTGAGCCTGTTGAGCAGATAGGCGCGCAGCCGGCGCGCCTTCATTTCATCCATCGGCGCAAGATTACCGCGCGCATGCTCCGGCAAGTGCGCGCCGGCGCGCTCTGCTGGGCCGAACACATAATAGTCGAACAACTCGCGCCACGCGCGCTTTTCGTGCTCGGGCCGGTCGCGCAAGCTCAGCAGCGCGTGCAGCAGAGTGTTCTGCGGCGTGTCGATGAATGCCGGCGACGTGTTCCACCAATAATTGATCATGGCGTTGAAGTCGCCAAATCCTTCGACGTGATGCCACCACATGGCGGGGTAGAAGAGCACGTCTCCTGGTTCGAGATCGGCGACCTGTCCCGCGGCGAGCGCTTCGCGAAAGCGTGGATGGCGCTCGAAATCCGGCGCAACGAAATCCACCATGCTGACGACTTGGCCGCCGGGCGTGGGCTCAAGCGGGCCCGGATAGAGATTGTGCACCTGCTCCGGCGGAAACAGCGTGAAACGCCGCCGGCCGACCATGCAGCACGCGATGTTGTTCGACATATCGTAATGCGCCGACGCTATCGTCCGGTTGCCCATCCAAATGCTGACGATCGGCGGGTTGCGCTCAAACATTGAATGATTCAGTGCAAGGCCGTTCTCTGCGCGCAGCCCGGGGAAAAAGATGTCGAGGTCCGTCGAGCCCACATAAAATGACGGCGACTCCTCCTTGCCCAGGTGGGCCTCGATCTCGCCGAAAAATGTCTCGAGCGGCGTGCGCGCAGATTCGAAATTCAATCCCGAAACGTCATCGTTGTAGAAGAAGCGGCCCTTCACCTCGGGGCGCGCCTTGAAGCGCACAACCGGTTTCCCGCGGTAGAAGCCCCGAAGATAACCCATTGCCGCTTGTGGCGATTGAAGTCCCTGCTGCACGAGCGGCGCATCACGAAGGACGCCTTTGAGGATCGTGGGTTCATCAGCCGCCATCAGCGCCTCGAACGGGATCTCGTCCCCCGTGACGCCCTGAATGACTTTCGCCTTGCGCTGCACGCCCGCCATCGCCGTTCAACCTAACCGGCGGCGCCCCGCCGATTCTTCATCTCGATCAGTCGCGCCACATTGCCCAGCGAGGAGAGCATCAGAAATGCCGGCTGAAGGAAACCGTGCTTATGCAGTCGCTCCAGCGCTGCGCCGTCGAGCTGCGCCAGCTTGTCCGTGGCGATCGTGAAGAAATTGGCGATGTTGTATTGTTTGGTGTCGCTCACCTTAATCTCAACCGCGAGGGGCGCGATCAGACCCTCCTGCTCCCAGGCCGCGTAGAGCCGCTTCGCTACGGCGACGCCCTCATGAATCACGCGAAGCATAAGCGCGATGTGGTCGAGGTAGGGTGAGTTTCCGCCTTGTGGAAGGAAAACCGGCTCGCCCTCGCGCTCATTGACCCGCTTGTCATCGAGATCGACATGGATCATCGGCTCGGCTCCGTCGGAAGCGTCGCGCGGCAGCCCAATTGAAAATGGACCGCGGGCGAGCACAGCGGGCACATAGCGCGCCGCCCAGCCACGATCTTCGAGGAAGACGTTCTCGTCTTTATCGAAGCCCAGAAGAGCGACAGCCTGGAATTCGCCGCCGGGCGCCTTGCTCAGCAAGATCGGATATTCGCGCTGGATCTCCGCGAACTCAGTCGGAAACACCAGCACTTGATTGACGCTATGCCCGAACTCCCGAGCGTAGCGGGTGATCACCCGTAGACGTTGATGTTGGACGTTGTTGAGAAGAGCGGGGTTCGTCATGGAATCTTTCGCGCCTCACAGGCAGCAGCTTCGCGCCATGATGAAGGCAAGTCCGGCGCGCCTCAAGAAAAAGCGGCCGCCAGGTGAGTGGCGGCCGCTGATAGCGTTGAGTTTTGAGTTTCTTAGAACCGGTAGCGCGCGCCGACGGTGTAGCGAGCGCCAAGTTCTTGCGCGTACCACAGCTCGATCGGCGTCCGGCCATAGCTCCGCTGCGGCTGAGCCGTCAGATTGATGCCGTCGAACGACAATTGGAAGTGATCGGTCAGGTCGTACGTGACGTTCAGGTCAACCTGATCCCGCGCAGCGACGTTGACGGGGCTCTTGCCGTTGCCGCGGTTGACCTGCGCGAGATAGGTGTCGCGCCAAGTGTAGGCCAAGCGGGCCGACAGACCGTACTTGTCGTAGATGAGCGTCGCGTTGGCGCTGTCCGAAAGGCCGAGCAGCGCGAACTGGTTGACGCTCGGATCTGCGCCCGGATCGATCCCGACGTCGCCGCTCACCGTGGTGTAGTTGGCGGCCACGCCGAAGCCCGAGTCACCAAAGAAGTGCTGCCAGGCGATTTCCCAGCCGTACAGACGTGCGTCGTGCTGGTTGATCGGCGTGGTCACGTCGTACATCAGCAGCGGATCGGTCGCGGGATCCGCCGTCACGTCATAGGCGCCGAACGTCGCGTCGATGAACGCTTGGTCAATCTGAGTGCCGGTGATGTGGGGCGTGTAGGCCGCCACCGCAGCCGCCGTCGACCCGAGTTGGTCGATCAACGCGGTCATCGTGAACAACGTCTCGGCCGTGATGTCTTGACCGAGGCCGTTCAGAGCCGCGACCGCGGCGCCAGAGCGTGTGCCCGGCGCGCCGGAGCTCGGATCATGCAGACCGAACAAGTTTTGCGTCACTTGGCCGGTGCCGATGAAGTTGGTCACGCGCTTCTCGTAGAAGCCGACCGAGAGGTAGCTCGACTGGTCATAGTACCACTCGAGCGAGACATCGAAGTTGTCCGAATCGAGCGGCTTCAGGTCGGCGTTGCCGATCGAACCAGTCGGGTGAGCCCCAAGATAGGTCGGGTTGTTCGGCGAGTAGTTGTTGGCGACCGGCGCGACGAACATGTCTTGGTAGTTCGGGCGCGCGATCGTCTTGCTGAACGACACGCGGCCGACCAAGTCGTCCCGCAGATCGACCGACACGTCGAAGCTCGGCAGCACATCGCTGTAGCCGCCATCCTGCGCGAACGTGCTTCCCGTGGTTCCGACCGTGTTCTGGAAGTCGTTGTCCGCTTTCCAGACGTCGGCGAGCACCGGCAGCACGTTCGAAGCAGAACTGACCGACGTGTACTCGTACCGCAGACCAGCGAGGATATGGGTCGCAAGGCCGCCGAAATCGGTCTCCAGCTTCATCTGGGCGTACGCGCCGTAGATGTCTTCATCCACTTCGTTGTCGGTGAAGCCGCTGACGCCCGCCGGCGGATAGTGCGAGGAGAGCGCCTGATACAGGCTGACCGCATTGGCTCGGAACGCCGTCAGCTGTCCGCCGGTGAGGCCCGGATCATAGTGGTGGAACAGGCAGTCCAGGCAATAAGTGGAAACGATGCCCGGGGCGAATGCCGCGACATCGCCTACATTGTTGACGCCCCAGTCGCCCAGCGTCTGGTACGTGTCCGTGCTGGTCTGGTGCATCTTCGACGTGCGATAGTCGGCGCCGATCGTGAAGTGATTGCCGCCCTCGAAGCTCCAGTCGCCGTCGAGGCGGAACTCGTCGATCTTGTGCGTTTGCGCGGACGTTGTGGTGCGGCCGACCTGAGAGCCGACATCGCCCAAATCCACCACGCCGTTGCAATTGCCGCGAATACAATCGTTGTACGTGACGGCCTGCACCGGGAAGCCCGAACTCCAGTCCACCGATTCAGCGGCGACCGCCTGGTAGGCGATGCTGACCATGGTCGAGCTCACACCCATTGGGTTGTTGGGCAAGCTCTTGCCTTCGGAGCTGTGGGCGTCGAACGTCACCCGGAAATTGTCGGAGACGTCCCAGGCGGCGTTGAAGCCGATCGAGGTCAGGCGGTTTTCGGTTCCCCGATATTGCTGCTCGAAGCCGGCGTCCTTCACCCCATTTTCCGTCTCGTGCATGTACTGCACAGCGTCGATGGTCGGGTTGCCGTCGAACGTCACAACGTCAAAGTGCTGGTTGAACCAGTTCGCCTGGTCGGTACGCTGTTCGTCTTGCTTGTCATCCGCGTAGAGGAAGTCCGCCGTCAAAGTCAGCGTTTCCATCGGGCGGAATTGCAACGTCACCTGCCCGTTGGTGCGCTCTTCCTCGTCTTGCATGAGGTGATAGCGGCTGTCGTTGGCGAACGCCACGAGCTGGTTCGGGTTCGACGGCGCGTTGTGAACCACGCCGCCGGTGGCGATCTTGGCTTGGAACACGCTGTACGGCATCACGTTCCAGTCGTTGGCGGTGCCAGCGACCGAGGAGCTGTCGCGCTTGAAGTAGTTGCCGAACACGGCGACGCCGAAATTGCCGGCGTCATTGGTCCAGCTGAACAGACCCGACGCGCCGGGCGTAAACGTGTCGCCGCTCTCGTGATACTGGTCGGACATGGCCTGAATTTCGACCGTGCCCCGCGTGCCCGGCCGATCGAGCGGCCGAACGGTGTGGATGTCGATGGTGGCGCCGAGGCCGCCCGACGGCACCGCGGCGCGACCCGTCTTATACACTTCGAGGGCGCTGACGCCTTCAGAAGCGAGGTTCTCGAAGTTGAAGGAACGGCTGGTGCCGTGCGCGCCGTCCGCGCTCTGGTCGCCGCCGATCGTGGCGACGTACGCCGTCGGCATGGTCCGGCCGTTATAGGTGACAAGATTATAGCCGCCGCCAAAGCCGCGGACCGTGACTTCGGCGCCTTCGCCGTTCACGCGATTGATGGTCACGCCGGTGATGCGCTGCAGCGATTCAGCCAGGTTCGTATCCGGAAACTTGCCGATGTCTTCCGCCGAGATGGCGTCCACGACGCCCGACGCATTCCGCTTGATATCCATGCTGTTTTGCAGCGACGCGCGGATCCCGGTGACGACAATTTCTTCGTCTCCGCCGGTCGTCGCGGCCGCACTTTGCGCCAAAGCCGGCGCAGCGAACGCGCCGACCGCCAGCGTGGACGCGCCGCCCAGCAGCACGCTGCGCAGCACGTTCCCGAACCGCGTGCGCGAATTCATTTTCGAATGACTCATTGAGTACCCTCCCCGAGAAAAGAAATATGCGGCGCTCGCCGCCTACGTGTTCCGCTGCTTCTGTGGCCGCGGTTGAACTAGTCGCTTGACGTGGCCGCCTCCTGATCATCGAGGCGCATGGCGCCGCGACGCGTGAACTTCCGGACTTCGGCATCTGGAAAAGGCCCAGACCCTCAGCGTTTCCACTTCCCCTTGGGAAACGAATTGGCGTCACGGACAGACCAGGCGGTCTGCGCACGTCCCCCGCTTCCTCACTGGTAACGCTACCATGACCTATCGGCAGCCAACACACAAGTAAGCGCTTTCGCCCCTCCTAACCGGCCAGACCGTTTTCCCTCCGACCATGGCACATTTGCCACGCTCCACGGCTTGTTCGCGCTCCGGTCGCAAGTCGCAGGCAAACTCGCCTACGAAACGAGCTGAAATCTCGTTCGGACGTTCTGTTTGAGCGGAGTCGTGCGCTAGACAAAGTGCAGTGCGTCGCCAATCAGGCCAATTGGCCTGATCAGTCATCGGGGCGATGACAGATTGCGGTTACGCTATCTTAGCGGGGGCGTAGCGCGGGGTGATGAGGTGGACCGCGAGGAGCGCTACCAGGTAGGTGGAGCCGGCGACCGCGAAAATGGTCTGATAGCCGCCCAGCCTCTCAAGCTGCTGGCCGACGAAGTTGGAGAACAAGAAACCGCCGATCCCGCCCGCCGCGCCGCCGATGCCAATGACCGTACCCACAGCGGAGCGCGGAAAGACGTCGCCCGGCAGCGTATAAAGGTTGCATGAGAAGCCCTGGTGCGCGGCGGTTGC
>DASZSK010000128.1:0-8826 GCA_035548735.1 Caulobacterales bacterium | reverse complement strand
CGACAGAGAGACAACGAAGAACTCGGAGAGTGCGAGCGCCATGCGCTTGCGGAATTGGTCCGGCGTCGCCAGCAACTGGTTCCAGATCATGAAGTCGCCGAACTGCGGCCAGAAATAGCGCGCTTCGGACGTAATCGAATTATAACCCTGCGAAGTCAGCCAATCGACGCCTGTCAGACTTGGCGCAGTGTTGAACTGCGCATTGAGCCAGGCGGTAAACCCCTGACTGCGCACGCTGGCGATATCGCCATCCGGCGCGCTAAATTGCGCCTGCAGCAGAAACCGTGCGGCTTGCGCCTCCGTCATCGTCGGCGCTGGCGGCGGACTCGTCCCGCCCCCTCCACCGCCGCCTCCGCCGCCGCCGCAAGCTTCGACCGCGAGCGCCCCAATGAGCGCGGCGCCGCGCGCAAGCTCGCTCACGCCCTCGTTGGACGACGCCTGGCTCTGCGGCGCTGGCGCGCGCTTCTCGGACGCCACCATTCCCCCCGACTTATATTACTTTTCTTGCCAGCTAAGCGCGCCCTCGTTGTCCAACGCAAGACAGAAAGCGCCCGCATCTGCTTTTGAGGGGTTCGACGCTGCCGTTTTCGCGCGCTGGGCGAGGTCAGGCGCGGGCGGAGAAACCGGCCAGAACTTCGCACGCCCAGCGCGCGGCGGTCAGCGCCGAGAGCTCGCCCAGATCAAGGCTCGGATCGAACTCGGTGAGATCGACGCTGGCGACCTTTGGATGCGCTGCGATCGCGCGTGCAGCGTCAAAGAAATCTTGTGCCGCAAGACCGCCGGGGCGTGCGCCTGGCGCGCCTGGAAGCTGGCCGCGCTCGATCACGTCAATGTCGAAATCGACGTGAATGCGGTCGCAGCGCGCGGACAAGAGCGCCAGCGCCGCGCGCGCGGCGTTGGCGAGCCCCTGCTCGCGACACTGCCGCGCGGTCACGACATGGACGCCCGCCGCCTTCGCTTTCTCGTGCGCCCGCCTGCTGTTGGCGAACGGCAAGAGACCAAGCTGCGCGATGTTCGCGCCCGGCAAGCCGTCTTCGAGCAGCGCCTGAATCGGATTTCCGTTGGTCAAACCGCAATCGGTGTCGCGTAAATCGAAGTGCGCATCGAGCGTCAGCACGCCGACCCGCGCCAGAGACCCGAGCGCATGCGCGGCAGGCCGCGTCACCGCATTGTTGCCGCCGATGAGCATGGTGAGCTCGTGCGCACGCGCAAGCACGCGCATCCGTTCGACGATCGGCGCGAATGCATCCGCAGGCGAAACGAGTTTGAGGTCGAGATCGCCCGCATCGAACACCCTGAGCGCCGACAGATCGGTTTCGGTCTCGAGATCGTACACGCTCATCCGCTTCAGCGCCGCCCGCAGCGCCGCCGGCGCGAGATCGCAACGGCCCGGCGTCAGCGAACGTTCCGCCAAGGGCGCGCCAAGCATCGCTACAGGCGCCGCAGCGTCCGTCGTCAGCAAATCGGCGGCGGAACGCCACGCACGACAATCCGAGTCCTCGACCATGCGCGGAGATTGGCGCGGCGCGGCGCGAACGTCTATAGATCGCGGCCATGTGGGATACGCTTTGGCTTGACGCACAAGTGGCGACCATGGCCGCGGGCGAGCCTTATGGCCTCGTCGCCGACGGCGTCGTCGCCGCCAAAGACGGCCGCATCGCCTGGGTCGGCGCGCGCGCCAATCTGCCCGGCGCGCCCGAAGCGCTTGCGCGCGAGGTGCGTCCCTGCGGCGGCGCGCTGATCACGCCGGGGCTGATCGACTGCCACACCCATCTCGTGTTCGGCGGCGACCGCGCGCTCGAGTTCGAGCTTCGCCTCGAAGGCGCGACCTATGAAGACATCGCCCGAGCTGGAGGCGGCATTCTCTCCACGGTCAACGCCACACGCGCCGCATCGCTGGACGATCTCATCTTGAGCGCGGCGCAGCGCCTACGACGCATGAAGGCCGAAGGCCTCACGACCGTCGAGATCAAATCCGGCTACGGACTCGACCTGGAGACCGAGTACAAGCAATTGCGGGCCGCGACGGCGCTGGCCGAGCGCGAAGGCGTGCGCGTCCGGAGAACGTTTCTGGGTTTGCACGCTTTGCCGCCCGAGTTCCGCGATGATCGCGCGGCCTATGTGCAACTCGTGGCGGACGTGATGCTCCCGGCGCTCGCCGCGTCCGGCGTCATCGACGCAGTCGACGCCTATTGCGACGCGATCGCTTTCACGCCGGAAGAGGTCGACTATTTTTTCTCCGCCGCGCGCGCCAGCGGCGTGCCGGTGAAACTGCACGCTGAACAACTCTCCAATCAGGGCGGCGGCGCCCTCGCTGCGCGCGCTCAAGCGCTCTCGGCGGACCATCTTGAGTGGCTCGACGAAGACGGCGTCGCGTCGATGGCCGCGGCGAGAACCGCGGCCGTGCTGCTGCCGGGCGCGTTTTATTTCCTGCGCGACGCCAAACTGCCGCCGATCGAAGCGTTGCGCGCGGCCGGCGTGCCGATCGCGGTCGCAACCGACTGCAATCCGGGCACCTCGCCGCTCACCTCGCCTTTGCTCGCCATGCAGATGGCTTGCACGTTGTTTCGGCTCACGCCGGAAGAGGCGCTCGCCGGCATGACGCGCAACGCGGCGCTGGCGCTTGGCCTCGGCCAAGAAACCGGAACGATTGAACCCAACAAGGCCGCCGATCTCGCCATCTGGAACGTGCGCGAGCCGGCCGAGCTCTGCTACTGGATCGGCGCCGATCTCTTGCGCGAGCGTGTGTTCGCGGGAGAAGTGTCGCCATGAATCTTCGCCACGATCCGAACCGCATCATCCGCGCGCCGCGCGGCACGCAACGAAGCTGCAAGAATTGGCTCACCGAAGCCGCGCTCCGCATGCTGATGAACAATCTCGATCCGGATGTCGCCGAACATCCGGAGGAGCTTGTCGTCTATGGCGGCATCGGCCGCGCCGCACGCGACTGGCCGGCCTATGACAAGATCGTCGAAACTCTGCGCCGCTTGGAGAGCGACGAGACGCTGCTCATCCAATCCGGCAAGCCAGTCGGCGTGTTCAAGACGCACGAAGATGCGCCGCGCGTGCTGTTGGCGAACTCCAATCTCGTGCCGCGCTGGGCGAGTTGGGAAAAATTCGACGAACTCGATCGCAAGGGCCTCATGATGTACGGCCAGATGACGGCCGGTTCGTGGATTTATATCGGCTCGCAAGGCATCGTTCAGGGCACCTACGAAACCTTCGCCGAAATGGGCCGGCGTCATTTCAACGGCGATTGGTCGGGCAAATGGATTCTCACCGCGGGCTTGGGCGGCATGGGCGGCGCGCAGCCGCTGGCTGCGACCATGGCCGGCGCATGCTGTCTCGCCATCGAGTGCCAGCCTGACCGCATCGAAAAGCGGCTGGCGACGCGCTATCTCGACAAGCGCGCCAACACGCTCGACGACGCACTGGCGATGATCCGCGAAGCCTGCGCGAATAAGGAAGCGATTTCGGTCGGGCTGTTCGGCAACGCCGCCGAAATTCTCCCGCAACTTGTGGCGCGCGACATCATCCCCGACGCCGTCACAGATCAGACCTCGGCGCACGATCCCGCCAACGGCTACCTGCCGATCGGCTGGAGCCTCGAACGCTGGCATGCGACGCGCGAACAGACTCCGTCGGAGGTCGCCGAGGCGGCGCGCGCTTCGATCGCGCAGCACGTCCGAGCGCTACTGGCGCTCAAAGAGCGCGGCGCGATCGCCGTCGATTACGGCAACAACATCCGTCAGGTGGCCAAGGACGAAGGCGTCGCCAAGGCCTTCTCCTATCCTGGCTTCGTGCCGGCCTATGTGCGTCCATTGTTCTGCCGCGGCGTTGGCCCGTTCCGCTGGGCCGCCCTTTCCGGCGATCCGGACGACATCGCCAAAACCGACGCCAAGGTGAAGGAACTCATCCCGGATGACGCGCACCTGCATCGCTGGCTCGACATGGCGCGCGAGCGGATCGCGTTCCAAGGCTTGCCGGCGCGCATCTGCTGGGTGGGCTTGGGTCAACGCGATCGCCTCGGGCTTGCGTTCAACGACATGGTGGCGAAGGGCGAGGTGAAGGCGCCGATCGTGATCGGCCGCGACCATCTCGATTCCGGCTCCGTCGCTTCGCCTAATCGCGAGACCGAAGCGATGCGCGACGGCAGCGACGCCGTCAGCGACTGGCCTTTGCTCAACGCCTTGCTGAACACCGCGTCCGGCGCGACCTGGGTTTCGTTTCATCACGGCGGCGGCGTCGGCATGGGCTATTCGCAGCATGCCGGCGTCGTCATCGTCTGCGACGGCAGCGACGCCGCCGCGAAACGCATCGCCCGCGTGTTGTGGAACGACCCCGCCACCGGCGTCATGCGCCACGCCGACGCCGGCTATGACGAAGCGATCGCCTGCGCACGCGCGATGAAGCTCGACTTGCCGTCATTGGATTCGCGATGAAACGGCTCTCGCTCCCGGACCTCCGCGCCGTTTGGACCGGCGCGGGCGCCATCACCCTAGACGCGTCGGATTATGCACGCATCGACGCCGCCGCCGAGACGGTGGCCGCGCTGCTGCAAAAGGGCGGACCGATCTATGGCGTGAACACGGGCTTCGGACTGCTCGCCAATACGCGCATCGGCGCCGACAAGCTTGAGGAATTGCAGCGCAATCTGGTGCTGTCGCATGCCTGCGGCGTTGGCCCGCTGCTGCCGGAGCGCGTCGTACGCCTGACGCTTGCGCTCAAAGTGCTGACGCTGGCGCAAGGCCGCTCCGGTGTCCGGCGCGTCGTCGTCGACACTTTGCTCGGCCTCCTGAACGCCAAGGCGTACCCGCTCATCCCGAGCCAAGGCTCGGTGGGCGCATCCGGCGACCTCGCCCCGCTCGCGCATCTCTCCTGCGCGCTGATCGGCTATGGCGACATCGCGCACGACGGAAAAATCGTTCCTGCGCGCGAAGCGTTGCAACAACTGGGGCTCGCGCCAATTGCGCTCGGGCCCAAGGAGGGGCTCGCGCTCCTGAACGGCACGCAAGTCTCCACTGCGCTGGCGCTTGACGCCCTCTTCCAGACGCAGGACGTCTTCGACGCGGCCCTCGTGGCCGGCGCGATGTCGGTCGACGCCATCAAGGGCAGCGATGCGCCGTTCGATGCGCGCATCCACACCGCGCGCGGCCATGAAGGCCAAATCGACGTCGCCGCGCGCCTGCGCGAACTGCTCGCCGGCAGCGCCATCCGCGCGAGCCATCTCGTCGGCGACGACAAGGTGCAGGACCCCTACTCGATCCGCTGTCAGCCGCAGGTGATGGGCGCCTGCCTCGATCTCATCCGCCATGCCGCGCGGACGCTGGAGATCGAAGCCAACGCCGTCACCGACAATCCGCTCGTGTTCGCGGAAGACGGCGCCATTCTTTCCGGCGGAAATTTCCACGCTGAGCCAGTGGCGTTCGCCGCCGACATGCTGTCGATGGCGGCCAGCGAGATCGCCTCGATCAGCGAACGGCGCATCGGCGTGCTGATCGACACCCATCTCTCCGGCTTGCCGCCGTTTCTGGTCAAGGAAGGCGGGCTCAATTCAGGCTTCATGATCGCGCAAGTCTCAGCCGCGGCGCTGGTCTCGGAAAACAAGACGCTTGCGCATCCCGCCAGCGTGGACACCATCCCCACCTCGGCCAATCAGGAAGACCATGTCTCGATGGCGACGTTTGCGGGGCGCAAAGCCGGCGACATCGCGCGCAATGCAGCGCATGTCTTGGCCATCGAACTCCTTGCGGCGGCGCAGGGCATCGATTTCCATGCGCCGCTGAAGACGTCGGCGCCGCTGCGGCGGGCGCATGAGCGCATACGCGCCGTAGCCCCTTTCCTCGATCACGATCGCGCCATGGCGCCGGACATCGCCGCCGTGCGCAGCCTGATCGAACGCGGCGCGCTGGTATGAGCGCCGCGCCCGAGACGCTGCCGGCCTCATGGTATCGCGACGCCTCGCTGTGGCCGCGCGAGCGTGCGGATATTTTCGCCAAAAGCTGGATGTTCGCCACGCATGTGAGCGCGATCGCGGAGGCCGGATCCTGGCGTGCGGAAACGCTCGCGGGCTATCCCGTGCTGATCGTGCGCGACGACAAGGGCGAGCTGCGGGCGTTCCACAATGTCTGTCGCCACCGCGCCGGCCCGCTGACGCAGCACGAAGAGGGGCGCTGCGATGGAGCGCTTGTGTGCCAATATCATGGCTGGCGCTATGCGCTGGACGGTCGGCTCAGACAGGCGCGCGACTTCGGCCCCGCCGACAATTTCGATCCGCGTGAACTCGCGCTTTTTCCCTTGGGACTTGAGGTCTGGCGCGGCCTCGTCTTCGTCGCCATCGACCCGCGGCAGCGGCTCAGCGACGTGCTCGCGCCGCTCGATCAACGCCTCGGCGACGCCGATTGGAGCAGGATGCACATTGCGCTCCGTCGCTCGCATGAACTCGCGTGCAATTGGAAGACCTACGTCGAGAACTATCTCGAAGGTTATCACATTCCGCTCATTCACGCCGGCCTCGACGCTGAAGTCGACAGCGGCAAATACAATGTGCGCGTCGAGGATCGCGTCGTCATCCACGAAGCGCCGATGCGCAAGACGGGCGCGGTCTATGACGGCCTCTGGGCGTGGGCGTGGCCCAATATCGGTTTCAACATCTACGCGCGCGGGCTGATGATGGAGCGCATGGCGCCGCTCGGCAACGAACGCACGCGGCTCGATTATCTCTATCTCATGCCGGAGGGCGAAAGCGTCTCCGAAGAGACGCTCGCCATGTCGGACGTGGTGGTCGGCGAGGATAAATGGGTGGCCGAGCGCGTGCAGGAGAATCTGGACGCGGGCATCTATGACACCGGCCGGCTGTCGCCGAAGCACGAGATGGGCGTCGCCGCGTTTCAGGACATGGTGCGCCGCGCTCTGGGCTGAGACGTGCGATTTCGGCCCGCTTTTGGCCCTTTTTCAGCAGGTCTTAAACGGATCGAAACCGAAACCGGGGTAAGCGTGTTCGCATTCTCGAACGCGAGACCCTGATGTACGACGCCGCCGCCTACGATCGCGAAGCGCCAACATGGCTAACGCGCGCTTACGCGACCATTGCTCTGATCGCCGACGCCGCAATGTCGCCGGCGCCGCAACGCGTTGTGATCAAGCACACGGCGGACAAGGCCAAGCGGCGCGCGCTGAAGCGGCATCGCCGGCTGATGCGCCGCATGGCGCGCGGCGATGAATTTTACGGTTAAGCGAATTTAGCCAAGATCGCGCCAGGCCCGCACGCCGTGCGCGGCCTTCGCTTCATAAACGCCGCGCGCGACCGCGCGGCTCAGGCAATCCGCCGCCAGCGCGCCGATCCGCGCCAGCACGAGCGGCCGCATGCCGGTAATCTCCCGCCGTCCGGTTGAAAGTGCAAACACAACGTCGCCGTCAAACGGCGCGAACACGGGTCGGATCGCCCGCGCCAATCCGGCCGAGGCCATTTGCGCCATGCGCTTGGCTTCGCCGGGCGTGAGAGCCACATCCGTGGCCACCAGAGCGATCGTCGTGTTGGTACGCGCCTGCGCCGACATCTTCGCCATGCCCCAATCTTCGTGATCGAAGCGCGCCGACACATCCGGCTTCACCGCGCCGAACTCGCCGTCGATCTCCCACGGCCAGGCCCAGAAGCAGCGCGAGTTGGGCATCGTGGTCGCCCCCCAGCAATTGACGCAGGCGAGCGCAGCGACCGTGGCGCCGCTTTCGCCATCGTCCATGACGATGCTGGCGCTGCCCTGCCCGCCTTTGAGCGCGCCGGCGATTGCGCCATAACCGGCTCCGGCGTCGCCAAGCGGAACTTCGACGCCCCGCGCCATGTACGCACGCCGGCCCAGTTCGTTGTAAGGCGGCATGTCCGCCCAATCCTTTGCGCCGCCATTGACCAGATCGTAGAGGATCGCCGCCGGCACGACCGGCGATTTGGGCACGTCGCTGCGATCCACGAGTCCGAAGCCCTTGCCTTCCGCGCCCATGGCCGCGACGACGCCGTCCGCCGCCCCCAGCCCGTAAACAGAGCCGCCGGAAAGGACGACCGCGTCGACCGCATCGACCAGGTTCTCGGGCTGCAACGCGTCGGTCTCGCGCGTACCCGGCCCACCGCCCCGCACATCGACGGCGCAAACCGCGCGCTCGTCGGGCGCGATCACAGTCACGCCCGTGACGGCGATGGGATCCTCTGCGCATCCGACGGTCAGACCAGCGATATCAGTCAAAGAATTTCGAGGACCAGGACGGGCCAATGCGACTTCCTATGTTAGACCCGCGCTTCTTAAACCGATGCGGACCGCTTAGGACAGACGTCATGCTTCAGGCCCTGGGTTCCCATCGCTCCTTCCTCTCCGCGCTCATCGCCCTTGTGCTGGCGGCTTGCGCCTCGGCGTCAACGCCGGACCACCGCGGCCAGGCCATGGTGGCGGCGGCCGATCCGCGCGCGGTGGACGCTGCGCTGCAGATGCTGCGCGAAGGCGGTACGGCGACGGATGCGGCCATCGCCGCCGAAGCGGTGCTTGGCCTGGTCGAGCCTCAGAGTTCCGGCGTCGGCGGCGGCGGCTTTCTCCTCTTCTACAATGGCGAGACGCACCGCATCGACGCCTATGACGGGCGCGAGCGCGCGCCGGCCGGCGCAACGCCGGACATGTTCCTCGACGCATCCGCCCATCCACTGCCCTTCATCGACGCGCAAACGAGCGGGCGCTCGGTCGGCACGCCATCCGTCTATGCGATGCTGAAGCTGGCGCACGACGAGCATGGTCGCTTGCCCTGGGCGCGCCTGTTCGAGCCGGCGATCCAACTTGCGGAGAA
>DASZSK010000127.1:0-19893 GCA_035548735.1 Caulobacterales bacterium | reverse complement strand
TCGGCCATGACCGACGTGCTGACGGACGCGCAAAAAGCCGCGACTTTGGCCCGAATTCCCGCCGGGCGGCTGGGCGAGGGTGCGGATATCGCCGCCGCCGTGGTCTATCTGGCGAGCGACGAGGCGGCTTACGTCACCGGCCAAACCCTGCATGTAAATGGCGGGATGGCTATGATTTGAGGCGCTGTTTCTGCAGCGGCGCCCCAGCGCCAAGCAAAAAACCGCTTGCCGGGGGCGCCTGGGGCCTTCAAAAGGCGGCTTCTTTGCCGTAAGGGCGAACCTGAAGTTTCCGAGACAGTTCTGGAAGTGGCGAGGCGTGCATGTCCGACGTGTTTGAGCGCGTGAAGGCGATCGTGATTAAGCATCTGGAAGCTCCGCCGGAGAAGGTGACGGAGAAGGCCAGCTTCATCGACGATCTGGGCGCTGACAGCCTCGACAATGTCGAGCTGGTCATGGCGTTCGAGGAAGAGTTCGGCATCGAAATCCCGGATGACGCCGCCGAGCACATCCAAACCGTCGGCGACGCGGTGAAGTTCATTTCCGAAAAGACGGGCTGAAGCCTCCCATCATGCGCCGCGTGGTCATCACCGGCATCGGACTTGTCACGCCGCTCGCAGCCGGTCGCGAAGCGAGCTGGCGGCGTTTGCTCGCGGGCACGTCCGGCGCGAACATGATCGAGCACTTCAAGGTCGATGACCTGCCGTGCCGCTATGGCTGCATCGTGCCGCGCGTCGATGGGCGCGGCGGCGGCAAGGACGACCCCAACGCCTTCGATCCCGACAAGACTATGTCGGCGAAGGAGCAGCGGCGCGTTGACGATTTCATCCTCTACGGTATGGCCGCGGCGGACGAAGCGATCGCCGATTCCGGGATCAAGCTCGAAACGGAAGAGCAGAAAGAACGCGCGGGCGTTCTGATCGGCTCGGGCATTGGCGGGCTCTCCTCCATCGCCGATACGGCGGTGCTGCTGCATGAGCAGGGGCCGCGCAAAGTCAGCCCGTTCTTCATTCCGAGCGCGCTCATCAATCTGGCTTCGGGCCAAGTATCGATCCGCTATGGATTGAAGGGACCGAACCACGCCGTCGTCACCGCCTGCGCTACAGGCGCGCACGCGATCGGCGACGCGGCGCGGCTCATCAAGCATGACGACGCCGACATCATGGTCGCGGGCGGCGCCGAGGCCGCCATCTGCCGGATCGGCATGGCCGGCTTCGCCGCATCGCGGGCGCTCTCGACGGGGTTCAACGACAACCCGACCAAGGCTTCGCGTCCATACGACAAGGACCGTGACGGATTCGTCATGGGCGAAGGCGCGGGCGTCGTGGTGCTTGAGGAATACGAGCACGCCAAGGCGCGCGGCGCAAAGATTTACGCCGAGGTGAAGGGCTACGGCCTATCCGGAGACGCCTATCACATCACCGCGCCCGCCGAAGACGGCGACGGCGGTTTCCGCGCCATGCGCGCGGCGTTCAAGGACGCCGGCATGGGGCCCGGCGACATCGACTACATCAATGCGCACGGCACATCGACGCCGCTTGGCGACGAGATCGAACTGAAAGCCGTCGAGCGCATGTTCGGGAATTCCGCAGCGCGTGTCTCATTGTCGTCAACAAAGTCGGCGATTGGACACCTGCTTGGGGCCGCGGGGGCGGTGGAAGCGATCTTTTGCGCCCTTTCGATTCGAGACTCCATCGTGCCGCCCACGCTCAATCTCGACGCCCCGAGCGTCGAAACTGCGATCGACCTGACGCCGCACGTCGCCAAGAAACGCCCCGTGACGGCGGCCCTGTCGAACAGCTTCGGTTTCGGCGGAACGAACGCGGCCGTGATTCTGACAGCGGTGGATTAATGGCGCGAACCTATGCGATCCGCGAAAGCGGCGGGTTCTGGGGTTTCGTCAGTTTTCTCACGTCTGCGGCGATCGTCCTTGCGGCGGTTGCATTGGTGGCGATTTTCGCCTTCCTCGCCGAAGTGAACCGTCCCGGCCCGTCCGTGCGCGGCCTCGACATCAATATCGATCATGGATCAAGCGTCAGCGCCATCGGCGAGGCGCTCCAACAGCGCGGTCAGATCCGCAACACGATGATCTTCCGCATCGCCGCGCAATGGGCCTACGCCCGCGGGCGCGGCCTCCAGGCCGGCGAGTACGCGATCCCGGCGCACGCTTCGGTGCGACAGATCGTGCAGATGATGGCCGATGGCCGGGCCGTGCAGCATGCCGTCACCATTCCAGAAGGACTAACCACGCGCGCGGCGATGGAGGTGATCGCGGCGTCGCCGTTTCTCACCGGCGATCTGCCGGAGGCGCCGGCGGAAGGCTCGATCCTACCGGAGACCTATCAGGTTCAGCGCGGCATGACGCGCGCTGCTCTGGTGCAGAAGATGCGTGACGCGCGCGATGCAGCGCTCGCTGAAGCCTGGGCGCATCGCGCCGACAACTTGCCGATCTCGACCCCGGAGGAGGCGGTGATCCTTGCCTCGATCGTGGAGCGGGAAACCGGCGTCGCCACGGAGCGTCCGCGTGTCGCCGCCGTCTTCATCAATCGCCTGCGTCAGCACATGGCGCTGCAAAGCGATCCAACCATCATCTATGGCGTATGCAAGCGCTATCCGACCCGCTGCAAGAACGGCCGCCTCGTGGATGAACGCACCGGTCAACCGCGTGTGATCCGCCAAAGCGAGATCGACATGGATACCGGCTACAACACGTACCGCATCCAAGGCCTGCCGCCCACGCCGATCGCCAATCCCGGGCTCGCCGCTATTCAGGCGGTGCTTAATCCGCCGCAGACGGACGATCTTTATTTCGTCGCCGACGGCACCGGCGGACACGTGTTCGCGGCAACCGTCGAAGAGCACAACGCCAATGTTGCGCGTTGGCGCGTGATCGAGCGTCAGCGTCTCGCGCAGGAAGCGGCGAACAACCGGCGGCGTTAGCTTCGTCGCGTTTACACCGCAGGTCGTCGCTTCATCCCAGAAGCGCGCATCTACGGCGATCCGGCGCGCATCCCTTCCCCAAGGGAGAAGATCATGCGCACTTTCGTACTGCTGGCGGCCTCGCTTTGCGCGCTGGGCTGCGCCACGCCTCATGCCCGGACAGCTGCTGCGCCGTCGCTGGAGAACGTCCAGAGCGTCGCCATTCCGGAGTACGGTTCGGAACGCGGCATTGAATGGACCGGAAGCCGCGAAGATTATGTCGCCGCGCAAACCGACCAGCGCTTCGTGCTGGAGCAGTTCACCTATCAGAGCGATGGCCTCACCGTCGGCGCCTACCTCTATCGGCCGCGTGTTCGGCCTGCGCACCGGCTGCCGGTGATCGTCTTCAATCGCGGCAGCATCACATGGCCGCACGGTTTCGTCGGACAGATCCTCATCCCACTGCATCGTTACGCGGAGGCCGGCTATATCGTGGTTGCACCGCAGTATCGCGGCAGCAATGGCTGGCAGGGACGCGACGAAGCGGGCGGCGCCGATCTGCATGACCTCATGAACATCGTTCCGCAAATTGGGCGCATCCCCGGCGCCGATCCGACCCATCTCTATCTCGCGGGTGAATCGCGTGGCGGTGCGATGGTGTTCATGGCGCTGCGCGATGGGTTCCCAGCACGCGCCGCCGCGGAATGGGGCGGCTTCACCGATCTCGGGCCGTTGATTGCGGAAGGCGGGCCGCAAGCGCGCTACGCGCCAATGCTTTGGCCCGATCTCGACCAGCGTCGCGAAGAGGTCGTCTCGTCGCGCTCCGTCATGTTCTGGGCCGACAAGATCAACGCGCCAGTTCTCATCATGCATGGCGGCGCCGACGAGGACATTCCCGCGGAGCAATCGCGGCAACTGGATGCCGAGCTAACGCGGCTTGGAAAGGTTCACCAATTCCTGGTGTTCGACGGCGAGCAGCACGTGATTGGGGGCAAAGGCGCCGAGCGGGACGCGGCTGTCGTCGCCTGGTTCAGGCGGTTTCAGTAGCGCCCAGGGTTTCGCGGGCCGTCAAACCGCTCTAGTCAGGTCCGATGAGCATATCGGGCATGACCGGGTTCGCCCGCGCCGAAGGCGCCGTCGGCGGCGTGCGTTGGATCTGGGAGTTGAAGAGCGTCAACGGGCGCGGGCTCGACCTCAAGCTGCGTATGCCTTCGGGATTCGACGCGCTCGAACCGCAATTGCGCGAGGCGGCTTCAAAGCGCTTCAAGCGCGGTTCGCTGCAGGCGGGCCTGTCGATCGCGCGCGAGCCGGGCGCGACGAGCCCCGCGCGGGTGGATGCGAGCTACGTGGAGGCTCTGCTTGAGGCGGGCCGGCCATATGTTGAATCGGGCGTCGTCGCTTCGCCGCGCTGGGATGGCCTGCTCGCGGTGCGCGGCGTGCTGATCACCGATGAGGCGGAGGCTGACGCGGACGCGCATGCCGCCCTCGAAGCGGATTTGCTGAAGGGCTTTACGCAAGCGCTCGATCAACTCGACGCCGCGCGTCGCGCCGAGGGGCGCATGCTTGCGGCGACGCTCGGCGGGCTCGCGGATCAACTCGACACTCTGATTGCAGCGGCCCGCACAACGGCGGCGGCCGCGCCTGCCGCCGCGCTGGAGCGTATCCGCCAGCGTCTCGCTGCGCTCTCGCCCGACATCCAGCTCGATCCCGCGCGTCTCGCACAGGAAGCTGCGCTCGCCGCCTTGCGCGCTGACGTGCAGGAGGAGCTTGATCGCCTCGTCGCCCATGCGGGCGAGCTGCGCGCGCTGCTGAGCAAGCCGGAGCCCGCCGGGCGACGGCTTGATTTCCTAGGGCAGGAATTGACGCGTGAGGCGAATACGCTTTGCTCGAAGGCCAGCGAATTGGCGCTGACCCGCGTCGGCCTGGATCTCAAGGCAGTGGTCGATCAGATCAAGGAGCAGGCGGCCAATGTTGAATGAAAGCGTCGCCCGCCGCGGCCTCATGTTCGTGCTTTCGAGCCCCTCCGGCGCCGGCAAGTCGACGCTGGCTCGCAAGCTGATCGAAGAAGACGCCAATGTTTCGCTTTCAGTGTCAGTCACCACGCGCCCGCGCCGCGGCAACGAGATGGACGGCCGCGAATACTACTTCATGGATCGCGAAGCCTTCGAGGCGATGGCCGATCGCAACGAGTTTCTCGAGCACGCCATGGTGTTCGGCAACCATTACGGCACGCCGCGCGCCCCGGTCGAAGCTCTGCTGATCCAGGGGCGCGACGTGCTGTTCGATGTCGATTGGCAGGGCGCACGGGCGCTTCGGGCCGCCGCGCCCGAAGACGTCGTCGGCATCTTCATCTTGCCGCCCTCGATGCACGAACTCGAGCGCCGCTTGCATGCGCGGGCGGAAGACCAGCCCGACGTGATCGCCAAACGCATGGCGCGTTCGCGCGACGAGATCAGTCATTGGGCGGAATATGATTATGTGCTGGTCAACACCTCGATCGAAGAGACGCACGCGCACATCAAGCAAATCCTCGCCGCCGAGCGGCTGAAGCGCAATCGTCAGCTCTGGCTGCACGTGCACGTGGATCGACTGATGGAGGGCAAGTGATCCGTCGCCGCGCGCGGGCCGTACAGAACGAAACACTTGGGAGGGGCCATGATCACACGCCGCGCGACATTGATGGGCGCTGCTCTGCTGGCGGGTTGCGGCAGGCAAATGGCCGCCACGACACCCTCCTCACCGGACACCGGCGACGCCTGGACGCGCATCGCCCAGACCGGAGAGGGGCGTATCGCAGTCCCCGGCGGCTCGGTGGTGTGGCGCAAATTCGGCGATGGTCCGAAGACGCCACTTCTCGCCGCGCATGGCGGGCCGGGCTTTCCGAGCGATTATATTGAGCCGCTGAAGGGACTCGGGAATGAGCGCGCGGTCTATTTCTGGGATCAGCTGGGGTGCGGACGCTCAGACAAGCCGAGCGGCGCGCAATATTGGGTGCGCTCACGGTTCATCGAAGAATTGGCGCGCGTACGCGCTGGTTTGAACCTCACGCGCTTGCACTATTTCGGCTCGTCTTGGGGGACGATGCTGGGCGTCGATTATTTCCTGGAACGCACGCAAGAGGGCGTCATGAGCGCCACGCTTGACGGCCCGGTGATGAGCGTGCGGCGCTATGTTTCCGATGTGCGCCCGATGGTCGATCAACTCACGCCTGAGCATCGCGCAGCGGTGCATGAAGCGGAGCGCACGGGCAACTACGACACGCCTGCTTATCACGCCGCCGACGAGGAATTCACCGCGCAGCACATCGCGCGCCACCCATCCGCGGAAACGCAACCGCTGTGGGAGAAGACTTTCGCGGGTGCGGGCATGGAATCCTATCTGGCGATGGATGGCCCGTCCGAGTTCTCGCTAGTCGGCAATTTGAAGGATTACGAGCGCGAGGACGATTTGCATCGTCTCACGATGCCGGTGCTCTATGTCTCGGGCGAATACGACACCTGCACGATCGGCGCCTCGCGGGAATACGCCAGCAAGACCCCGCACGGCGAGGCGGTCATGATCCCGAACTCAGGGCATTGCGTGCATATCGACAATCCGGAAGCCGCCAATGCGGCGATCCGCGCGTTTCTGCATCGCGTCGAGACTTAAGCGGCCATCGCGCGCCAGGCTTCGGCAAGGCGGCGGAAGCCTGCTTGATCGATCTCTTCGGCGCGCGCGGTCGGATCGATCTCCGCCGCTTCCAACAACGCGCCTGCATCGGGCGTCAGCGCCTTCAACGCGCTGCGAAGCATCTTGCGCCGCTGCCCGAACGCCGCCGCCGTCACCTGTTCGAGCGCGTCGAGATGCGGATAGGGATCCGCGCGATCGATCAAACGTACGACGGCCGAATCGATCTTCGGCGGCGGGGTGAAGGCGCGCGCCGGAATCGTGAACGCGATGCGCGCCTCGCAGCGCGCCTGCGTCAGCACCGCCAGGCGTCCATATGCATCGCCGCCGGGTTTGGCGACGATGCGCTCGGCCACCTCCCTCTGGAACATGAGCGTCATGGGTCCGCGCCAGGCGCCGGCCTTCAGCCATTTCACCAGCAGCGGGGTGCCGACATTGTAGGGAAGGTTGGAGACGAGCGACGCGGTCGCGCCCTGCAGCAAGGCGGCTTCATCGAGTTCAAGCGCATCGCCTTGAACGATGCGCAAGCGCCCGCCGCTCCACGCGATCAAGGGTTCGAGCAACGGCAGGAAGCGCGCATCCTTCTCGATCACGATCAACGGATCGGCCCCGGCTTCCAGGAGCGCACGCGTCAATCCACCCGGGCCGGGGCCCACTTCGATGACGGCCTTGCCTGCGATCTCGCCCGCTTCGCGCGCGATGCGGCGCGTGATGTTCATGTCCAAGAGGAAGTGCTGGCCGAGGCCCTTGTTGGCCCATAGGCCCTCGCGCTCCAGCCAATCGCGGATCGGCGGGAGGTCGTTCATGCGCCCGTGCGACGCGCGGCCATGTCGCGCGCCATGCGCAGAGCGGCGATGAAGCTGTCGGGGCGCGCGACGCCTTTGCCGGCGATGTCGAAGCCGGTGCCGTGATCGGGCGAGGTGCGCACGATGGGCAGGCCGAGCGTTACGTTCACCGCGTCCCAGAAATGCAGGGTCTTGAGTGGGATGAGACCCTGATCGTGATAGATCGCCACCACTGCGTCGTAACCAGCGCGCGCCTCTTCGTGGAACAGCGAATCCGCGGCGCGCGCGTCGGCGACGTTCCAGCCCTCGACGCGCAGCGAGGCCGCGGCGGGATTAATGATCTCGATTTCTTCGCGACCGATCTCGCCTTGCTCGCCGGCGTGCGGATTGAGCCCGCACACGGCGATGCGTGGATTGGCGATGCCGAAATCGCGCTTCAGCGCTTCACCGAGCACAAGTGCTGTCTGCCGCACGCGCTCGATGCTCAGAAGGCTCGGCACTTTGGCCAGCGGCGTATGGATGGTGACGAGCGCGACCTTGAGCGTCGCGCCGGCCAGCAGCATCACCGGTCCGCGCGCATGCGGCCAGGGATCGGCGTCCGTCAAGTGCGCGACAAACTCGGTGTGGCCGGGAAAGCCGAAGCCGGCGCCATAGAGCGGCGCCTTAGCGATCGGCAGCGTCACCAGCGCCGACGCGGCGCCGGCGCGGACCGCGGCGACCCCTTGCTCGATGGAGGCGATCACCGCGCGCGCATTCACTGGTTCCGGGGCGCCGGGCTCTTCCTCAAGCGCCAGCGGCGTTTCGACCACGGTGAGCGCGTCATTCGCGAAATCGAGCGCATCGAGCGTCTTCACGACTTTGAGGTCAGGCAACGCGATCCCAGCGCGCGCGGACGCGCGTTGAAGGGCGTCGCTGTCGCCGATCAGGAAGAAAGCCGGAATGTCAGCGGTCGCGCGCGCCGCCCACGTTTTCGCCGCAAGCTCGAGGCCAATCCCGGCGGGATCGCCCATCGAGACGGCGAGCGGCGTCATCGCTAGCGTGTGATGATCGTGGCTTCGCGCCGCAGATTGCGGAGGTAGCGTTCAGAGAGCATCGCCATCTCCTGCTGGTACAGGCGATCTTCGATCTCGTCGCGGTTGGGCACCGCGCCGCCGCCGGTCAAACGGCTGCATACGACGATCATGCTCGCTTGATCGCCGTCGACGGCCACCGGAGAAGCGCCGCCTGAGGGCACATCGGTGATGCGGGTGCGGATGGCTTCGGAGAGATCGCTTTCTGTCGCCGTTCCAAGATCGGTGATTTCAGCGCCGTCGATGCCCGTAATCGATTGATCCAGATTGTTGCAGCCTTGCATGCGCCGTTGAATGCGCTCCAGTTGCGCGCGGCGCTCTGCCGGCGCCGTGATCTGCCGGAGCGAGACTTGCTGCACTGTGCTCGCCGCGACGCCTTCACGGCGTTCGCGCAGAGCGACGATGTAGATGCCGTTCGGCGTCTGCACGATGGCCATCTGGTTCGGCTGCAGGCGTTGCACGGCGCCCAGAATTTCTGGCTGCAACTCGCTCTCGGCAAGCCAGCCCATGTCGCCGCCCGCGGCCGCGGACGGCGCCGCCGAGAACTGCCGCGCGACAGCCGGGAACGGCACGCCGTGCTGCATCTGCTCCATCAGACGCTGCGCGCCGTTGGCCATATCCTGGAATTGCTGCGGATTGCTCGCCGGCAGGAAGATTTCCGAGACCAGATAGCGGGGCCGTGTGGCGCTCGCCGCCGCACGCGCCTGCGTATCGCGGATTTCCTGTTCGGACACACGGATGCGCGAGCCGTAGAGGCCGCTCATCAGCCGCTGCCAGGCGGTGTCGGCGCGAATTTGGTGGCGCAGCGTGTCGGCGCCGACGCCTTGCTGCGCCAATTGCTGCAGGAAGGCGTCCTTGGTCAGGTTGTTCTGCTGGGCGATGCCTTCGAGACGGCGATCGACGTCAGCATCGCTGACGGTGATGTGGTAGTGATCGTTGCCGGTTTCGCCGAGTTCCAATTCCTCGTCGATCAGGTCCTGCAGCGCTTGCGCGTTGGCGCGCTGCTGCAGTTCGGGCGTCGGCTGGAGCCCGGCGGACACCAGCAGCAGCGTCGCCCGCTGGCGCACGTCATAGGTGGAGATCACCTTGTCATTGACGACGGCTGCGACAGACTCGGCCAATTGTGCGCGCGCCGGCAAGACCGCCAACGCCGAAACCGCGACAGCGGCCGCACACAGGGTTTTCCAATTCATTCCCCAAGCTCCGATTCCGTCACAGGGCGTCCCCGCGGCTTCAGCCGCCTCCGAGCACGCCAAGCGAGCGCAACCCGACCCTGATTTGGATTCCCTCGTTCGGCCCGAGCCGACGGTCGAGGGTCTCCGAACGCGTGTAGGCGATTTGCAGGAACGTACAATCGTCCTCGTAAATCGCGCTGATCTCCTGCTGCAGATTTATGTCGGAATCTAGGTCGCGGCGGAGCCCGAACTGCGCCCGCCAGCCATGGGCGATGCGGATGCCGAGATCGCCGGTGATTTCCGACTGCGGGTCGCCGGGCTGAGCCAGAGACTGGTCGATCGTGAAGTAGCGCGCATCGGCGGTGAATCGGCCCACCGCGGCGCGGACGTCGGCGTCCAGGCGCTGCAATTGCAGGGTTTCGTCATCCAGGCGAAAGCGCACGTCGGCGGCGAAGGCGCGGCCCATGTCGGCGCTGACGGCGCCGACATAATCGGAGGCGCGGCCTTCGAGATTGTTCTGCACGGTGAAGCCGGGCGCCGCCTCGCTGCGCCAACGGCGACCGAACATGAAGCTCGCGCTCTGGCCGCTGCGGGCGCGCGCCGTCGCTCGGATGCCGACGCTGACGCGTCCGCCGGGCTCCCAGAGATCGTAGTTGGGCGCGGCGTTGGGGCGGAACAGATTGGAATCGTCGAGTTCGAACCGCAGGCTGTCTTCGTTGACGATGCGCGGATCTTCGCCGTCATTCGCCCACGCGGCCATGGCGATCGGCTCGATGATCAGATCGAACTTCTGGCCCGGCCGCATAAACGGCCAGCTGATCTCCGCCCCGCCCAGCCCGAGCGAGCGCCCGAACGTTTCATAGTGCTGCGGCGCTGTTTCGATGCGGAAGAAATCCTGCCGCACCTCGCCGAACGGGCTCACCACCCAGCCTGGGCCGATCACCGCATCCTTGCGCCAGCTGGCGCTGACCGACGCGCGCGCGTCGTCGCCCGGCGTCGTCAGCGTCGGCGCGTTCGAGCGATCCAGCACGGCGGCGTTCGCTTCTACGCGCAACTGTCCATGCAGCAGCGGATCAGAATAGACGTGCTCGGTTTCCGCGATCGGCAGGATGTTCGGCAAGAGGTCCGGCGTGTCAGTCGCCCGCAAACCCTGGAAACTCACCGCCGTAATGGCCGAGTACGAATTCTCATTCTGGCCCACCGCGAACAATTGCGAGATGAGGCGGTGCGTGTCGCCGATATACGGTCCGCGCGCTTCGCCGACGCCAGGAATGTCGTAGCGTCGCAGATAGAGGTCATCGGAGATGCGTTCGGCGCCGAAACCCCAGTCCCAGTAATCGTTGACGTGAAAGCGACCGCGCGCGAACAGACTCGAGCGTGTGGTGTCGTCGCCGAATTTCACGCCGTCGGAGCCGAAGTCGCGCTCCTGCGTGACGGTGCCGTCGATCTCAAGATCGCCTGAATAAAAGCGCTTCCGATATTGTACGCCGAGCAGCGGGTTGACGTTCTCGTGCAGACGGATGCCGGCGGTGAGATCGGAATAGGGCGAGATCGCCCAATAATAGCCTTGCTCGTAAAACGCGCCCACGCGACGGTTTGCGCCCGCATCGGGGATCATGAAGCCGGAATGGCGCCCCGAGGTCGGATCAGGGTGACCGAAATACGGAAGGAAGAGCACCGGCACGCCGGTGACTTCGAACACGGCGCCCTCATAAGTGATGACGCGGTGATCTTGATCCTGAACCGCGCGGCGTGCGCGAAACGCCCAGGTCGGCGGCTTCGAGCCGTCTTCGCAGACCGGGCAGCTTGTATAGATAACGTTGCGCAGCTCGTTCTTGGTGGGGCTCTGCCGCACTGCGGCGCGCGCAGCCAGTGTGCCGTTTGGACCGAAGCGTGCGCGCAATTCGGTGGCGACGCCGATGTTCAGCCCTTCGTCGCTTTGGATTTCATCAGCGTATTCGACCGAACCATCGGGATGGACAATCTGCACATTGCCGCTGGCGTGGATCGTGCCGGCCGCCAGGTCGTAGACGACGCGGTCGGCGCGCAGCGTGCGCCCCTGATAGCGGGCCTCGACATCGCCTTCGGCGGTGATGACCCGGTTCTGCTGATCGTCGGTCAGGACGTCCGCTTCAAGCAGCACCATTTCGCTTTGGGCGGCCGGCGGCTGCGGCGCCGCGAGAGGCTGGGCGAGCGCGGCCGGCGCCACGCTGACCATGAGGACGGCCGCCAACGCCGCCAAAGGCGCAGACGTGCGTTCGGCCAAGCGGTCGGTCATGTCCCCCGAACGGACCATTGAACGCGCCTCTTTTGTCCCGACTCCCCGATTACTTACCTAGCCGCGCCGAGGCGCAGGCGTCCAGCGCTGCGGAGCCGCTCAACAGCTCTCGGCGGTGCAGTGTCACCGATTTGCGGCCGTGATTTCAGCCGTCTTCCAGGAAAGCCACCATAGCTAGCGCAACGAAAACGCCCGCCAGGGGTGCAGCCCAGGCCGCGACAACCGCAGGCACCGCCTGGGTGATGGCGAAGGCGCCCGCCATTTGGCTATAAAAAAACAGGAAGAGCCCGAGCCCCACGCCGGTCGCCCCCCACTGCGCCAAATTGCCCAGGCGCTGCAGCCGCAGCGAAAACACCGCCCCAAGCCCCGCCATCGCCGCCAACATGAACGGGTAGGCCAAAAGGCCCTGCCATTTGAGTTCATAGCGGGTCGGGGCGAAGCCCGCGCGTTTGGCCTCGTTGATGAAGCCGGGCAGCGCCCAGAATGACAGGCCCGCCGGGGCGACGAACCGGTCCAGCAATTCGCTGGCGTCGAGATTGGTGGGGATGGCCAGGTGCGCCTCACGTTGCGGCGTGGCCCCAGGCGTGGCTTCGACGATGTCGGTGAGCTGCCAGAAGCCGGGGCGAAGTTCAGCCTCGGCGGCGCGCATCCGGCGCTCGATCCGCAACGTGCCGTCGCGGACCTGGAAGAACATCAGCGAGGCGTTGTGCAGCTTGGCGCCGGTCGCGTCGACGCCGTCGGCGTGAATGACGACTTGCCCGTTCTCGTCGCCCTGGCGGATCCAGACGCCATGCGGCGTCGGCGCCTGGCGAGCGTCGGAAAGGAGTTCGGTCCGCTCCGATTCGAAATTCTGGTAGAGCCACGACCCCAGCGGATTGAGCAGCGTGATCACCAGCACGCCCAGCACGAAGCCGACAAACGCCGGCGGGGTCAGAAACCGCCAAGCCGAAACGCCGGCGGCGCGTAACGCGATCAATTCGCTTGAACGGTTGAGGCCAATGATCGCGATCATGGTTCCCGCCAGCACGACGAACGGCAACGTCTGCTCGATCAGCATCGGCGTTTTGAACAGGGTGAGGCGCGCCGCTTCCCAGATCGGCAAATCGATCCGTTGTCCCACCGAACGCATTTGCTCGACGAGGTCGATCAGCAGAATGGAGATCAGTACGGCGGCAAGCGCGATGAACACCCCGGCAAGCGTTCGCGAGGTCAGATAGCGTCCAACGCGGCTGGAGAGAAAGCCCATCATTCTAGCTCCGCGCGCCGGCGAGCGCCGGTCCTAGTTCAGCGCGTTTGCGCTTGGCGGACTTGCCGCCGAGCAACATCGCTGCAATCAGCGTCGCGCCGATCGGCAGAGCATATTGCAGCACGTTGAGCCGGGGATCGTTGGCCGCCGCGGATTGCACCGCGATCGCGCTCAAGCGCACCAGCAATCCAATCACCGATGCGATGGCGATGCGGCGCGCGTAGCCGCGGCGGCTGAAATCGCCCACCAGCACACCGGCCAGCGCGATCATCGCTAGCGCAATGTTCAGGAGCGGATTGGCGATGCGCGCATGCCCCTCGGCCACGAAGTCGTCGACATTGCGTTGGTCGTAATGCTGCGTGAGATCGGGAAAGAACAATTCGTTGAGATAGCGGTCCGACGCTTTCAGGTAGAAGAGGTCGGGTTCGCGGAAGAAGCGCCCGAGCTGCAGGACGTAGCGGTCGAAGTCGAGCACTTCGAGGGAGCCGTCTTCGGTCTGACGATGAATTTGTCCGTCGCGCATCACCACCGCGGGAGCGCCATTGATCGTCGCGATCGCACCCGAGCGCGCAGTGTATGTCACTGGCGTCTTGTTGCGTGCGTCGTCGATCATCAGGTCGTGCATTTCCCCGCCTGCGCCGCGCTCGCGCGCATAGAGCGTGAGATTGGTTGCCGGCGTCGTGAATGATCCTTCCTGCACGAGAGTCGACGCCACGTCCGTGCGGAGATCGTAGAGCACGTCGCGCCGCTCGCGCAGCGCCGCCGGCTGGATGATCGTGGTGATGGCCAGATGCGAGAGTGCGGCGAGCACCGCCAGTTGCAGGATCGGACGCGCAATGCGTCCGCGCGAAAGCCCCGCCCCATAAAGCACGACGATCTCGCTCTCGGTGTGCATGCGGTTCAGCGCATAGAGGACGGCGAAGAAGAGGGCCAAAGGCAGGATGAGCGAGATCAGCTGCGGCATCGACAGCAGCGTCACCCAGGCGAAGGCGAATCCGGACTGGCGGTTGGTGATGATAAGGTCGAGCTGGTTCAGCCCCTGCGTCAGCAGCGCCACCGCCGCCAGCGCGCCAAGGATGGCCAGAAGCGGTCCGAGCGCCTGGCGAAACACGTAAGCCGAAAAGGTGTTCATCGAGCGCCGTTCTGACCTATTTGCCGGTTCCCGCGCCAGCGCGACGCGGCATCTGCTTTCCAAGCGGCCGACGCATGGCTACCACTGCGCCTTTCGGGGTTGAAGCACCGAGAGGCGACATGGACGTTCGGTTCGTAACGGAAGGGCGTGGCGACGCCGTGGCGGTGATGGCGACGGAAGGCGGTCACCTGTTGCCGGCGGCGCAGGCGCTGGACGCCGCCACGAACGGGCGCATCGCCAAGAGCATGGCCGCCAGCCGGTTCACCGGCGGGGCCGGGCAGGTGGTCGACATCCTGGCCCCGGATGGGGTCGACTTCGGCCGCATCTTGGTGATCGGCGTGGGCGCGGCCGACCGCGCGGATGGGCTGGCGGTGGAGCGTTGGGCGGGACACGCCGTGAAGCGGACCCTGGCCTCCGGTGCGACCAAGCTCGTGCTGCAGCCGGACGCGTTGCCGGGCGTCGCGAAGTCGGAAGCGGGGACCCATGCCGGCGTCGGCGCGCGTCTGGCCGCCTACCGTTTCGACAGCTACCGCACCAAGCTGAAGCCCGAGCAGACGCCCACTCTCGAAGAAGTACAGATCGCCATGGAGGGCCCCGCGGCGGCGCGGGCGCGCTTCGATAAGGATGACGCCGCCGTCAACGGCGTTTATTTCGCGCGCGATCTGGTTTCGGAGCCGGCGAACGTTCTCTACCCGGAAGAGTTTGCGCGCCGCATCAGCGAGCTGAGCGCTCTGGGGCTTGAGATCGAAGTGCTGGATCCGCCCGCGATGGAGCAGCTTGGCATGGGCGCGCTTCTGGGCGTCGGCCAAGGGAGTTCGCATCCGCCGCGTCTGGTGACGATGTCGTGGAAGGGCGCGCGCGCCAAGACGCGGCCGATCGCGCTGGTCGGCAAGGGCGTTACCTTTGACACCGGCGGCATTTCGATCAAGCCCGCGGCCGGCATGGACGAGATGAAGGGTGATATGGGCGGTGCGGCTGCCGTCTGCGGCGCGATGAAGGCGATCGCCGAACGCAAGGCGAAGGCCAATGTCGTCGGCGTCGTCGCGCTTGTGGAAAACATGCCGGGCGGCAACGCGCAGCGCCCAGGCGACATCGTCAAGACGATGTCGGGCCAGACCATCGAAGTTCTCAACACCGACGCCGAGGGCCGCCTCATCCTCGCCGATGCTGTCTGGTACGCGCAGGAGAAGTTTAAGCCTTCTGCCATCGTCGATCTGGCGACGCTGACGGGCGCAATCATCATCAGCCTCGGCCACGAATTCGCGGGGCTCTTCTGCAATGACGAAGATTTGGCCGGCGCGTTGCAAAGCGCGGGTTTGAGCGAAGGCGAACCGGTGTGGCGCATGCCGATCGGCCCTGCTTACGACAAGCTGATCGATACGCCGAACGCCGACATGAAGAACATCGCCGGCAAGCCCGTCGCAGGCTCGATCGTCGGCGCGCAATTCATCAAGCGCTTCATCAAAGATGGCGTGGCCTGGGCGCATATCGACATCGCCGGCATGGCCTGGAAGCCCGGCCCGTATGACGATCCCACTTCGCCGGTGTGGGCGACGGGCTATGGCGTGCGGCTGCTCAATCGCTTGGTGGCGAACCGCTACGAGGAATGATGGCTGAACTTTGGTTCTACCATCTCGAACGCAGCGAGTTGGAGAAGGCGCTGCCGCCGCTGCTTGAGAAGTGTCTCGAACGCGGATGGCGCGCGCTGGTGCGCGGCGGCTCGGAAGAGCGGCTTGAAGCGCTCGACACGCATTTGTGGACGTATCGCGACGAGAGTTTCCTGCCGCATGCGCGCGACGAAGGCCGCGTTGATGCGGCGCGTCAGCCTGTGTTGTTGACGGCGAAGCCCGGCAACCCCAACGGCGCGAAGGCGCTCTTTGTCATCGATGGCGCCGATCCGGGCGACATCTCGGGCTTCGAAAGGGCTTGTCTTTTGTTCGACGGGCGCGATGAAAACGCCCTCAATTTGGCGCGATCGCGCTGGAAGGAAGCAAAAGCCGCGGGCGTCGCCGCCTCCTACTGGCGCGAGAACGCGGCGGGCAAATGGGAGAAGCAGGCATGATCCGTTGGATCGTCTTAGGCGCTCTGGTCGCTGCCGCGGGATGCACGAGCGTGGAGCCCACCACGCGCGATCTCGACAGCATTCAGTCGAATTATTACCGCCAGCAGGCGGACGCCGACGAGCAGCAGCATCCTCAACAGGACACCTGCGGCTTGGAGCGCTTCCGCCATCTGATCGGCACGCCCGCCGACGCGATCGACCAAAGCACGCTGCCGCCCCACACCCGCATCATCCGTCCCGGCATGATGATCACGCAGGACTTTTCGCCGCAGCGTCTCAATCTCCGCATCGCCCCGGACGGGAAGGTCGCGAGCATTGGCTGCTTTTAGCGCGGCGCCGCCTTGGCGTGGGCGCGGCTCGCGGCTATAGAGCCGCACGCTCGATCTAGGGGTTGGCTGTGGCTGTGGAACGTACGCTCTCAATTTTGAAACCCGACGCGACGGCGCGGAATCTGACCGGCGCCATCAACGCCGTGATTGAGGAATCCGGGCTCCGCATCATCGGCCAGAAGCGCATCTGGCTGTCCGACGGCCAAGCCGAAGGTTTCTACGCGGTTCACCGCGAGCGCCCGTTCTTCGCCGATCTGGTGAAGTTCATGACCTCGGGTCCGGTGGTGGTGCAGGTGCTCGAAGGCGAGAACGCCGTCGCGAAATATCGTGACGTGATGGGCGCCACCAACCCGGCGAACGCCGCCGAAGGCACCATCCGCAAGCGCTTCGCGCAATCGATCGAAGCCAACTCGGTGCATGGCTCCGACAGCCTCGAAAACGCCGAGCGCGAGATCGCCTTCTTCTTCACCGATCAGGAAATCGTCGGCTAATCAAACCGGCGCGCCTGCAATCACAGAGCAGTACGGGGCGCGTTTCGTCGCGTTCTGCTTGCACGCGCGTCACCCACCCGCTTGTTTGAAGGCAAACAAGGGGTTCGACACATATGCGCATCAGAAAGTTCGCCCTCGCGTCCGCGCTCGCCTTGAGCGCTGCGGCGTTCGCCACAGCCTCGTTTTCACAGACGCCCGCTCCGCCGACGCCGCCCATCGCCGCGCCGCAGGACGTCGCCTATCCGGGGACCATCACCGTCAGCGTCGACGCCACGGACGTGAGCCGGGCGATCTTCCGGGTGCGCGAGCAAGTGCCCGTGACCGGGCCGGTGACCTTGCTCTTCCCGAAATGGATACCGGGCCATCATGCGCCGCGCGGCGAGATCGAAAAACTCGCCGGCCTCACCATCACCGCCAATGGCGCTCCGGTGACGTGGCGACGCGATCCGGTTGACGTCTATGCGTTCCACGTCGATACGCCGGCGGGCGCAACGACGCTCGATGTCAGCTTCCAATTCCTGTCCGCGACCGATTCCGCGCAGGGCTCGATCGTCATGACGCCGGACATGATGAACCTCGAATGGGAATCGCTCCTGCTTTATCCCGCTGGCTATTACGCCTCGCGCATCATGGTGACGCCTTCCGTCACTCTTCCGGAGGGCTGGCGCTTCGCAACGGCGCTCGATGGCGCGGCGACGTCGGGCGCGCGGACACAGTTCGACCCGGTGGACCTCGCGACTTTGGTGGATTCGCCGATGTTCGCGGGCAGGAATTATCGCAGCATCGATCTCGATCCAGGCGGTCGCTCGCGTGTCACGCTCAACATCTTCGCCGATCGTCCCGATCAGCTCGAAGCGAGCGAGGAGCAGATCCGCGCGCATCGCGAACTGGTGCGCCAGCTCGATCGCCTCTATGGCGCGCGCCACTTCAATCACTACGACTTTCTGTTCGCGCTGTCGGACCGCATGAGCGGCATCGGCGTCGAGCATCAGCGCTCCAGCCAGAACGGCGTGCCCGGAAATTATTTCACCGATTGGGCCAACACGATTTCCCGGCGCGAATTGCTCGCGCACGAGATGTCGCATTCGTGGGACGGAAAGTATCGTCGTCCAGCCGATCTGTGGACGCCGAATTTCGACACGCCAATGCGGGATTCGCTGCTCTGGGTCTATGAGGGGCAGGATCAATATTGGGGCTGGACGCTGCCCGCGCGCTCCGGACTGATGACGAAGCAGGAAGCGCTCGACGCGCTGGCGCTGGTCGCGGCCTCCTACAATGCGCGGGTCGGCCGCACTTGGCGGCCGCTCGAAGACACCACCAACGACCCGATCATTTCCGCCCGGGCGCCGCAGGCATGGCGCTCCTGGCAGCGCAGCGAAGACTATTATTCTGAAGGTCAGCTCATCTGGCTCGACGCCGATACGCTGATCCGCGAGCGCACCAACAACCGCAAATCACTGGATGATTTCGCGCACGCTTTCTTCGGCGTCCATGACGGCCAATGGCGCACGCCGGAGACCTACACATTCGACGATGTGGTCGCGGCCTTGAACGGCGTCATGCCGTACGACTGGGCTGCGTTCCTGCATCAGCGCGTCGATGCGATCGCACCGCACGCGCCGCTGGATGGGATCACGCGCGGGGGCTATCGCCTCGTCTTCAACGATAGCCGCTCGCCGTATCAAAAGGCGTTGGAGACGCATCGGAAGTACACGGACTTCATGTACTCGATCGGTCTTTCTGTTGGCGAAGGGGCGGTGGTCAGCGAAGTGCAATGGGACGGCCCTGCGTTCAACGCGAGCGTGACGCGCGGTGCAAAGATCATTGCGGTCAACGGCGTCGCCTATGACGCCGACGGTCTTCGTCGCGCCATCGCCAACGCCAAGACCGACACACATCCGATCGACCTGCTTCTGCAGGACGGCGATCGGTTTTGGACCGCGTCGATCGACTATCACGACGGCCTGCGTTATCCGCATCTTGAGCGGATTCCCGGCACGCCAGACCGCCTAAGCGCGATCTACGCGCCGCGCGCGCGTTAGCGCACGGCGCGCAGAGCGCCGTTGCTATTTCTTGCCTTTGGGCGGTGGGGCGTCCATCGGCTTGGCGGACTTCGGCATGGGCTTCTCGCCTGTGCCGGAGCCCGGCATCTTTTGCGATTGCTTGTCCATTGGCGTCTGCTTGTCGGCCATCACGCGCCTCCATTGCTGAAGCACGCTCATTCTACGCCTGCAACGAAGCGTGCGCCATCGTTTCAGAGCGACGCGGCGAATTTCGCCAGTGCGATTGGGTAGAGCGTGTGTTCGATTTGAAGCACGCGCGCCGCCAACGTGTCGGGCGTGTCATCGGCGCGTACGTCAAGTTCGGCCTGACCCAGGATCGGTCCGGCATCCACGTCCTCGACGACAATGTGCACGGTGCAGCCGTGCTTCGCCTCACCGGCCGCTAGCGCACGGGCGTGGGTGTCTGTCCCCGGGAACTTCGGCAGCAGCGAGGGGTGGATGTTGACGAGCCGTCCGGCCCAGGCGCGTACGAAAAACGGCGTCAGCACGCGCATGAATCCCGCCAGCGCCACGATCTCCACGCCGTGCGCGCGCAAGGCGGCGTCGACCTCCCGCTCGAAGGCTTCTCGGTTTTTGCCGAAAGGGCGGTGATCAATGGCAAACGCTTCAACGCCCGCCGCGCGGGCCCGTTCAAGACCCGCGGCGTCCGGATTATTGGCGATGACGACAACGATCTCGTA
>DASZSK010000126.1:0-5463 GCA_035548735.1 Caulobacterales bacterium | reverse complement strand
TGGCGGGGGGCGATGAAGCCAAACGCGCCTTCACGGTGATGATGGATATGAAGAAGATCGACGTGGCGAAGATCGAAGCGGCGCGAAGGGGGTAGAAGCAAAATGTCTGTCTGGCCCAAATGCGAAATTGGCGAGTTCAGCACGAGCTTGGTACTTTCGGCTGATGAACACGAATAGCCAAAACTGGGAACCAATCACCGAGGCCCAGATTTGGGATGATCTAAATTCGTGTGTCAACGCGCTCAGCCACTCTGAAAAGAAGCTATTCGAGACCGTCAGGATCGAACCCGAAAAATGGGCGCTTCACCCTTGGGGAGATAGGGGTGGCGGCTTTTGGGTCGTAGCGCTCATTGGTCGAAACGTTCTTTGGTTCAACGACATTGAGAACGGATACAATCTGTCTCGCTACAGTGATTATGGCCTCATCGGCGAATACTTGTGCAATCAAGACTCACTCTCCGACGCCATACGGCGGTTGGCCGCACTGACTAGCATCGAATGACCGTTACCGGCGAAAAGCCAGCGTGCATTGAAAGCTCAGCTTGCTCCTCTCCCCTTGTGGGAGAGGGGTCGCAGGCGCGGCGCTGCATGCGCTGAGACGTGGGTGAGGGGTGTCGGCAAAACCCTGAAGCGTCGCGCCCTCACCCCTCATCCGGCGCTTTGCGCCACCTTCTCCCACAAGGGGAGAAGGACGAGGTCGCGCCTTACTTAAATTCGTCCTTGCGCTTGCGCAGATCGGCGAAGGCTTCGACGTCTGTGGCGTCGGGGCGCATGATTGAGCGCTTGAGTTGCGGCGCGCGCAGGAACGGGTTGGTGGCGAGTTCGGTCGCGAGGCGCATCGGCACGGTGGGTTTGCCTTCGGCGCGGAGGCGCTTCACCTCTTCGATGCGCGCCTGCAAGTCGCGATTGGCCGGATCGTAATAGATCGCGAACTTCGCATTCGCTTCGGTGTATTCGTGCGCGCAATAGAGCGTCGTCTCGGGCGGTAGCGCGGCGAGCTTGGAGAGGCTGCCCCACATCTGCTCCGGCGTGCCTTCGAACAAGCGCCCGCAACCCATGGAGAACAGGGCGTCGCCGACAAAGCCGATTTTCTCCGCGTCGAACACGTAAGCGATATGCCCAAGCGTGTGGCCGCCAACATCGAGGACGCGCGCCTTGCTCTTACCGAGCGCCACAACATCGCCTTCCTTCACAATGCGGTCTGGTGCGGCGCCGATGCGCTCCACTTCGGCGGGGCCGATCACCACAGCGCCGGTCTTGGCCTTGATCTCGGCATTGCCGCCGGCGTGGTCGGGATGCCAGTGCGTGTTCCAGATCTGCGTGATGCGCCAGCCCTTGGCTTCGGCTTCGGCGAGGATGCGCGCGGCGTCGGGCGTATCGACCGTCGCGGTTTCGCCGCTTTCGGGATCGTGCGCCAAGAAGCCGTAATTATCCTGGAGGCACGGGAATTGGTGGACCTGAAGCATGGTCTTAACTTAGCGCCGGCAGGGTGGTTGATCCATGCGCGTCGACGTTTTGGCCCTTCAGCGTTTCTACGCTTCGCCCCTGGGCGAGGCGGCGCGGCGCATGGCCGAGCGGCGCCTGACGGCGCTCTGGCCGCACGCCAACGGGCTCGACGTTCTGGGGCTTGGCTATGCAACGCCTTACCTCGACCGCTTCCGCGCCGGCGCCCGTCGGGTGACGGCGCTGATGCCGGCGGAGCAAGGGGCGGAGCGCTGGCCGGCGGGTGCGGGGTCGCTCACCGCGCTCTCCGAGGAAGCGCGGCTGCCGTTCATCGATGCGTGCTTCGATCGCGTGCTCGTCGTGCATGCGCTGGAAGAGAGTGAGCGGGTCGGGCCGCTGCTGCGGGAAATCTGGCGCGTCATGGCGCCGGAGGGCCGGCTTGTCGTCATCGCCGCCAATCGCTGGAGCCTCTGGGCGCAGGCGGACGCCACGCCGTTCGGGCACGGACGCCCGTATTCCCGCGCGCAGCTGGCGACATTGCTGGCGGACGCCGTGTTCGAGCCGGTTGCCTCGGCGCGCGCGCTCTACCTGCCGCCGCTGGCCTGGTCGCCGCTGACGCGGACCGCGGAAGCGTTCGAGCGGGTGGGGGAGCTGATGTGGCCGGCGCAGGGCGGGCTGGTGCTGATGGAAGCGGTGAAGCGGCTCTACGCCGACACCACCCGGTCCGACGCCCGTGTCCTTTTGGCCAAAGCGCCGGTGAGAAATAGCCGCAGGGCGCCGCAGGACTTGCCCACGAACCGGTTGTGACCCTTATATGAAATGCCGCAGTGCAGCATAAGGAATTCCAGGGACATGCAGCTCATTACCGCCGTCATCAAGCCGAGCCGTCTCGACCCTGTGCTCGACGCGCTCAAGGATGCGGGCGTGGCCGGCATGACCGTGTCGGAAGTCCGCGGCTTCGGGCGCCAGAAGGGCAAAACTGAAGTCTATCGCGGCGCTGAATACGAAGTGCGGCTTTTGCCCAAAGTGAAGATCGAGGTGGTGGCGCCGACCGACATGGTCGAGCGCATCGTCGAAGCCATCGCTGCGTCCGCGAAGACCGGCAAGATCGGCGACGGCAAGGTCTGGGTGTGTGATCTCAACGCCGTGCTGCGCATCCGGACTGGCGAGACCGACCGCGCCGCGATCGAGGGCTAAACCATTCGTCGCAACGGCGTCGTTACCGCCGTGCAATTTGCAAAAGCGCCGCTAATCTCCCCGGCTAAAGGCCTCACGGCTTAAGCCTCTCAGGGGGAAGTTCCGCATGCAACTCACTCGTCGCGCCCTCATGGGCGCCACCGCCATGGGCGCGGTCGTCGCCGCCGGCTGTCAGCCGAAAGCGCAATCGCCCGATCTCAACGCGCTCTTGGATCGCATCTCCACCAACATCCTGAAGGAATCGCCGGAGACGGCGACGAGCCTCAATCTCAGCGTCGAGAAGGCGGGCGGGCCGTACGCGGATCGGCTGAGCGATGCGTCGCGCGAAGGCATCAACCGCTATCGCGGCGTGATGGAAGCGGGCCTCAACGATCTGCACGCGCTCAATCGCGCGCAGCTCTCGAAAGCCGATGCAGTGAGCTATGACGTGGTGACGACGTCATTCGAGAACAGCATCGAGGCGCTTCGTTACGAGCACGGGCAAGGCGCCACGAGCCCCTATGTCGTGAGCCAACTCAGCGGCTCCTACACCTACGTTCCGGATTTCCTCGACAGCCAGCATCAAGTGACGAAGCGCGAAGACGCCGATGCGTATCTCTCGCGGCTTTCGGCTTTTGCGCGCATGCTCGATCAGGAAACCAAGATGATCGGCGACGATGCGGCCGCCGGCGTCACGCCGCCGGATTTCTGCATCGACAAGGCGATCGCGCAATTGAGCGATTTCGCCAGGAAAAAGCCGGCCGACACGGTGCTCGTCACCTCGCTCGCCGGCAAGCTCGGGGCGATTCAAGGCTTCCCGGCCGCCGATCGCACAACCTTGATGCAGGCCGCCGAAGCAAAAGTGCGCGACGAAGTGCTGCCAGCGTATCAGCGCCAGATCGAAGCGCTGCGCGGCATTCGCGCGCACGCGTCGAGCGATGCGGGCTGCTGGCGCTTACCGAACGGCGACGCCCTCTACGCTACGGCGCTCAAGGCCAACACCACCACCAACATGACGCCGGACGAAGTGCACCAGATGGGCGTGCAGCTCGCGCAGAGCATCAATGCCGAGATGGATACGATCCTGAAGGCGCAAGGGCTGACGCGCGGCTCGGTGGCTGAGCGCGTGCAATCGCTGTTCCATCGCCCGGATCAGATGTATCCGAACAATGATGCGGGCCGCGCGCAGATCATGGCGTACCTGCAGCAATTGAAGACGCAGGTCGAAGCCAAGATCCCGGACTATTTCGGCGTCGTCACGCACAAAGAGCTGCGCATCAGCCGCGTGCCGACCTACATCGAGGCGGGACAGCCGGAAGGCTATTACCAACAGGGCTCGCTCGACGGCACGCGCCCCGGCACTTTCTACATCAATCTGCGCGACACGCGCGAAGTGCCGAAGTTCACGTTGCCGACGCTGTTTCACCACGAAGCAATCCCTGGGCACCACTTCCAGATCTCGATCCAGCAAGAGCAGCAGGCTTTGCCGTTCATCCGCAGCGCGCTCCTGGGTTTCAACGCGTATGCCGAAGGCTGGGCGCTTTACGCCGAGCAACTCTCCGACGAGATGGGGCTTTATGCCGACGATCCGTGGGGCCGCCTTGGCTATCTGAAGGACGCGGCGTTCCGCGCCTCGCGCCTCGTCGTCGACAGCGGCATGCATGCGAAGCATTGGACGCGCGAGCAGGCGATCCGCTCGATGATGGAAGTCACGGGCGACGTGCGTTCGTCAACGGAAACGGAGATCGACCGCTATTGCGTGTGGCCGGGTCAAGCCTGCGGCTACATGGTCGGCCGCCAGACGTTCAATCGCTTGCGCGATGAAGCCAAGCAGGCGCTGGGCTCGAAGTTCGACATCAAGGGCTTTCACGACGCGGTGCTGACCAACGGCTCGACGCCGCTCTCGGTCAGCGAAGCGCTGGTGCATGATTGGACCACGTCGCTCGCGCATTCGTAAGCGGCGCACCGCGATCCTCATCGGCGCCGCCGGAGCATCGCTGCGGCGGCGCTTTTGATTCAAAGCGCCGTGGCGTGATCGCGCCGTGCGCCGACTTCGAGGCGCTCGAGCCCGCGCAGGAAACGCGGCTTCCAATGGCTGTCGGTGATGCGGACGGGCTCCACTGAGGCAAGCGCCCGCAGGATGTCGAGCGGCGGGAACGTGTTGTCGATGAAGACCGGCAGGATCGGCTTGTGCTGACGCTTGGCCCGCGCCACCTCGCGGATCACGTCTTGCGACGAGAACGCGTTTTCGGAACAGAACAGCACGAGGCCGCGGCTGGCGCGCAGCATCGCTGCGCCGTCGTCGGAGAAGGAGAGACCGGCCGTGCTCCAGATGATGTGCCCTTCATTGCGTGCGAGCTGCAAGATCGGCTCGACGGTTTCGGCGTCGGCAGGCGCATGCGCGGCAAGCAAGTAGCGGCGGACGGAATCGAGGCGACGGCGAACCGGCGCGGAAGGCGGTTTCGGCTCGAAATGCTTGAGCAATCCCACCCAACGCACGCCGCGCGGCTGAGGCTTAGCTTTGACGCGACCGAGCAGGCGGTCATGCTTCAACGGATCGGTTTCGATAACAAACGGCATGGCGCACAAAAAAGTCGCGAGCGCCGCGCGAAGTTCCGAAACGACAAAAAGGTTCAGCGCCGCGCCAGCAAAAACACTGCTTCTTCAGCGAACCAATTGGCGCGCCACAGCGTCGCCGCGAACGGCGCGCCGGCTTGACCGCCGCTGATCGGCACCGCGCGCTCGATATCGAGATGAAGCTCGCGCGCCAGCTCGGCGAAATCGCGCACGGTGCAGAGATGCAGGTTTTCGGTTTCGCACCAGCGATTGGGTAAGCTCGCCGTG
>DASZSK010000125.1:0-10219 GCA_035548735.1 Caulobacterales bacterium | reverse complement strand
CCAATTTCTTGGCGCGATCTTTCGAACCCGGATCGCTTTCCTTCTTCAAGGCTTCCGCCTCGATCTTCAGCTGCACGATGCGGCGATCAAGTTCGTCGAGTTCTTCCGGCTTGGAATCCACCGCCATGCGCAAGCGCGCCGAGGCTTCGTCCACAAGGTCGATGGCTTTATCCGGCAGGAAGCGATCGGTGATGTAACGGTGCGAGAGCTGCGCAGCGGCGACGATGGCCGCATCGGAGATGCGCACGCCGTGGTGCACTTCGTAGCGCTCTTTCAAGCCGCGCAGGATCGAGATCGTGTCTTCGACGCTCGGTTCTTCCACGAACACAGGCTGGAAGCGCCGCGCCAGCGCCGCGTCCTTCTCCACGTGCTTACGATACTCATCAAGCGTGGTCGCGCCGACGCAATGCAGTTCGCCACGCGCCAAGGCCGGCTTCAGCAGGTTCGAGGCGTCCATCGCCCCTTCGCCCTTGCCCGCCCCAACCAGCGTATGCAGCTCGTCGATAAAAAGGATGATGCCGCCTTCGGCCGAGGTGACTTCGTTCAGCACCGCCTTCAGGCGTTCTTCGAATTCGCCGCGATATTTCGCGCCGGCGATCAGGGCGCCCATGTCGAGCGCAAGCAATTTCTTTTGCTTCAAGCTCTCCGGCACGTCGCCATTGATGATACGCAGCGCCAAGCCTTCGGCGATGGCGGTCTTGCCGACGCCCGGCTCGCCGATCAGCACCGGATTGTTCTTGGTGCGGCGCGAGAGCACTTGGATGGTGCGGCGAATTTCTTCGTCGCGCCCGATTACCGGATCGAGCTTGCCCTTCTGCGCGTCCGCGGTCAGGTCGCGCGCATATTTCTTCAGCGCGTCATATTGATCTTCGGCGCCGGCGCTCTGCGCCGTGCGGCCCTTCCGCAGCTCGGCGATTGCCTGCTCCAGTTTTTGCGGTGTGAGCCCCGCCTTCTTCAAAATCTCCGACGCCTTGCCTTCGGCGATCATCAGTCCGAACAGCAAGCGCTCCGCCGTGACGTAGCTGTCGCCTGCCTTGGTCGCCGCTTGTTCAGCCGCGTCCAAAGCGCGGGCGAAGGACGGCGCGGCGTAGAGCCGGTCGCCGCCGCCGGAAACCTTCGGCAGCGCTTGAACGGCGCGGTCGACTTCGTCGGCGGCCTGGCGCGCATTGGCGCCGGCGCTGGTGATGAGGTTGGCCGCGAGCCCTTCGCGATCGTCCAGCAACGCCTTCAACAGGTGCTGCGTCTCGATCTGTTGGTTCTGTTCGCGGAGCGCGATGGTCTGCGCGGCTTCGATGAATCCGCGCGCGCGATCGGTGAGCTTTTCCATGTTCATGTAAGACCCCTAAGGCGTCCCGCATCGACCCCCATTGCGGCAGGTCAACGTGGCATGAGTGACGTTTACCCCTGAGACTTAGTGTGGCCGCATTACCACACAAGGGGGAGGGCGTTATTGACCTCGCAACCTTTTCCGCCGATATGAGCGTCAGCGACCGTTCGGCCCCAATCGCTTGGGTCAGGACGCGGTCCCCCTGGAACGCCACCATCGACGTTCGGCTTTGAGCACCACTTCCGCTCGCCGCCTTTCTTCGCCGTCGCCTCGTTCCTGACATTATGCGCGCCAGCGAACCGCTCGGCGCGCCTGAAAGCTTATTGTGACTTCATTCCCAAATGGGGGCTTTGACTCCCTCGGCCTCTCGGCGCCGATCCTCAAGGCGCTGGCCGCCGAAGGCTATGCGACGCCCACGCCGATCCAGGCGCAAGCCATTCCCATCGTCCTTTCCGGCGCAGACCTTATCGGCCTGGCGCAGACCGGCACCGGCAAGACCGCCGCCTTCGCGCTGCCGATCATCGACCGGCTCGCCGCCAACCGCCGCCATGCCGGCGCCCGCGCCTGCCGCACGCTCGTGCTCGCGCCGACGCGTGAACTGGCGAGCCAGATCGCCGCATCGTTCCGCGCTTACGGGCGCTTCATCGGCCTCTCGACCGCGGTCGTGTTCGGCGGCGTCTCCATCGGCAAGCAGATCCACGCGCTGGAGCGCGGCGTCGACATTCTGGTCGCCACGCCCGGCCGTCTGCTCGATCTCATCGGCCAGCGCGCCTGCAAGCTCGACGCGCTCGAAATCCTGGTGCTCGACGAAGCCGACCACATGCTCGACATGGGCTTCGTTCACGACATCCGCCGCATCGCCAAGCTGGTGCCGGCCAAGCGGCAAACGTTGCTCTTCTCCGCCACCATGCCGCCGGCGATCGCCGAATTGGCGCAGACCTTCCTTACCGATCCGCAGCAAGTCGCGGTGACGCCCGTGGCCTCGACCGCCGAGCGCGTGGCGCAGCGCGTCGTGCATATCGACGCCGCCAAGAAGCAGGACCTGCTGAACGACCTGCTGAGCGATCCGTCCTTCACCCGCGCGCTCGTCTTCACGCGCACCAAGCACGGCGCCGATCGCGTGGTGAAACGCCTGGCGATGGCCGGCATCGACGCCGCCGCGATCCACGGCAACAAGAGCCAGGGCCAGCGCGAGCGCGCGCTCGACGCGTTCCGCAAGGGCCATGCGCGCCTGCTGATCGCCACCGAAATCGCTGCGCGCGGCATCGACATCGATGACGTCACTCACGTCATCAACTTCGATCTGCCCGACGTGCCGGAGCAATATGTGCACCGCATCGGCCGCACCGCCCGCGCCGGCGCACAAGGCGAGGCTATCTCCTTCTGCGCACCGGATGAGCGCGGCAATCTTCGCGACATTGAGCGGCTGATCAAACAAAGCGTGCCGGTGTTCGAGCATGAACTGAGCCTGCCTGCGCCACAGCCCGGGCAACGCGCGCCTGCCTCGAAGCCGCGCCAGCAACAGCGCCAGCAACAGCGCCCGCAGCAGCACCAGCAAAAGCGCCCGCAGCGTCCGCAGAAGAAAACGCACGTGCACGCCGATCACGCGCGCCAGGAGCAAAAGCGCTCCGACCAGGTGCGCGCCGAGCCCAAGCGCGACCGGCGTCCGCATGACGCGCGACCCCACGATGCGCGCCAACACGATGCGGGCGATCGGCGCGACCGCAAGGGCCGCGAGGTCTGGTCGAACGCCGCGCCAGCGCCGTCGAAGAAGCAGACGCGCCGTTAGTCCTGGCGGCGCACCTGGAACGCTGCGCCGTTCGCCGGACGCAACACATAATAGCCCACGGCGCCCGCTTCGATGACGACGTGCTCGCCAACCTGCGGCGGCCGCCGCAGGCTGGTCGTCGGCGTCCAGATCTCGTGATTGGTCATGATGATCGAGACGTCGCCGCCGGCGCGCCGCACCACCCGCGCGACTTCCAGTTCGCGCGGCGGCGGCGGCGTGTAGCTGGAAAGATTCGGCAAGCTCGGCATCAGCGATCGCTCATGCGCCAGCGCCGGCTCGGCGCGCGGCGTGCGGCCATTGGCGGCGTCATAACAGGCCAGCCGCTGCGCATCGTTTTCGATCGTGACGCAAGCATGCTCAGGGCCTTGCGCATCTTGCGCATGCGCCGCCATCGGCGTGCAGAGCGCCAGGGCGAAAGCCAGCAACACAAGCCGCATCTTGTCCTCCCGCTTTTTCGCCCATCCTAGCGCGCGAGAGGATGCAGGCTAGTGCGCCATCAGGATCGGCACGTTGGCGGCGCGCAGGAGATCGCGCGTCGCCCCGCCGAACACCAGTTCGCGCAAGCGTGAATGCGCGTATGCGCCCATGACCACGAGGTCGGCGCCGAGCGTGTTGGCTTCCTCCAGGATCGCCAGCGCGGGCGCGCGGCCGAGGCTGTCGACATTGCGCACCTCCACGCTCTGTCCGCAGCGCGAAAGGTGTGCGGCGATGTTGGCGCCCGGCTGATCGCCATGCCCGAACATCTTGGGCTTGGCGTCGACCGTCACCACCGTAACCTTCTCCGCCTTGTCCAAGAGCGGCGCGGCCTCCGAGAGCGCGCGCGTCGCTTCGCGGCTCGCGTCCCAGGCCACCACGATGCGCTTGCCGATTTGCGTTCCGTTCCAGCCGGGCGGCGCGATCAGCGCCGGCCGTCCAGAGTGAAACAGCACGCCTTCGACGATCTCTTCGCGCAAATCGCCGCCCGCGCCCTCCACCGGACGCGCCATCACCGCGATGTTGGCGTAGCGCGCATGCACCGCCGCGACCCGCGCGAGATCGCGCGCTAGCGCCTCGGCGCTGGACAATTGGCAGGGCCGCGACAGGCGCTTCAGCCGCGCTTCGATTTTGCCGCGTTCGGCTTCCGCCTCAGCGCGCGCGCGGCCCAGCAATTCCGCCCAGACCCCGGCGACGACCGTCGGTTCATAAGCCAGCGGCTCATCCGGCAGCGCCATCAGGAACGTCGCCGAGAGGTGCGCATCAAATGTGTTCGCCACCGCTTCCGCCAGGGCGATGGCCGGTTCGTCCAGCTCGGCCTCGGCGACGATGGCGAGAATGTCTTTCCAGCTCACGAGCGCCTCCTCGGGCCTTTACGTCTCACATTCAGCGCCGCACACCCTAGATCAATTCCAGGACCGGCGCCTTCCTTTCCGTAAAACTGGCGCCTTGATCCGGCTTTGCGCCCGCGCAATGTCTGGCCCACGCTTTTCGAAGGAACCCGTCCATGGCTCTCACGTTCCGCACCGACGCCTTCATCAATGGGGAATGGCGAGGCGGCGCCAACCGCTTCAAGGTCTACAACCCGGCTAATCAGCAAGTGCTGGCCGAGGTCCCGGACCTGGGCGCCAGCGACACCGAGGACGCCATCGCCGCCGCGCACGCGGCCTTTCCGGCCTGGGCCGCCAAGACGGCGAAGGAGCGGGCCGCGATCATGCGTCGCTGGTACGATCTGATGATGGCCGATCTCGATCGGCTCTCGCGCACCATCACCGCCGAAGGCGGCAAGCCCCTCGCCGAAGCCAAGGGCGAAGCGGCCTATGCGGCGAGCTTCGTCGAATGGTTCGGCGAAGAGGCCAAGCGCGCCTATGGGCGCACCATCCCCACCACCACGCCGACGCGCCGTTATGTGACGCTGAAGCAGCCGCTCGGGGTCTGCGCCGCCATCACGCCGTGGAATTTCCCCATGGCGATGATCACCCGCAAAGCCGCGCCGGCGATCGCCGCCGGCAACACCATCGTCCTGAAGCCGCCGCATCAGACGCCGCTGACCGCGCTCCTGCTCGCCGAACTCGCGGTCGAGGCCGGCATCCCCAAGGGCGTGTTCAACGTCGTCACCACCGAGCACGGCACGAGGGACGTCGGCCGCGTGCTCTGCGACAGCCCGCTGGTGCAGAAATTCTCCTTCACCGGCTCGACCGCCGTCGGCAAGCAGCTGGGCGCGCAATGCGTCGCCTCGACGGTGAAGAAAATTTCGCTCGAACTCGGCGGCAACGCGCCGGCGCTCGTGTTCGCCGACGCCGACATCGACAAGGCCGTCAAAGGCGTGATCGCCTCGAAATTCCGCAATGCCGGGCAGACCTGCGTCTGCGCCAACCGCATCCTGGTCGAAGACGCCATCTATGACGACTTCGCCAAGAAGCTCACCGACGCCGTGGCGGCGCTGAAGATCGGCCCGGGCGATGCGGACGGCGTCGACATCGGCCCGCTCATCGACATGAAGGCGATCGAGAAGGTCGAGGGCATGGTCGCCGAGGCGCTCGCCAACGGCGCCACTGCATCGGTCGGCGGCGTGAAGAACAAGGCCGGCGCGCAATTCTTCTCACCCACCGTGCTGACCAACGTCACCTCCTCGATGCGTGTCAACCGCGAAGAAATCTTCGGACCGGTGGCGCCTTTGATCCGCTTCAAGTCGGACGACGAAGCCGTCCGCATCGCCAACGACACCGAGTTCGGCCTCGCCGCCTACTTCTTCACCAAGGACGTGCACCGCGCCTGGACGGTCGCCGAAAAACTCGATTACGGCATGGTGTCGATCAATGACGGCATCCTCTCCAACGAGGTCGTGCCGTTCGGCGGCGTCAAGGAAAGCGGCATCGGCCGCGAAGGCGGCGTTGAAGGGCTCGAAGAATATCTTGAGGTCAAATACGTGAATTTCGGCGGCTTTGCGTGAATGGCGGCTCGGTTCGGCCCACACTCGTCGTTTTCGCAGTGATAACGCTGCTGGCGCTTGTCTATCCGGTTGCTTGGGCGATCCACGCCGTACCGGAGAGCCCGTACGCGATCCTTGCGGTGTTCGGCTCGACCGTGATCAGCGTCGCCTCCTTTGTGCTGACGATCGCGGTCGCCATGCTCGGCGCGGCGCGGCGCGAGGATCGCAAGGAAGCAAAGCGAAGAGCGTTCGATTGAAGGAACGATATGCCTCAACTTCACTTCGTCACCTATGATGTCTTCACCGACACGGCGTTCGCCGGCAATCCGCTGGCCGTCGTGTTCAACGCCGACAAGCTCGACGACGCGGCGATGCAGAAGATCGCGCGCGAGTTCAATCTCTCCGAGACCACCTTCGTCCGCCGCGCCAAGCACGCCCATCACAGTGTCGAAGTGCGCATCTTCACGCCCGCGCGCGAGCTGCCGTTCGCCGGCCACCCGACCATCGGCACGGCGATTGCGCTGGCCGAACGCGAGCATGGCGCCGGCAAACCAAAGGACGTCCTGCTGGTGCTCGAGGAAAAGGTCGGTCCGGTGCGCTGCGGCGTGAAGCTTGGCGACGGCGCGAGCTTCGCGGAATTCGACACGCCGAAGCTGGCGGAAGAAATCGGCCCCGGCGCCGGCGATGCGGCGGTCGCCGCCGCGCTTGGCTTAGACGTGCGGGACATCGGATTCGACCGCCACATCCCCAGTGTCTTTTCCGCCGGCGTGCCTTATGCGTTCGCGCCGGTCGCGAGCCTCGACGCACTGGCGCGCGCCAAGCCCACCGCGGCGTTCACGCCGGACGCGCTCGGCGCCGACGCCGTCTATGTCTACGCCCGCGCCGCCGCGCACGAAGCGCACGCTTTTCGCACGCGCATGTTCGCGCCCGAGATCGGCATCGTCGAAGATCCCGCCACCGGCAGCGCCGTCGCCGCGTTCGCCGGCGTCGCGCACAAGTTCGAAACACCGGGCGAGGGCTGGACGCAGCTCCCCGTCCTGCAGGGCGCCGAGATGGGCCGGCCCTCGCTGATCGGCCTCGAAATCGAGATCGCCGACAGCAAGCTCAGCGCCGCCCGCATCAGCGGCAAGGCGGTGAAGGTGAGCGAAGGAACGATCACGCTCTAAACGTTACGGCGCCGGCGGCGCCGCCGGCGGACAAAGATCGACGCTTGGCCGGCCCGCCCAGGTCACGCGCACGCACGTGCTCGCCAGCCCCTGCCACGCCGCATCGGTGAAATTCGCGACGATGGTGCGCCCGTCCGCGAACGTGGTCTGCTGCACCAGATGATCCGCCGTCAGCCACGCAAAGCCGGTCAGCGCCACCGGCGCATCCCAGCCGTGGGCGATGCGAAAATCGTCATGCGCCGCCTTGAGCCACGGCCCGACGCGCGTCAGCTCGCGTCCGTCGAGCGCCCACATCGTCGGCGTGCCGTAGAGCAGCGCGCGCGCAAGGCGCATGCGCTCCAAGCCCTGCACCTTCATCAGCGTGTACTCCCACCGGTCGGTGGACACGACAGAATCGTGAAACGCCGCTTCGAACAGCGGCACGCGATCGGCCGCGCCGAACAGCGCCCGCGCTTCGACCGGCGTCAGCGCCACCGGCTTAAAGAAGATTCCCGGCCGTTCAGCCGGCCACCAGCCGCCGAAGCGCTGATGATCGCCGGCGATGCGCCAGATCACATGCGATTGCGCCGTGCCGTGCGAGTAATGCGCGACGCCGTGGCTCCAGGCATGCACGTGTTCAGAGCCCAGCACGAAATGATATTGGCTGATCCCGACGCCCAGCCGCGCCAGCAAATTCTCCCGATCACGCGCCATCGTCATCGGATGCGCCGGGCTGAAATCCTCGTCGAAACCGCCGAACGCGTCGCTGTCGACGAAGACGGTGCTGTCGCCCTCTGCGACGTGCCCCTCGTAGCGCGAAGCGATGTTGGGCGCCGTTGCGCGCTGACGCAACGCTTCGCTGGAGATATTGCAGCCGCGATTGGCGAAGCCCGCCGGGATCGCGCCGGATCGATCACGGATGCAGGCGGCCGGATAGACGTCGTCGCCCCAGTCCGACACCGCATCGTCCACCGTCTGCGGCGGCTGCGCGTTTCCAAACAATTCGTACGGCCCGGCCAGATAGCCGAGCGCGTTGGCGTGCGCGATGTAATCGGCTCCGGCGTGCCCAGCGCGGGCGCGATCCTCCGGCGTCGTGTTGCGGCTCGGCCCTTCGTCGGTGATGACGACCATGCGCTCGACGCCCAGCGCACGCAGGCGATCGAGAAACTCGGGCCGCCGCGCATCGCCGTACACATAGGCGTGCTGCGCGCCATAAAGACGCGACAGCATCGGGACCTGCTTGTCGGCGAACGTTCGCAACAGTCCGCGCCGTTGCAGCAGCGCGCGATACGCAAGCGCCGGCGCCAGCGGATCGGCCGCGCCGACATGGATCAGCAGCTCGATCTGCTCGGCGCCGGCGCTGAACCGGTGCGCGAGGCGCCCCTGCACGGCGGCGCCGTCATCCTTCAGGCACAGCTCCGACTGCAGGCCGTCGGCCAGCATGTAAGCGACGCCCGCGCCGCCGCTGATGCGGCCCCACGCAGGCAGCGAAAGAACGCCGGTCGCGTTGAGGCAGTGCTCGCTGTGGTACGTGCCGGCGCCTTGCGTATCACGCCAGAACGGATCGCCCGCCGCGAACGCCACGCCCTCGCCATCGGGCACGACCCACGTGTCGTCTGCCTGCATGGGCGGCAGAGCCGCGCTGAAAGCGCTTTCGCCGCTGCGCGCGATGGCGATGGAAAGATCAGGACCATCGACGCGCATGCTCACCGTGTCGCTGGCTGCATCGCGCCAAATTGCGGCGTGGCGTCGCCATCCCGCGGCGGCGTCGAGCATGGCCGGCATCACGAGGCGATCATCGCCGGCGTAGCGTGCATGGATTTCAAGCGTGTCTGCGTTCACCGCATAGACGACGCCGCCCGCGTTGAAATTCAGCGTCTCGGCCCTGGCGGATGCGCCGAACAGACCGGCGGCGCAAGCCGCCAGAAGAGCCATGCGCCACGCCATGTCGTCCTCCCTTGGCGCCAGTGTTGGCGCCTTGAGCGGCCAGCGGCAACGTTGTCAGCGTGACGATTTGGAAGGAATCCGGCGCGCGCGGGCAATAAAAAAGCCGGCGAGAGGCCGGCCGTCGAAGCGACATGCGCCGCGATATGAGGTCCGCCCCCGCGCATGTGCGCGAGAGCGCAAAACTGTAGCCCGTTAAGCCGGTTGTGGGGCGGCGGTGCGGATCGCGCGGCGATCGGCAGGCGCTTCGCTCAATTCGTACGAGGCGCAGCAACGCGCGCAATACGCGACATCGCCGACGATCGTGCGAAAAGTTGAACGACGGCGCTGCAGAGGCGTCGCGCAGGTCGGACACGGCTCGCCGATTTTCTTCATCAGCATCGTGAACGCTCCTTGGTTGTTAGAGCAACGCATCAACGATGCCGTGGTTCGCCACGCCGTACAATTGCCCTAAACAGACTAGGCCTGAAGCAAGGTTCGTTCCGATGCAGCGCGAACACACTTTCGCGCTCAGCGCGCATCCGCAAGCACGCGAGGGAGTCCGCGGCGGATGCGCTGCCGCCCCCGCGTGTGGATCGCGTTAATCGGCGATTAACACCTGTGGCGCCGGCGATCAGGCCAGCCAGTTCGGCCGTTTGAACGGCAGCTTCAGGTCCTTCGCCACCGCTTCGTGCGCGATCGCGCCTTCATAGACATTGAGCCCGGCCGCCAGGTGCGGATCGTCCAGCATCGCCTGCTTCGGGCCTTTATTGGCCAACGCCAGGGCGAAGGGCAGCGTCGCATTGTTGAGCGCGAAGGTGGAGGTGCGCGCGACCGCGCCCGGCATGTTGGCGACGCAATAATGGATCACGTTGTCGACCGTGAACACCGGATCGGAATGCGTGGTCGGGTGCGAGGTCTCGAAACAGCCGCCCTGATCGATCGAGATGTCCACTAGCACCGAGCCCGGCCGCATCGTTTTCAGCATCGCCTTGGTGATCAGTTTCGGCGCCGCCGCGCCCGCCACCAGCACCGCGCCGACCACCACATCGGCTTCCTTGATGGCTTCTTCGACCGCCGCCTTGGTTGAATAGACCGTCTCGAGCCGCCCGTTGAATTCGCGGTCGAGC
>DASZSK010000124.1:0-22311 GCA_035548735.1 Caulobacterales bacterium | reverse complement strand
GGGCTGACAAAAAGCTTCGGCGACTTCACCGCGGTCGATGCGATTTCTTTCAGCGTGAAGCGCGGCGAGATTTTTGCCTTTCTCGGCCCCAACGGCGCCGGCAAATCCACCACGATCAAGATGCTGACGACGTTGCTGCGGCCGACCAGCGGCAAGATTCGTTTGAATGGCTTTGATCCGACGAAAGACGCGCTCGCGGTGCGGCGCTCGTTCGGCATCGTCTTCCAGGACCCGAGCCTCGACGATCAGCTCACCGCGCTTGAGAACATGGAAATCCACGGCGCGCTCTACAAAGTGCCGACCAAGGAACGCCGGCAAAAAATCGAAGAGCTTCTGAAGTTCGTCGACCTTTGGGATCGGCGAAAGACGCTCGTGTCGAAATTCTCGGGCGGCATGAAACGCAGGCTGGAGATTGCGCGCGGCCTCCTCCATCACCCCACGGTCATCTTTCTCGATGAGCCGACGCTCGGGCTTGATCCGCAAACGCGCAATCAGATGTGGGCGTATCTGCAGGAGATGAACAAGAACGAAGGCACCACCGTGTTCTTCTCCACCCACTACATGGAGGAAGCCGATCGAAACGCGCATCGCGTGGCGATCATCGATCATGGCAAAATCATCGCCATGGGCACGCCCGCCGAGGTGAAAGAGAGCCAGAACGCCGCCACGCTTGAGGATGCGTTTCTTGCGCTCACCGGCCACTCGATCCGTGAAGAAGAAAGTTCCTCCGCCGACCGCATGCGCTCGTTCGTACGCGGCATGGCGAACCGCCGCGGAGGCCGCTGATCATGAGCACCATCTATATCATGTGGCTCAGGCAGATGATCCGCTATTTCCGCTCGCCGCCACGCATCGTCGCGGCGCTGGCGCAGCCGCTCCTCTACATGCTCGCCTTCGGCTACGGCTTTGGCGCGATCTATCGCATGGCCGGTCAAGGCAATTATCTTTCGTTCCTCGCGCCGGGGATTCTCGGCATGAGCATCCTCTTCACCTCGATCTTCTCCGGCATGGAGCTGATTTGGGATCGCCAGTTCGGCTTCCTGAAAGAAACGCTCGCCGCGCCCGTGTCGCGCATCACTGTGATGATCGGGCGGACCGCCGGCGGCGCGACGGTGGCGACGTTCCAGGCGACGATCGTGCTCATCCTCGCGATGGTCTTCGGCTTCCGTCCCACGGACTGGCTGATGCTCGTTCCCACGCTCATCGCCATGTTCATCGTCGCGCTGATGTTTACGACGCTCGGCACGTGGTTCGCTGCGCTTCTGTCAGATTTTCAGGGCTTTCAGATGATCATGAACTTCCTGGTGATGCCGATGTTCTTCCTGTCGGGCGCGATGTTTCCGCTCGACCATGTCCCCGGCGCATTGGCGATGATCGCGCACGTCGATCCCCTTTCGTATGGGGTCGATGCGTTCCGCGGCCTGCTTCTTGGCGCGAGCCATTTCGGCCTCCTGCTCGACGCCGCCGTGCTGATCGGCGTCACCACGCTCTTCCTCATCGGCGCGAGCCGCGCCTTCTCACGCATTGAAGCCTGACGGAGACTTTATGACCGCTCTCGACGCGATCCCCCTGCAGCGCATCGACGGCGCGCCGGACACGCTCGCGGCGCACCGCGGCAAGGTGCTCCTCATCGTCAACGTCGCCTCCAAGTGCGGACTGACGCCGCAATATGAGGGGCTCGAAAAACTGTTCGAGGACAAGCGCGCGCAAGGGCTCGAAGTGCTCGGCTTTCCCGCCAACAATTTCAAAGGCCAGGAGCCGGGCACGAACGAAGAGATCGCCGCCTTCTGCGACAGTACGTACAAGGTGCAATTCCCGATGTTCGCGAAAATCTCCGTCGTCGGCGAAGATCAGCACCCGCTCTACGCTGCGCTGACGGCGGCGAAGCCGGAAGCGACCGGGGAAGGCCCGATGCGCGAGCGGCTCGCCGGCTACAAGATCGACACCGCGCCGCCGCCGAATGTGCTGTGGAACTTCGAGAAGTTCTTGGTCGGCCGCAACGGCGCGGTGGTCGCGCGTTTCTCGCCGGACGTGACGCCAGATGATCCGCGCCTCGTGGCGGCGATCAACGCCGAGCTCGCCAAGCCCGCGTGAGCGTCACAAGTATGCGGTGATCGCCGGCGGGCGCCACCAATCGTTGTCGCGCCCGTTGCAATAGATGACGGGCGTGGCGGCGAGTTCTTCGTCGGTTGCGTCGAGCGTGGCGATCTGGATCGACACCATCTCGCCGCCAATCTCCGGAATGTCGAACGCGCCGAACACGCGCACGCCGCAGGTGCGGCAAAATCTGTGCTGGCCGACCTTCGTGCCGAATTCGTAAGAACCGAGCGCCTCCTCGCCAGCAAGCAAACGAAACGCCGAGGGCTTCACGCTCACGCCCCAGGCGCGTGTCTTGCGGCAGATCGAGCAATTGCAGCGCGAGCCGCCCTGCGCCAAATCCACATCCGCTTCGTAGCGCACTGCGCCACAATGGCATGAGCCCGTGTAGGTTTTGAGCGCCATGGGAACCTCCTCGACGCGCCGTCTTCGCATGCGCGCGCGCGCATTTTGGCAACAGCCTTGCGCTCAGCGAAGCGTCTTATCTTCGACGATCTCGCGCGCCCATTGCGCCAGCGCCGCATAGAGCAGAATCGCCATACGCCGACCGTCGCCGCGCACATCCGTTTCCGCTTCGCCGGCATGCGCGGCGTCGGCCTTTTCCAGCGCCGCGCGTTGCGCGTTGAAGAACGCGAGATCGGCCTCGGCGCGCGCGCGGCGCACAGTCGGATCGGCGCCGCGCAGAAACACCGCCTTCAAAATCGGATCGTAGCGCAGCGTGTAATCGCTGGGCGCGGCGAGCCATGCTTCGACCGCTTCGCGTCCGGCTGGCGTGATCGCATAGGTGCGCGCCCCGCGCGCGCCGGTCGCGGCCTGCTCGATCAGCCCCTCGCCGGCGAGCGCGCCCAGCACGCGATAGACCTCGTTCTGCGGCGCGGGCCAAATCACCGACCGCGCCACGTCGAACTCCCGGATCAGCTCGAAACCGGTCAGGCTTCGCTGAGAGAGGATCCCCAGAATGGCGGTGCGCAGCGACATTTGACGAAAGCCCTTGCATCGCGTATCGATATTCGATATATACCACCAGTGATTTGTCACAGGTGAGATATCATGCTTCGTTCCCTTCTAGCCAGCGCTTCAGCCTTTGGCATGCTCCTTTTGGGCGCGACCGCCGCTCAAGCCGATCCGGCCAGTCTCTCCGTGGCGATCGCCTCGGGCGACACCGAAGCTCTCGCTGCATTGGCTCAGACCCATGCGCCCGCCAACGAAGTCCGGCTGGCGCACGGCGCGCTGGCGGCGCTGCATCGTGACGATGATGCGGCCATGACCGACCTCCGGGCGGCAGCGGCCGACGCGACGCTCACGCCCGAACTCCGACGGCGCGCCTTCATCGCCCTCTCCGGAATCTATATGCGCCAGAGCCGCTTCGCGGAGGCAACGGACGCGGCGGCCGCCGCCGAAGCGCAAGCGCCCGATCCCGATCCGAAGGCCGAGACCGATGCGATGCAGAGCCTCGAGTTTTCGCGCGCTCTCGTCTCGGTGGCGCCCATGCGCGTGGACGTCAGCGCGGGCGAAACGCCGATCCACCGCGACATCGCCCGCCTCGCGCGCGCCGACGTGAGCATCAATGGGCAGACGCAGGAATCCGTGCTCGACACCGGCGCGGGCTATTCAACCATCGTTGAATCCGCGGCGCAGCGTCTCGGCCTGCGCATGCTCGACGCGCATGTCACGGTGAAGAGCAGCGCCTCCGACGCGGTGCCGGCCCGCCTTGGCGTCGCCGACACGCTCTCCTTCGCCGGCGGCACGTTTCACGACGTCGTCTTCATCGTGCTGCCGGACGATGCGCTCAGCTTCGCCAATGGCCTCTATCGCATCGACGCCATCGTCGGCCTGCCGGTGCTGATGCAGTTCGGCCGGCTCGAATTCCTGAAGGCCGGCGAAGGCGAAGTGCTCCGCCACGAACGCTCGCCGCATGCGCGCGGCGCGGATTCCAATCTGACGCTGGATGCTTTGCAGCCGATCGCGCTGGTGCGCGCGCAAGGCGCCGATCACCCGCTGCGCATGCTGATCGACACCGGCGCGCGCAACACCAGCTTGTCGCGCAGCGCGACCGATGCGTTTCCGGCTTTGGCGACCGACGCGGTGGCGCAAGCGACGACGGTCGGCGGCGCCGGCGGTACGCGAACGCACGCCGACGCCTTGTCGATCCCGCACATCACGTTTGATGTCGAAGGCGTCAGCGTGACGCTGAACGACATCCATGTACTGAACGACGGCGAACACCGCCACGGCACCATCGGCCAGGATTTGCTGCGCTCGGGCGGCGGCTACGTGATCGACTTCGACGCCATGCGCTTCGAGGTGCTGCGCTAGACCGCAAACAAAAACGCCCCGGCGTTCACCGGGGCGTTTCCTGTTTTCGCTTGGTGCGAAAGCTCAGCTCTGCGGCTGGCTCGCGCTCGAAACGTCGATGCGCACGCCCGGACCCATCGTCGAAGAGATCGCGACCTTCTTCACGAACGTGCCCTTGGCGCCCGACGGCTTGGCCTTCGTCACCGCATCGACGAACGCGCGGACGTTTTGCGCGATCTGAGCTTCGGTGAAGCTCGCCTTGCCGACGCCGGCGTGAATGATGCCCGCCTTCTCGACCCGGAACTCAACCGCGCCGCCCTTGGCGTCCTTTACCGCCTTGGTGACGTCCATGGTCACGGTGCCGACCTTCGGGTTCGGCATCAGACCGCGCGGACCCAGCACTTTGCCGAGACGCCCGACGAGGGCCATCAGGTCCGGCGTGGCGATCAGGCGATCGAAATCGATCTTGCCGCCATTGATGCTCTCGAACAGGTCCTCCGCGCCGACGATGTCGGCGCCGGCGGCGCGCGCTTCGTCGGCTTTCTTGTCGCGCGCGAACACCGCGACCCGCGCCGAGCGCCCGGTGCCGTTCGGCAGCGAGCACACGCCGCGCACTTGCTGATCGGGATACTTCGGATCGACGCCGAGATTCATCGCCACTTCGATCGTCTCGTCGAATTTGGCGTTGGCGCGTTCCTTCAAGAGCTTCACCGCTTCATCGAGCGGGTAAAGCTTGCGGCTGTCGACGCCCGCATGGCTCTTGGCCTGACGCTTGGTGACTTTTGGCATCGGCTTACTCCACCACTTCCACGCCCATGGAGCGGGCCGTGCCGGCGATCATTTTCGCGGCTTGATCGAGATCGACCGCGTTCAGATCCTTTTGCTTCGTCTTGGCGATGTCCTTGCACTGCGCCATCGTGATCTTGCCGACCACGTTCGAGCCCGGCAGCTTCGAGCCGGAGCCCGGCTTCTTCGCCGTCGGGAGCTTCGCCGCCTTCTTGATCAGGAACGACGCCGGGGGCGTCTTGATCTCGAAGGTGAAGGACTTGTCCTGATAATAGGAGATCACCACCGGGCACGGATCGCCCTTGGTCATCTCTTGGGTGCGGGCGTTAAAGCCCTTGCAGAATTCCATGATGTTCAGACCGCGCTGACCGAGCGCGGGGCCGATCGGGGGCGACGGGTTCGCCGCGCCAGCCGGCACCTGGAGCTTAATCTGCCCCATGAGCTTCTTCGCCATTTTGGCCTCTCGCTTAACGCCGGGCGATGGTTAAACCGCCCGACCTGAGTGGGTGCGTGGTCCGGGCGCCAAATGGACTTTGGTTGGCCCCTCCCACGCGGGGAGCGGGGCTTATAGGGGAAGGCGGGAAGCTTGTCGATGCATCGCCAGCCACAAAACCCGCGTAACCTTGCAGCATGAGCGGCGGGCTGATTTGGGAAATGGTGCTGCGCGGAATCGCGGTCGGGGCGCTGCTGGCGACTGCGGCCGGGCTTTGGCGTGGCGGAACGAGCCCCTCGCAGCGCGTCGCCGGCGTGCTGTTTTGCGTCTCCACCGCCGCCTACACGCTCAATTCCTCCGGCATGTTGCGGGTCCTGCTCGGGCCGGGCGATTGGCCCATGCTCGTCCTTTCGCTGGGTGGGGTGGGCTTCTTCTGGCTGTTCATGAGCACCCTGTTCGAGGATCGCCCGATCAGCCCGCCCTATCTTGCACCGCCGCTCGCACTGATCGTGATTGGGTTTGCCGGCGTCGCGGCATCGGGCAGCCTGCAGGTGGCGATCTTTGTCGTGCACCACTTCCTCCAGGCCTCGCTCGGCGTCCACGCCCTGATCGTGATCGGAAGGGGCTGGCGCGGCGATCTGGTGGAAGCGCGCCGGCGCATGCGCGGCGGCTTCATGGCGGTGATCGGCGTTTACGCCATGACCGTGACGGGGATCGAACTCGGCGAGACCTTGGGCTGGGCGCCGGACTGGCGCTACGCGGCCAGCGCGATATCGCTCTCGCTGCTGACGATCGCCGGGGCGTTCGTGTTTCTGCAGGGGCGCCCCTCCGTCTTCGGTCCGTCGACCCCGGCGCGGGCGGAGACGGCGCCATCAACGCTGGACGCCGCCGACCGGCCAACGCTCGAGCGCCTCAACACCCTCATGGACAAAGACGAAATCTGGCGCCGCGAGGGCCTCACCGTCGGCGCCTTGGCGGAGCAAGTTGGCGTGCCCGAGCACCAATTGCGGCGGCTGATCAACGATCGACTTGGGCACCGCAACTTCGCCGCGTTCGTCAATGCGCGCCGCATCGAAGCGGCGAAAGCTCTGTTGTCGGATCCCGCGCAAGCCCGCAAGCCGGTGTCGGCCGTCGCCTATGATCTCGGATTTGGTTCTCTCGGCCCCTTCAACCGCGCCTTCAAGGAGGCGACCGGGGCGACTCCGACCGAATGGCGGCGTCAGCGCCTCGGCGCCGGATCGCCGATTCCGGAAAATCCTGGCTGATTTCGAAATCTCCAAGCGTTTTCCAGGCGTGGCGAGACCGAAAGCCCGGCTTCGCACATCTGACGCCCGGCAAGGAGTAAGGCGTCATGCATTTGGATGATTTCATCGCGGTCGGTCAGCACTGGCTTTTCAGCGCCCGCATGGACCTGCAGCGTTACGCGATTTTCGCCGTGGCCGTGTGGTTCGTCTTGTGGGTCCTGCTGGCGAGACCGCTATCCGGGCGCAAGATCAGGCCGGACCGGCCGAAGCCGCGGCAGATCTTCATCGAGTTCGGCGCCTCGCTACGGTCCATCGCCATCTTCTCCACGGTCGGAACGGGGCTCTTCATTCTGGAGCGCGCCGGTCTCGTACAAGGTCCGGCCATCGCGGCGCGCTGGGGTTGGGGTTGGGCCGCGGCGTCGCTGGCGCTGATGATCCTCGCCCACGACGCGTACTTCTATTGGACGCATCGGCTGATGCACGACCCACGGCTCTTTCGCGCCTTCCATCGCCGTCATCACCGCTCGCACAATCCCTCGCCCTTCACCGCCTACAGTTTCGATCTCGGCGAAGCCGCCGTGCAGGGCCTGTTCGTACCGCTTTGGATGCTCGCCGTGCCGACGCCTTGGCCCGTGGTCGGCCTGTTCATGCTGCATCAGATCGTGCGCAACACGATCGGCCATTCCGGCTACGAGCTGTTTCCCGCGCGTCGCGACGGCCGACCGCTGTTCGATTTTCTGACCACGGTCACGCATCATGACCTGCACCACGCGCAGGCTGGCTGGAATTACGGGCTCTACTTCACCTGGTGGGACCGCCTCATGGGCAGCGAACACCCGGACTATTACGCCCGTTTCGCCGCTGCGACGCGAAAATCGTCCGCCGACGGCGCCGCGCCGGTTCAATCCGGCAATCGCGTTCCTATCTCAAGCGTACGCTAGCGGAGTGGGGATATGAGCGGGGATCGCCGCGCGTATTGGGACGCGGTCTATCAAACCAAAGCGACGCAGGACGCGAGCTGGTTCCAAGCCTGCCCGGAGATGTCGCTTAAGCTCATTCACCGCGCTGCGATCGCGAAGGACGCGGCGATCGTGGATATTGGCGGCGGCGACGCGACATTCGCCGATCACCTTCTCAGCGAAGGCTACAGCGATGTGAGCGTGCTCGACATTTCGGAAGCAGCGCTTGGGCGCTCTCGATCGCGGTTGGGCGAGCGAAGCAATGGCGTGGCGTGGATCGCTGGCGACGTCACGGATTGGCGGCCGCAGCGTCGCTTCGATCTGTGGCACGACCGCGCTGCATTGCATTTCCTGACCGCGGCAGACGAACAAGCCGCGTACGCGCAAGCACTGCATGCGGCGCTCAAATGCGAGGGTGTCGCCATCATCGCCGGGTTCGCGCCTGGCGGGCCGTCGCAATGCAGCGGGCTCGACATCATCCAGCACGACGCGGAAAGTCTGTCCGCGCTGCTGGGCAAAGGCTTCGCGCTTCTGGAGACGCACGGCGAAGTGCATTTGACGCCGGCCGGCCGCGAGCAGCGCTTCCGCTATCACATCTTCCGTCGGCGCTCGGATTTGTAGTCACGCCCACGTGACACACGCTCACGCTGTTGTAGCTCCGCCCCCCGCCATGCTCAGTTAGAGTCGAGGTGGGGAGGATCACAGATGAGACTGCGCGCGCTGACGGTGCTTTCGGCGGCCCTGGTTTTGAGCTGCGCGACGCCGGGGGCGGCGCCGCCCGCGCCACGCGATCCGACGGTGGTCAGCCGGCTTGAGCGCTTTCAGAGCGAGGCGGAGTTCCGCCGCTATGTCCAACGCGTGACGGGCGTCAAACAGCAGGCGCATTACCCGACGCTTCAACCTGGCGCCGATTCCCTTCCTGCCCCGGCGCCGCCACCTCCGCCTCCGCCGCCTCCGCCCCCGGCAGTCTCAGCTGGGCCTGTGCCCGGCGCCGCCGAAAGCGTCGTCGTGACGGGATCCAATATTCAGTCCAACGATCTCGGCTCATTTCCCGACACTAACGTCACGGAGTCCGTGCAACGCGTCCAAGGCGAAGCCACCAGCGCCGCGGAGACCATCACCAACGTGCAGACGCATGGCGTCGACGAAGGCGACATCGTCAAGCAGATCGGCCACTTCCTGATCGTGCTGCAGGATGGGCGGCTGTTCACCATTGACATCCGCCCGCACGACCAAGCCGGCCTCGCCTTCGTCGATCGCGTCAACGTCTATCGCAATGCGCGCACCGGCACGTGGTATGACGAAATGCTGGTGTATCGGAACCGCGTCGTCGTCACCGGATACAATTACGGATTGGCCGCGAGCGAGATCAACGTGTTCTCGCTATCGCCCGAAGGCCGACTGACGCGCGAAGGCGCGTACTACATGACGTCGAACGATTATTACGACGTCGAGAATTATGCGACGCGACTCGTCGACGATAAGCTTGTGATCTACTCGCCGCTCAGCATCCGCTCCCTCGCCTACGCCGACGCCTTCCAATGGCCGGTGGTGCGCCGCTGGGTCGGCGGCAGCGAAGCGCATCCGATCTTCGCCAAGCCGACGCAGCTCTATGATGCGCGCGATATCTACAAGCCGCTAATGCAGACGAACGATCCGACGGTCCACGCGATCTCGACGTGTCCGCTCGGTTCGCCGGCGGCCGGCGATGAGCTGAACTGCACCGCTGTGGCGTTTATCGGCCCGTCGAGCCGCGAATTCTATGTTTCGCCCACGGCGACTTATCTTTGGCTGACCGAGCAATCCGCGCGCGGCGTCAACGGCTGCGATCCCGCGGCGGCGCAGCGCTTTCAAGCGGGTTCGCCCGGCGTGCTCTATCGCATACCCTTTACGGGAACGCCGAGCGTAATGGGCGTGCGCGGCGCCCCCCGCGACCAGATGGGACTGGATTCGACCGATAGCGAATTCCGCGGTCTGCTGATGTGGAATTATGCGCGCTGCCACAATGATCAACGCATCACGTTCAAATATTTCAGTGCGCCGCTGAGCGCGTTTTCGGACACGCTGCGGGCGGCGCCTGAGGCCCGCTATCACGACGCGCCAAGCCTGGCCGGAGGTGAAGTCGAAGAGCGATTCACTGAGAATTACGTGATCTACGGCCAGCGGCAGAGCTGGTCATCCTACCCGCCGCACGGGCGGACTTTGTCGTCGTCGGTGATCGCGCTGCCTGTCGCAAACCCATCAGCAGCGGTCACGGTTCAAGCGCCGCACAACGTGCTGCGCGTCGACCGCTTAGGGAGCAACGCGGTGCTCACAGGCTACCATAGCGACGAAGGACTGAGCGTCTCCGTGCTCGATCTTTCCGCCGCGCCGCGCATCGCCTCGACCGAGCTGCTGACGCATCGCTACGAATCCGAAGGCCGCTCGCACGCCTTCAACAGTCATGTCGGCCCGGACGAGACCGGGGTTATGGGCCTGCCCACCGTGTACGGCGAATGGCAGAGCGGCCGCTGGTGGTTTCGCAGCCGAGCATCCGACATCAGTTTCCTTTCGCTGGAAGGCGGCGGCCGGCTGCGCGCGCTGGGTGAAATCAACGCCAACGAGCACGCGCAGGACCCCTCTTATGTGTGCGAGGTTTCGTGCGTCGACTGGTACGGCAATACGCGTCCCATCTTCACCAATGGCCGCGTGTTCGCGCTGATGGGAACCGAGTTGGTGGAGGGTTCGGCCGCGGAGGGCCGCATAAGCGAAGTGCGACGGATCAACCTTTCACAACGGCCGCCGCATTGAGATAAGCGGCGCGCTTGCCGGAACATCGGCGCGGGCGTTGAATTCAACCCTCATGCCCGCGCGCTCTAAGAGCTTCTTTGGCGAGCATCCGCTCGTTCGGCTGTTTGTGGTGCACACCATCATCGGTTTCGCGCTGGCCTCGGCGTTCGTGGCGATCCTGATGGCGTTCGATGCAGCCGGCTTGCGCACGCTCATCCTCGAAACCCACGCCGGATGGGTGGTTGCGCTCTTGTGGTTCTTCAGCGGGCTCACCTTCGCCAGCGCGCAAATGGGCATCGCCGTGATGAGCATGGGCGACGATCGCGACTGATCGCACGGCGCTTGCCCAAACCAGTCGGCTTCCCGCATGCTCCCGAAATGGAGCTTCGGATGCGGATCGGACTTTTTGCCCTCGTCTTTGCGACAGCGGCGCTCATGGTCGCCCCTGCTCGCGCGCAGATCACCGACGCCGACGTGAACGCCGCGATGCAAAGCGTCATGCCGCGCGTGGTCGCCTGGCGGCGCGACATTCACCAGCATCCCGAACTGGGCAATCGCGAAACGCGCACCGCCGCTCTCGTGGCTGGCGAGCTGCGCCGGCTGCACATGGACGTGCGCACGGGCGTGGCGCGTACGGGCGTCGTCGGCGTACTCCACGGCGGTCGGCCGGGGCCGGTGATCGCGCTACGCTCGGAGCTGGATGCGCTGCCCGTCGAAGAAGCGACCGGCCTGCCGTTCGAGTCGCACGTCACAGCCGAGTACAATGGCGCGACCGTGCATGTCGCGCATGCCTGCGGCCATGACATGCACATCGCCATGCTCTTGGGCGCGGCCAACGTGCTCGCGGGCATGCGCGAGCGCCTGCCTGGGACGATCGTCTTCATCTTCCAACCGGCGGAGGAAGGTCCGCCCGCGGGCGAACGCGGCGGCGCCGACGTCATGATCGAACAAGGCGCGCTCGCCAACCCCGCGCCGTCCGCGATCTTCGGGCTGCATGTGGTGCCGGGCGTCCCGGGCACGATCTTCTATCGCCCCAACGGCTTCATGGCCGGCGCGGACGAAATGCACATCGATCTGCATGGCAAGCAGACCCATGGCGCCTGGCCGTGGCTTGGGGTCGACACGATTTCGCTCTCGTCGGCGATCGTTTCCGAACTTAACACGCTGGCGGCGCGCGATGTCGACGTGACCCGCACGCCGACCGTACTTTCAGTCACCGCCATCAATGGCGGCAATCGCTGGAACATCATCCCGAAAGATGTCTCGATGCTCGGGACGCTGCGCACGTTCGACGCCGATCAGCGGCGCGCCATGCAGCAGCGCATCAGCCAAACCGTCCAAGGGCTCGCGGCAAATTATGGTGCGACCGCCGACGTGCAATTCATTTCGCACGGCCCCGTCACCACCAACGATCCACGCCTGAGCGCCTGGGCGCTACCGGCATTGCAGGAGGCCGCGGGCGGCGTGGACAAAGTCGATCCGGCGCATGCGCCCGTCATGGTGTCAGAGGATTTCTCTTACTATCAGCAGCACATTCCGGGTCTCTTCGTGCATCTGGGCGCCAGCGCCGATGGCGTCGATCCGGCGACCTCCCCGCCCAACCACTCGCCCGCGTTCAATCCGAACGAGGCCGTGCTGCCTCTCGGCGTGCGCACGCACGTGCTCGTCGCAATTCGCTACCTGGAGAGCGGCGGACTAAGCGCCCGCTAATGCGTCGAGAAAGTCAGCACCGTTTGCGACCGATACGTCTCGCCCGGGCGTAAAATCGTTGAAGGGAAATTCGGGTGGTTCGGTGAATCCGGGAAGTGTTGCGTTTCCAGACAAAGCGCCCAGCGATGCGCGAACGTCACGCCTCGTCCGTTGAGCGAGCCATCGAGGAAATTGCCGGAATAGAACTGAATGCCGGGCTCCGTCGTGCGGATTTGCAGCACGCGCCCGCTTTGCGGATCGTAGAGTTCGGCGGCATCGGTCATCTGAGCCGGTTGCGCCTGGTTGAGCACCCAATTGTGGTCGTAGCCGTGGCCCGCCTTGAGCTGGGCGTCGTCCGCTTCGATGCGCGCGCCGATCGCAGTCGGCTGGCGGAAATCGAACGGCGTATTGGCCACCGCTTTCAGTTCGCCAGTCGGGATCAGCGTATCGTCCACCGGCGTGAAGCGATCGGCGTTGATCGTAAGCTGCTCACCGAGGATGTCGCGCTGCGCGTCGCCGGAAAGATTGAAATAGGCGTGATTGGTGAGATTGACCGGCGTCGGCTTGGTCGTCGTCGCCTCATAGGAAATCGTCAGCGTGTCGTCGGCGCCAAGCTGATAAGTCACGCGCGCGGTGAGCTGGCCTGGATAGCCTTCTTCGCCGTCGGCGCTGACATAGGTGAAGGCGACCCCGGGCCCCTTCTCGTCCTCGAACGAGCGCGCGTCCCAGACGCGCTTGTCGAAGCCGCGATCGCCGCCATGCAAATGGTTCGGCGCGTTGTTGGTGGCGAGCGTGTAGGTGTGACCGTCCAGCGTGAAATGGCCGCGCGCAATGCGGTTGCCGTATCGCCCGACCACTGCGCCGAAATAGGGCACGCCGGCGAGATAGGGATCGAGCGTATCAAAACCCAGGACGATCTGGCCGAAATGACCTTCGCGGTCGGGCGTTTTCAGCGAGGTGATCGCCGCGCCATAATTCATCAGCTTCACCTCGACGCCGTGAGCGTTGGTGAGCGTGAAGACGTCGATTTCACGGCCGTCGGGCGTGCGCCCAAACACCGCCTGCTGAACATGGGACGCCGAGGTCGACGCGGTCGTCGTGGCGGCCTGATTGCAAGCAGCCAAGGACAAGGCCGCCGCCAATAAGCCGGCAAACATCATCCGCATCCCCGCCTCCCCTTTTGTTTGTCTGACAAATACCCCACCTGCGGTGGGCCGCAAGCCTCAGCTTACGGCCAGGGGCTCGGCGGGTGGCCGCCTTGGCGCTCCAACTCGCGGAAAAAGGCGGCTTCGCGCGTATCGATGTGGGTCCGGCAGCCGATGGGATCGACAAATGGATTGGGCGAACGGCCGGCGGCGAGTGCGCGACGCTTCCGGTCCATGTCGAACCATTTGGCGTGCGCGCCGAGAAACACCTCGCACGGCAGATGATGCAGCACAGAATAAGTGTGCTCGTAATCCGCTGCGATGTTGGGATAATCGCGATTGTCGACGAGGCGATAGCGCAGCGTGCTGAGACTGCAGATGATGAGCGCCTGGCGCTCCTGACCGTCGACAACGATTGGAAACGTCCATGACGTGCAGCCCTTGGTATGGCCGGGCGTGAAATGCGCCGTCAATACGCGCTCGCCGAGGCGCACCTGCTCGCCGTCATGCAACACATGATCCACGCGCACGAGCGGAAAGGTCATCCAATCGCCGAGAAAGAAATTACCGCGCCCGCCGCACCGCAATTCCGGCGCATCGCCGGGACTCGCATAGACTTGCGCGCCTGTGAGCCGCTGCATGGCCGCAATTCCCGCCGCGTGATCGAAATGCGCATGCGTGTTGAGGATGATGCGCACGTTCGCGGGATCGAGGCCGAGCGCGCGCAGGTTGGCGGGAATGCGCGCAGCGGTGCTCTCGTAGCCGGCGTCGATCAATATGATGCCGTCGCGCGTCGTCAGCGCATACACGCCGATGTCGGATGACCCGACATAATCGAGCCCAGGCGCAATCTGAAACGGCGCGACTGGCGCGTTGTCGCGGAGCGCGAGTGACCAAGCATCCTCGCGCAGCGCCGGCGAGAGAGCCAGGGCGGCGAGTGCAGCGACGATAACCGCCAGCGCTCCCAGAAGAACGCGGCGCCGCATCGGTTTAGCGGATCTTTTCGACCTGGCCGTATTCGAGATCGACTGGCGTTTCGCGGCCGAAGATCATGACCGCGACCTTCAGACGTCCGCGCTCTTCATCGACCTCCGAAATCATGCCTTCGAAGCTCTGGAACGGACCGTCCGAAACGCGCACGCGCTCGCCGATCTCGTAATGGATGAGCTGACGCGGCTTCTGCGCGCCCTGCTCGGCGACATGCCCCAGAATGCGCTGGACTTCCTTGTCGCTGACCGGCTGCGGCTTGTTTTGCGCGCCCAGAAAGCCCGTCACCTTCGGCGTGTTCTTGACGAGGTGATAGGCGTCGTCGGTCATCTCCATCTTCACCAGCACATAGCCGGGGAAGTGGCGCTGCTGACGCACTTTCTTGGCGCCGCGCACGACTTCGGTGACCTCTTCCGTCGGCACCTGGATGTCTTCGAACTTGTCTTCGAGGCCCTGGCGCTGCGCCTGCTCGCGGATCGCCTCGGCGACCTTTTGCTCGAAGTTCGAATAGGCGTGGACGATGTACCAACGCGCTTTCGAATTTACTGACCCCTCGGTGAGGCTCATGGCGTGTTACCTAGCGAACGTGTGGAGCAACCAATTGATGCCGTTGCTCAAAAGGAAGTCGACGAGGAAGAAGAAGATGCCGGCGACCGTGCCCATGACCAGCACCATGATGGTGGAGATCAGCACTTCCTGACGGGTCGCCCAGGTGACCTTGCGGCCCTCGGCGCGCACCTCGCGCATGAAGGTCAGCGGACCGCCGCGTCGTCTTGGTTCTACTTCTTGATCCGCCGTGTCCATCGCCATCTTCGATACTTGTTCTTTTCAACGACCGCTAGAAACGCCCATCGACCTGCCGGGCGTGGCAGGAGTTGAGGGACTCGAACCCCCGACCCTCGGTTTTGGAGACCGATGCTCTACCAGCTGAGCTAAACTCCTAATCCCGCGCCCCGTGCGTCCCAAGCCCAGATATAGGCGTCCAGACATGGAAACGGACGGCCGGGACAGGATTTCTTCGCGCCGTCGGCCGAAATTAAGGCCGGCCTTATGCCCGAACAAGGGCCGTCGGACAAGGGGCGCTGAGCCTCGTTTGTTCAGGCGCCTGGGGACGGCAGCTTTTCCGCGCGCTTCGGATCGAGGTAGGACGCCGCGATCGGCTTAAGCTGTTGATCCAGTTCGATCAGCAACGGGTTGCCGGTCGGAATCTCGACGCCGATGATGGCCTCGTCCGACAGCGCATAGAGATGCTTGAAAATGGCCCGCAGCGAATTGCCGTGGGCGGCGATGATGAGGTTCCGGCCGGCCCTGAGATCCGGAGCGATGGCGTCCGCCCAATAGGGCATCACGCGCACCAGCGTCGTCTTGAGCGATTCCGTCTGCGGCAGGTCGATGCCGGCATAACGCCGGTCTCTGGAGAAATCGTATTGGCCGCCCGGCTCGAGCGGCGGCGGCGGGACGTCATAGGACCGCCGCCAGATATGCACCTGCTCGGCGCCGTGCTTGGCGGCCGTCTCGGCCTTGTTCAGGCCGGTCAGCGCCCCGTAATGGCGCTCGTTGAGCCGCCAATCTTTGGTCACGGGCAGCCAGGAAAGGCCGGCGGCGTCGAGCGCCAGATTGCCGGTGCGGATTGCCCGGGTCAGCACCGAGGTGAACATTTTGTCGAAAGCCACGCCGCTTTCGCCCAGAAGCCTCCCGCCGAGGCGCGCCTGCGCCTCCCCTTCGGCCGTCAGGTCGACGTCCACCCAGCCGGTGAAGCGGTTTTCGAGGTTCCACTGGCTCTGGCCGTGGCGAAGCAGTGCGAGAAAGGTCATGGCGCGCCTTGCTCCCCGAGACCGCATCGCACGTCAAGCACGCACGCCGCGCAGATCAGTTCACGTGGAAGAGCGCGACCGCGTGCGGGGCGATTGTGACATGAAGCGTTTCCGAACGCGGCAGCCGCGCCACAGTCCAGATCTCGCGCGCCCGTCGCGGCCCCTCGCCCAGCCCCAGGCTTGACCAGGACGCCGTCGCATCGAGCGGGGTATCCGCCACGTTGACAATGGCCACCGTGTCAGGGCGACGAGCGCCGCGTGGGGTCGAGGTCCATACGCGCGCGTTTTCGAAACCGGCGGGCAGCGTTGTGACCGGGTGGCTTTCACCGGCGCGCTGATTGAGCGCGATGACTTCACGTTGGGTGATGATCGCGCGCGTTTCAGCGTCGAGCACGGTGAGGTTGGCGCCGAGAATGAGAGGCGAGCGCGCGATCGCCCACATCGTGAACGTGCTGCGGGTCTCATCGGGCGTGAGGCGCGATGCGCGGGCCTCGCGCCAGCCGGGATGCGGCGTGAGGCTGCCGATCGGCAGCATGTCGGCGTCGGGCCAGCGGCCATCGCCGGCGTGAGGATTCCATTGCGCCAGCAGGTCGAGCATGCCGCGCACGCCCATCGGGAATGTGTCGGTCGGGTGCGCGTGCGGAAACTCCCAGCCGTCCCAGAAATCGTCGGCGATGCGCCACATGGTAGCGGCTTGCTTGACTTCATCGGCGTGCGAAATGTTGGTCGGACCCGGCGAGAGGCTCAGCACCATGTCGCGGCCGCTGCGGCGGATGGCTTCGGAGACCATGCGGATTTCCGCGCCTTTGTACGGGTGATCGGAAATGCAATCGACTTTGACGAAATCAACGCCCCAGGACGCCAGCAAGCGCATCTCGGAATCGTAATAGGCTTGCCCCGCTTGGTTATCGCGCACGCCATAATTCGCATCATCCCACGGGCAAGTGTCCGACGTGTCCGCTGCATCAGCGGCGTGGAATGCGGAATTGGCGATCGGAAGATTGTCGCGCACCACCGACTTCGGAATGCCGCGGATGATATGGACGCCAAACTTGAGGCCGCGCGCATGCACCCAATCCGCCAGCGTGCGGAAACCGCGTCCGTCAGCGGCGGAGGGAAAGTGCGCGGGGTCGGGCATCAGTAGGCCGTTGCCGTCGATGAGATACTGGCGTTCCTCGGCGTTGGAACCGAACGGGTTGCGCATGAACCAGCCCCAGTCGACCGTGACGTAGGTCCAGCCATAGCGGTGCAAGCCGGCGACAACCTGGGCGTTGGCCTTGAAGCTCTCCTCAGTGAGGCTGGTGCCGTAGGCGTCCCAGCTGTTCCAGCCCATGGGCGGGGCGGACGCGGGCCGCGCCGAAGCTGTGCCGTACAATGCGGTGAACAAGATCGCGACAAAAGCCAGTCCGCGCACCCGCATGACTCCCCCCTTGACGTTGCCTCCTAACCGAGAGCGCCAAATATGTCATACAAAATCCAAAGCGGGACCCTTGCGCTGGCGAAGGTTCGCGCCAGAGGCTAAACCCGCGTCGATGCGGAATTGGCTGTTCCACCCCCTCGTTTTTTACCCCCTCGTGCTGCTGCTCGCGGCGGGATGCATCGTTGCGAGCCTTGCCCCGCAGCTTTGGCCGAAGCCGCCCGCAGCACAGGCCGGGCTCGTGCAGAGCGGCGCGGTCCTTATCCAGGGGGCCGCGTTCGACACCCCCGATCCCAGTCCGGATCAGAACATGACCGTGGGCCGCGACGTGTGGGGCCATGCCCAGACTTTGCGCATTGCGGTTTTGCCGAACCAGCCATCCCCAAGCCCGGCGGAACAAGGCGTGCGCATCCTGCTTACGCCCCAGACGGCTGCGCTGCTGCAGGATCGGCCCGTGACGCTTGAAGTGACGTATCGCCCTGTACCGGTGAATGCGGCCACCGGCCTTGCGGTCAGTCTGCAAGGCATCGGCCCCGCCGATTGGGTGACACAACCGATCGCGCCTCAGTCCGGAACCGTGCGTTTTCAACTGCCGGCGAGTGCGAACGTGGAAGCAATCGGCTTGCGCGCGATGAGTTCAGCGCAAGATCAAGCCTACGGTGTCGAAATCGTGCGCATCCGTGCGGTTCCAAATTCGCCTGCGGCAGGCGGATGATTGCATCTTCGCGCGCCATCGCTCAAACAACGGCGCCTTCTTGAACGGACTTCGCTCATGTTGCCTCAACCGCGCGCAGACATTCCCCAAAACAGTGCGGAATTCGAAACGCTGCCTTTGGTTAAGCCGACGGGCTTTCGCGAATATGATGCGCGCTGGTGGTTTGGGATTCCGGGAACGAAGAAGGCGCCGGAACTTAACCTTCTTGGCGTGCAGGCGCTGGGGCTCGGCCTCGGCACGCTGATCCACGAAATGGGCGTCGCGCCGCGGATCGTCACCGGCCACGATTATCGCTTCTATTCGCAATCCATCAAACAGGCGTTAACGCTCGGCTTGATGCAGGCCGGCCTCGAAGTGAACGATATCGGCCTTGCGCTCTCTCCGACCGCGTACTTCGCGCAATTCGCGCTCGACATTCCGTGCGTCGCCATGGTTACCGCGTCGCATAACGAGAATGGCTGGACCGGCGTCAAGATGGGCGCGAACAAGCCGCTCACTTTCGGGCCGGACGAAATGGGCGCGCTCAAAGAGATTGTGCTCAATGGCCGCTTCAAACCGCGCGCCGGCGGTTCTTACGTGCGCATCGACGGCATGCGCGAGCGCCACATCGACGACGTCGCCAAGCGCGTGCAACTGAAGCGCAAGATCAAGGTGATCTGCGCCACCGGCAACGGCACGTCCGGAGCGTTTGCGCCGGAGGTCCTGAAGCGCATGGGCGCGGAGGTCATCGATCTACATACCAAGCTCGATTGGACGTTCCCGCATTACAACGCCAATCCCGAAGACGCCGAAATGCTGCACGACATGGCGCATGCGGTGCGCGAGCACGGCGCCGATCTGGCGCTCGGCTTCGACGGCGATGGCGACCGCTGTGGCGTTGTCGACAACGAGGGCGATGAAATCTTCGCCGACAAGATCGGGCTGATGCTGGCGCGCGATCTCTCCAACACGCACAAGAACGCGGTGTTTGTCGCCGACGTGAAATCCACCGGCGCCTACATGATCGATCCGGTGCTGAAGGCGAACGGCGTCAGGGTCGATTACTGGAAGACCGGCCACTCCTACATCAAGCGCCGCACCACCGAACTGGGCGCGCTCGCGGGCTTTGAAAAGTCCGGGCACTTCTTCTTCCGCCCGCCGCTTGGCTATGGCTATGACGACGGGCTGGTCGCGGCCTCGATGGTGCTCGCCATGCTCGACCGCAATCCGGACAAGAAGCTGTCCGACCTGAAAGACGCGCTGCCCAAAACATACACATCGCTCACCATGTCGCCGCACTGCGATGACGAAAAGAAGTACGGCATCGTCGACCAGGTGGTGGCGCAGTACGAGAAGCTCGCCAAGGACGGCGCGAAAATCCTCGGCCGCGGCATCCGCGACGTGAACACGGTGAACGGCGCGCGCGTTACCCTGGACGACGGCTCTTGGCTCTTGGTGCGCGCTTCTTCGAACAAGCCCGAACTCGTCACCGTCGTCGAAAGCATGTCGAGCGACGATGACATGCGCGCGCTTTTCCGTGACGAAGTGAAACCCCGCCTCGCCAGCTTCCCGGAAGTCGGCGCCTACAATCAGGAAATCTAATCGATGCGCGTCACCATGATTGGCACGGGCTATGTGGGCCTTGTCTCGGGCGCCTGCTTCGCCGATTTCGGCCACATCGTCACCTGCGTCGACAAAGACGCCTCGAAGATTGAACGCCTGCAGAAGGGGGAAATCCCGATCTTCGAGCCGGGGCTTGAGGATCTCGTGGCGCAAAACGTGCGCGAAGGGCGCCTCTTCTTCACCACCGACCCGAACGAGGCGATCCGCCAGGCCGATGCGGTGTTCATCGCCGTGGGCACGCCCTCGCGCCGCGGCGACGGGCATGCCGACCTCTCCTATGTGTACGCGGCCGCCGAGGGCATCGCCGACGTGATGCAGGACTATACCGTCGTCGTCACCAAATCGACGGTGCCGGTCGGCACCGGGGACGAGGTGGAAGCCATCATCAAGAAGCGCCGGCCGGACGCAGATTTCGCCGTCGTCTCCAATCCGGAATTCCTGCGTGAAGGTGCGGCGATCGACGACTTCAAGCGTCCCGATCGCGTCGTCGTCGGCACGGACGATCAGCGCGCGCGCGATCTGATGCGCGAGCTTTATCGCCCGCTCTATTTGAACGAAACGCCGATCGTGTTCACCACGCGGCGCACCTCGGAGCTGATCAAGTACGCGGCCAACGCCTTCCTGGCGATGAAGATCACCTTCATCAACGAAGTCGCGGACCTCTGCGACGCGGTGGGCGCGAATGTGCAGGAAGTGGCCAAGGGCATCGGCCTCGATAAGCGTATCGGCGGCAAATTCCTGCACGCCGGCCCGGGCTATGGCGGCTCGTGCTTTCCGAAAGACACGTTGGCTCTGATGAAAACGGCGCGCGATAGCGGTGCGCCGATCGAACTGATCGAAACCACCGTGCGCGTGAATTCGGCGCGCAAGCAGGCCATGGCGCACAAGATCATGGAAGCGATGGGCGGCAACGTGAAAGGCAAGACGGTCGCGATCCTGGGGCTCACCTTCAAGCCCAACACCGACGACATGCGCGATGCGCCCGCGCTCGACATCATCCCCGCGCTGCAAGCCGAAGGCGCAATCGTGCGCGCGTTCGATCCCGAAGGCATGAAGGAAGCCAAGGTGCTTCTGAAAGACGTCGCGTTTGCAGGCGGGCCCTATGAGTGCATCGACGGCGCCGACGCAGTGGCGATCATCACCGAGTGGAACCAGTTCCGCGCACTCGATCTGGCGCGCGTCAAAGCCTCGCTCAAGGCGCCGATCGTCGTCGACCTGCGCAACATCTACAATCCGGCGGAAATGACTTCACACGGCTTTACCTATGTGAGCGTCGGCCGACCTTAGGCTGCGGGCGGCGCGGCCGATCTTGCGATCGACCGCGCCGAATTTCTCAGCCGTACTGCGTCTGGTACGCCGGACGCACCATGCCGATATTCTCCAACTTCGGGCCAGAGCGGCCATAGCCCTGCCAGTTCTTGCGGCCGAGCAGGCGCGCGAATTCCGGACCGCCATGCGCGATCGCGTTTTCCGGGATGTCCGAATAATCCTCGCCGGCGGCGACAAAATTTCTGCCGAAGGCCGTCACGATGTGAGCGCGCACGTCCGGCGTCGTCTTCGGATAGGTGCAGTGCCAGGTGTTGCCGGGGAAGACCACCAGCGATCCGGGTTCGGCGCGCACCGGCGCGACCATGTCGTTGTCCATCTGCCCGCCCATGAATTTAGGCTGCTCGAACTGCGTCGGATGGCGGCAGAGACGATGGCTGCCCGGCACCATGCCGAGCGTTCCCGTCTCTTCGCGATACGGCGTCAAAATCCAACTCACATTGCACATGGTCGAATAGACCGGCAGCGGCGGCGGCACGCCGACGCAATCGCAATGCATGCCGGTCGAGCGCGCCGGCCCGTCCTTGTAGAACGCCACCATGGAGAAGAGCCGATAACTCTGGCCGGTCAGATAGGCGCCCATGGTCCGCACCACGGGATTCATCAGCGCGTCGATGAACGTCGGATCGCGCTCAAGCAGGTGGAAAATCTGGCGCCCGTAGGCGGGCTTCTCAGCGTCGCTATGCGTGTTGAGTTCGACGGCGAGCTCATCCTCGTTGCGGGCGATCTCCAGCACCTTCTCATAGAGGCGCGCCGCGAAATCCTTGGGAGCGCCGTTCTTTTCCGGCGGGATAATGGTGAAGCCGAACGCTTCCAGCTCGGCGATATTGGTCTCCAACCCGAGTTCACGCGCCTTGCGATACGTCTCCGCCATGCCCGCGACGGATTTCCAGTCTCCGATGTCCATTGTGCGCATCCTTCCCGAAGCCGCGCAGTGCGCGGTCATAAGGGTGACACGCTTCCAAATGGACGCCGCGTGCGGGTTTGAGCCGCGCCGAAATCCCGACTGGATTTGACCCTGATCAATGACGGC